>JBGTIB010000064.1:0-26798 GCA_041745875.1 Flavobacteriales bacterium | reverse complement strand
TCGATCGTTGCGGTGACTGCGTGGGTGGAACCACCGGTGAAGTGGCTTGCACGAACGACTGCGCGGGTGTACCGGGTGGTTCAGCCTTCATCGATGGTTGCGGCGATTGCGTTGGTGGAACGACCGGTGAAGTGGCCTGCGCCAATGACTGCGCTGGTGTACCGGGCGGTTCTGCCTTCATCGATGGTTGCGGTGACTGCGTCGGCGGAACGACCGGTGAAGTGGCCTGCGCCAATGACTGCGCTGGCGTACCAGGTGGTTCAGCCTTCATCGATGGTTGCGGCGATTGCGTTGGTGGAACCACCGGTGAAGTGGCCTGCGCCAACGACTGCGCTGGAGTACCGGGCGGTTCGGCCTTCATTGATGGTTGCGGCGACTGCGTTGGTGGAACGACCGGCGAAGTGGCATGCACGAACGACTGCGCTGGTGTACCAGGTGGTTCGGCCTTCATTGATGGTTGCGGAGACTGCGTTGGTGGAACGACCGGCGAAGTGGCATGCGCGAACGACTGCGCTGGCGTACCGGGTGGTACGGCCTTCATTGATGGTTGCGGCGACTGCGTTGGCGGAACGACCGGTGAAGTGGCCTGCGCCAATGACTGCGCTGGCGTACCAGGTGGTTCAGCCTTCATCGATGGTTGCGGTGACTGCGTCGGCGGAACGACCGGCGAAGTGGCCTGCGTCGAAGATTGCGAAGGCGTGTTCGGTGGTACGGCGCTTCCCGGCACGGACTGCGATGACCTCAACCCCAACACCAGCAATGATACCTGGGGAGTTGATTGCATCTGTTCCGGCACACCAACGGGTGCTTGCACGAACGACCTAGCACTTGATGTACGGACCGATGCCAACGCTTCGCAAACCACCTGGGAGGTTCGTGATGCAAGCGGCACGACCGTAGTGGCATCCGGCGGTGGAGCCTATCCGAACAACGCCGAGGTGACCGATAACCTCTGCCTGCCCGATGGTTGCTTCACCTTCCGCGTACTGGATGCCGGTGGCGATGGCATCATCGGTGGTGGTTACGTCCTGCGCACCGCCGATGGTGTGCGCATCATCGACAACACCAACAACGGTGATTTCGGAAGTATCAGCGCCATCAGTGGCAACCAGGGCTTCTGCCTGCCGACAGGCACCGATGGCTTGATCTACACGAGCTGCGACAAATTCTGGTGGAAGAGCGGCGAATACATCGTGGCGAACCCCAATGCCAGTGTAAGCGCGCTCTGGGTGAACGGCGGAAGCAATGCCCAGCAAAGCAGCACCACCGGATACGAGTTCTGGTTCTACAACCCCAACGGTGGTTACAGTTTCCGGAAGTTCCGCAGCCACAACATCAGCGATGGCTTCGCGAGCATCGGTCCCAACCGTACCGCCCACCTGAAGATCAACAATTGGGTCGCGGCAAGCCATGTGCCCGATGGCGTCCTGCTGAACGTGCGCATCCGCAGCCGCGTGCTGGGCACCAATGCGGAATGGGGACCCGCCTGCCGCTTCATGCGCGACCAGGCCCTGGCTGCCTGCCCACCGACCAAGTTGATGGATCTTCCCAGCAACTCCAACCTGAGTTGCGGGCAGACCCGGCAGTTCATCGGCGGTCAGCGCGTGTATGCCCGTCCTGTGGGTGGCGCCACCCAGTACCAGTGGCGTTTCCGGATCCCCGCCGAAGGGGTGGAGATCATCCGCAGTACCAGCACCTACATCCTGAACTTCCCTTGGAACGCAAGCGTGGCCGAACCATTGGTGGCCGGCAAGACCTACGAGGTGGAAGTGCGGGCCTTCAAGAACGGCGCATGGTGTGGTACCAGCGACCCTTGGGGCGATATCTGCAACCTCACCATCACCGGCACGCCTGCACAAGGTGGTAGCCAGAACCTCGTGTTCACCAACGACGGTGGGCTCAACATCTGGCCGAACCCCAACACAGGTGATCAGTTCCAGCTCTCCATGGACGGGATCGCTGAAAATGTGCTGACGGTGTCCGTGGATATCCACGACCTTACCGGAAAGCGCGTGATCGCACGGGAGATCCCTGTGAACGACCGCAACTTGACCACCGTGATCGACCTGAACGGCGAGATCGCAACGGGGATGTACCTGGTGAACATCACGGCAGGAGAGAAGCGTTGGACCGAGCGACTGGTGATCGCGAGGTAGCGCATCGCCGGCCTAGGAACGAATAAGTGAAAGCCCCTCCCCAAGGTCCGTCAGGACCCCCGGGGAGGGGCTTTCGCGTGGGCCACTTGGGGTCTGATGCCGGGCGGAGCCCTGCACCATGTTCGGTGGCCCTTCAAAGTACAGCTCGAAACTTCCTACGCACCTCCTTTGCATAGGAATCCCCAATGGCGATCTCCCCTCCCTCGGTGAACAAGGTTTCACGATCCAGATCCTTCACGATCCGGTCGGCTACGATGATGGAGCGATGCACGCGTGTGAACCCATCGGGGCAAAGGAGTTCTTCCATCCGTTGCATGGTGCATTTGACACTGACGATCCGATCGTCCAACGTGATCCGAACCTGATTGCCATGTGCTTCCACAAGCCTTATCGACCGGACCGGGATCCTCAACGACCTTCGTCCACTTGGAAGTGACAGCAGTCTATCAGTTGTATTGCCTCCGGTCCTGGCCGATACACGCGCGGGCCTGCCAGCAAGCACGGTGGCCGATCGGTCAACAGCCAGAAGAAAGCGTTCGAAGGAACACGGTTTGATGATCAAGTCCGTTACACCAAGTCTGAACGCCTCGATCGCATGGCCTGGGTCGGAAGTGGTGATCACGACAACAGGCTTCGGCGCCAATGTCGCCAGCAATTCGAATCCCGAAAGGCCCGGCAGCCAGACATCGAGGAACATCAAGTCGACGGTTCCTTTCCGTAAGAAGGTCAGTGCCTGTTCGGCGTCGGATGCGAGCCCGATCAATTCCAGATTGGGTAGTCGTGCGATCAATCCCAGGATGATCCTTTGACAGGTCGGGTCATCCTCCACCACGAGCACGGAAATGCGTGCCACCCCACTAGCTGGCCCCCCCACATCATCATGTTCATGCGGTTCCATTGATAGCCCTAAGCTTGATCTCCGCCCAACAAGGATCCTTCAGCCAATACCGCGGAGATGCCTTGAACCACGAGGGACACTTCACGTCGCGTGATGGCGGCCATCGCCAATGAACGATCTTGTTCTCCACTGCCGGAACCGGCAGCGATCTCCTCCACGGTTCTCAGCGCGCTGGTCACGCCCAACATTTCGAGCAAAGGTTTGATCCGATGAGCGGTTGCCCTGACACGATGCAGGTCGCCGGTCTCCGCAGCCCGCACCATGTCATCCATGGATGTTGGTGCATCCTCGATGAAGCTTTGCAACACCTCGTTCACAAGGCGTGGATCGTCATTCATCATGCGCTTGAGCATGGACAGGTCGAACAAGGCCACCTCGTCAGTGGGTTGCGGGTGCCATGCGTGCGGCCGGTGCGGTGGTGCGACCTTGCGGAGCAGCATCTTCAAAAGGTCATCGCGTTCGAACGGTTTCCGGAGGAATTCCACACCCGTCATATCCCGGAGGGGGCCTGGTATCTCCTGCATCCCTGCCGTTAGCACCACGATCGGTACGTCACTTCGCAGCGGACCTTGGACGATCCGGATCAACTCCTGTCCGTCCATCACCGGCATCAGTAGATCGGTAAGGATCACATCAACAGGGTGCCGACACAGTAGTTGCAGGGCCGTTGCTCCATTGGATGCCTCGAGTGTCGATGCAACACTTCCTGCCAACATGGATGTGATCACCAGTCGACTGGCCGGGTTATCGTCCACGACCAGCACGGTGAGGTCCTTCAGCAGCGTCCGATCATCGCCGGGCGCATCAGTTCCTCCCAGCTCCCGCGACTCCGCGACCGGCAGTCGAAGTTCAACCGTGACCGTGGTGCCTACTCCCAATTCGCTCTCGACAACAATGGTTCCCCCAAGGAATTCCACGAGTTGCCTACAAATACTGAGTCCAAGGCCGGACCCATGGATGGCTTCCGTGATCATGGCAGGATCCCTGCTGAAGGGGGTGAAGAGTTGGCCCATGAACTCCTCACTGATCCCTCTCCCGGTATCCTCTACAATGAACCGAAGGTTCTGATGTCCTTCTGCGATCGCATCGCCTTCGACCTTGAGCGTCACACGACCCTTGGTCGTGAACTTGATGGCGTTGCCGACCAGATTCATCAACACGTGCTCGAGCCGATGCTGGTCGGTCCGGTGGCATCCGGCCACGGAGGCATCCATGTGTACCGTGAACTGAATGGGACGACCGATCAATGGGGGTGTGCAGATGCGTTGTACATGTGCGACACTCGATCTGACATCCACCTCCCTGGCTTCCACAACGCCTTCCCTGTCATCACCGTTCGATGTGGCCAACTTCCCATCAATGACCATGAGCAGATCCTTCGCTGCTGCCATCATGGTGGTCAGGTGGGACAGTTCCTTAGGCCCGGGCGAGGAACGCATCAATTCGCCGCATAGTCCCAGAATGGCCGTCATCGGTGTATGAAGTTCATGGCTCATGCTTGCCAGGAACAGATCCTTGGTGCGCAATGCGGCTTCCGCCCGCTCATTCGCCAGGAGTAGCTGTCGCTCCATCACCCTTCGCTTGGTAATGTCGAGTATCACTGCGCGTGAGCCGAGGTATGTACCGTCGCCATCGGTCAATGGAACCCCACTGGCGAACAGATGCCGCCGTTCCCCCGAACTATTGCGCACCGTGAATTCATATCCATCGGCCTCCCCCTTGCGCCGCTGTTCCGCTTTTGACTTGATCAAAGGCATGGACTCCTCCACTTCACTGAATTCCTCCAGCGAACGGCCAATGATCTCATGCCGTGCAAGACCAATGAGTTCGCAGAGATGGTCGTTCACATCGCGAACGAACTGGGCGGGATCCATTTCTATCAGGCCAAGTCCCATATTGTCGATCATCTTCCGGAACACCTCATCCTCGCGTTCCTTCTCGAGAAGTGTTCGCCATTGCTGAGTGACTTCGTGGTAGACCCACAAGTGCCCGCCTCCCATTCCAAGGGGACCCATGGGAATGTAGTCCCTCTTGTACACCCTGCCGTCGGAGAGTTCCACCACATCACCTTGTGCCAGCCTGGCTTGACATACCCTTTCGCGGGCCACCGCAAGGAAACCGTTCGGGTCCTTGAGCAATTGCATCACATGCGGCACTTGCATCAACTTGCTGGACCGTTCACCGATCAAGCGTTCCCGCTCCATCCCGACCGCACGGCAGAACACATCATCAATGAACACGATGTGGTGTTGTTCATCCTCCAGCAGGACCCCTGTTCCGAGGTGGTCCAGCAGTTCCGTGGCCCGTTCTTCTGACAGGGAGCCCATGTGGAGCGCAGAACCCGGTTCATTCCGTTGCAACTTCATTTTTATGGACCATTCGTGATCGCGGTGCAAGTTCATTTCACCAGGAGAAGATCAACCCATACTTTTTCACGGGTACACGACCTTTCCTGTGACCGGTGGAATCAAGAGCGCGTTACGATCCGTTCGAAAGCACCGTCCTTTGGATCCGACATTAAAGGATGCTTCACGATCCCGGGTCTTGGGATCAATGTGACATCATGACCGCTTTCACCTTCCGCTTGTAAAGGCCGCCCAGTGGCCGTTCCATTCCGGCTACTTCAACACTGTGCGTACCGATCGATGTGATCGCTGATCTGGAAGCGATGAACGAGCGGTGTATCCGAATGAAGTGATCCATTGGCAAAGATCCCTCCATCGCTGACATTGTACCGTTCACGACCAGGTGACCCTGGATGAGATGCAACTTCACATAGTTACCCATTCCTTCCACCAGGATGATATCCTGGACGGTCACCCTGATCGACTCCTTTCCGCTCTTTACCAGCATTTGATCGCGCTCCCGAACGGAGACCGTACGATCCAGGCTGATGGTGGACGACATCCTGCCAACGGCCCGATCCGCAGCCTCCCGGAAGCGTTCGAATGTGAACGGCTTCAGGAGGAAATCCGTGACCCCCTGGGTGAAAGCCTCCACAGCGTGTGCAGGGTCGGCGCTGACCACTATGACCTGTGGCTTTCGGTGCAACGATGATAAGAATCGAAATCCATTCATTGTGGAGAGGCCTATATCCAGAAAGAGCAGGTCCACCGGCGTGACCACCAAGGCAGCACCCGCCACTTCAGGTGTGGCTGCTGAACCCACGAGCGACAGATCCGGACATTGCTGCACAAAAGCACATAACTGCAGACGGACGGTGGTGTCGTCATCGAGTATATATGTAAGCAAGCTATGCATAGGGAGACAGCGAGAGGGTCATCAACAGCCACGCTACCCTCCCCTCGTATGCGATAAGGAATGGATCAACGACCATCTCCACTCTATTCGGACTGCCGAATAAGCGGGTCAACATCCCTCTTGTTAGCCTACTGATCAACATGCTCATCAAATATGGCCGTTCATCACCGGTCCGTCAACTTTTGCATGGTTTAAAATGACTAATTATCGAAAACCAATGACGAACGGGTATGAATTATTGATCCAGACGGTAGCGTTCCCCCCTGGGTTAACCGTTGGACAATGCGTTGATCATGGATAGCATAAAATGACCAAAATGTTCGCTTCGATGACGAACACGCTCAATGAGTATGTGAACGCCGATGGTGGTGTCGGTGGATCGTATCAAGTTTGCAGTCCTAGGGTGAAGCCGGAGCTCAGCGGCATCGTCCCAGGCCTAAAAAGCCTTGGAACAATGTCTGAACTGAAAGACGGTTCGTCATCATTGGCGAGCACAAGTACCGGAACCTCCCCCCACTGGGAAGGATACGCTCAACATGAGCATCTTTCACCCCCATCGGCCGCCTACCCGCTCCATACACCTTTTCATCTTCGGGACCTTGCGGTATTCCTGAAGGACAACAAGGGATTGCGACGGGTGATGCTATCCGATATGGTATACCTGGAGGCCGATGGGAATTACGTGGAGGTACACCTGCGCACCGGCCGGGTGGTACTGCGCAACTCCATGACGGAGATCCTGAAGCTATTGCCAGAGGAATTGTTCCTTTTGGTAAACCGCTCACAGGCGGTGAACGTGCTGTTGGTGGATGGTGTTGGTGCCGATGAAGTGACCATCGGCAAACGCAGCTTCACGCTCACACGCCGGTATCGGGAAGGCTTGCTGTCCCAGCTTCCCATCATTGCAGGTCGTTGATCGGGGATCCGGGGATCGGTCGCGGTCCTTTGGTGCTTCGTGGACCGAAATCGTTGCTCCATGTACAAATTGCCCCAAGTGAAGACGCGATCAGGCCACCTTGTGCAACATTCCTCCCGCCCCCTGAGACCCTCGATCGGGTCGTATGGGCAAGGACCGCTTCCACCTAACGATCCTCTCATCATGCCTACCCACCAACTCCGCTGCATGGGCGCCACCTTGGCGATGCTGCTTTTGTTCACGGCCTCCCCGGCACAATCACATGTCGATTTCGGTTTGTTCCGGGTCGGGAACGAACTGGAGGTCCGGGTGAGACCCTCCTCGGATTTCGATGGTATATTCTCCAACCTGGTATTCAGCATCCGTTGGGAGAAGCACAATGGTGCTGCGCTGGGAACACCGAAACAGGTTGGCGCTTCGGCGACGTACATGCCCATACAAAAGTCCGGGCCGGTGCGTGAGGACGGTCCATACTACTATCAGGTCTACACCGGTTTCGGCATGGAGAGCATCGCCTCCACGGGAACCGCCTGGAGGGCCGAAGAGGAATATGCCATCGCACGGATCCCCTTCACGGGCAACGCGGACTTCAACCTGGCCAACGACCAATGGAGCAAAATGCCCTTGAGCAACGCCGAGTGCTATGCGAGCCTGGGCGGCAGGGATGTGACCGGCAAGATCTACAAGGGCACCGAAACGGTGACCGACCAGACGCCTTTCTCGATCATGCCCAATCCGACACGCGGCCCCGTCACACTCATCTTCCCAGTCAATGCCGATGATGAGATGTGGTACGAGATCACGAACAGTGCCGGACAGATCGTACACACCGAAAAGCCGAACGCTGCAGAGACCAGTTTCCGGAAGGATCTGGACCTGTCGCAGGAAGGAGCGGGTGTGTACCATCTGCGGATCCATCGCCGCGACGGCAGTGAGTCGCATCGCATCGTGGTGAACTGAGCCGATTCATGTTCAGATCTCGGGGGGACCGGTGCGACGCTTCCTGGGATCATGTGGACCGGCCTTGTGCCGGTCCGCACTTTTCCACTGACCGCCGGTGTTCACGCGAATCCAAGCACATGCCCTACAGGACCATGCGCTGCCTATGTGGTCGTGCCACGCACTTGTCGCGACGGGATCCCGACCGGCCAACAGGACGGGCCAGTGCGTTGAGGCGACAGGCATTCATGTGAGGTGCCCTCCAAGGAAAAGTTCCCGCGTGAGCGACCGGTCCTTGTTGCTCCGCACGGCCTGAACAGTCATTCACGTACGTCAATTCCTCTTTCATCCCATTCAGGATAGCCCTCACATACGATCATCGGTCGTTGACGTACGAAACCAGCAACGACCCACCCCTGATGCCCTTGTTTAGCAAGACCGAAGACCCATAGCCCGAGATGTTTTTTCAAACTCCCCTTTACCGATAGCTGGCGACGTGATGATGTATTCCCACCCCTGTTGATGATCGACAGGATCGGGAGCCGAGCTGTAGCGCCATGCCATACCGGACGTCCTGCGCGAGCATGGCCGCCGGGAATTCCTGTCACCTGATCCGTCCTTCAAAAGCACAGTTCCTCTTCTGCGCCACTACGAACACGCAACGACCGACCATGAGCCACTTGAACACTCCAGTACAGTTCGCCGCCACCTTTGGCCGCCTTCCGATCACCACGCTGCGATTGGCCTTGGTCCTTGCACTCACAATGCTTGCCCAGGGAGCCATGGCACAGGCCGCTACCCCCGCACCGGTAAAGCCGCGTGCTGCCACGGTGGACGGTGTTGATGCAACACCAGGAGCAATTCCAGCCTTTGCCCGCGAACGCGCACCTGTGCAGAAGGCCGTGACCCCGACGCCTGCACTTGCGCCCCAGTCCGTGAGCCCCACGCTGGAAGTTCCCCGGACACCCGAAGAACTTATGCCCCTACCTATTGAAGGACGTGGGTCTCAAGCCCAGGAGCGCGCCCGTGCCCGCACGCTTGTCCCCGAACCGAGCGCGGCACCACCGGTCAGCGCACCTGTCGCACCCACCCGGGAGGGGAAACAACATTGATCCCAACACCGCGACCCCAACGCCCTTTGATCCAATAGCCCGCTTTCGCCCGAAGCGGACGACCAACAGCCCAACGACCGACCATGAGCCACTTGAACACTTCCGTACAGTCCGTTCCAGTAAGCGCCGCATTCGCGCAGCGCATAGCGAACTTGATGCTGCGCACGCTGTTGCTACCTGCGCTGTTGCTGGTGGCACCCTTGGCTGCGTTCTCCCAGATCGCAGGGTGGGAGATGAACGGGCTTGCAGCGTTTGGCCCCAGCCCATTCGCTCCTGGTACGATCGCTCCAAACCTGACGGTCGTTGGTTTGACCCGTGGTGCTGGGATCACTACTTCCGGTTCTCCTGCGGGCAATGCCTGGGGAGGTAACGGGATGGATGCAGCAAGCGCAGTTGCAGCCATTGCAGCTAATGATGTATGGTCATTCAGCTTGACGGCCAACGCAGGATATACCCTTTCACTGAGTGGAATTCCGGCGTACAACATCCGGCGTTCAGGAACAGGACCAACAACAGGTCAATGGCAATACCAGGTCGGTGCCGGGGTGTTTACCAACATAGGGAGTGCGATCACATGGGGAGGCACTACTAATGCTGCCGGAAATACGCAAGCTGCGATCGATCTCAGTGGCATTGGGGCACTGCAGCTTGTTGCACCGGGAACAACTGTGACCTTCCGTGTGGTGCAATTTGGTGCGTCATCGGCAGGAGGTACAGGCTATTTCAACGATTTCGTGGTCGGAAATGACCTGGTGGTCAACGGCAGCGTTGATCCCTGCCCAACGGTCACGTCGATCGCCTACTCCAGTGCTTTGTTCTGTCGATCCGAGCTTGCCCCGCAACCTGTAACACTTGTAGGTAGCGCGGGCGGCACATACAGCAGTGTACCTGCCGGACTAAGCCTGAACGCATCCACGGGCGCGATCACGCCGAATACAAGCTCGGCTGGTTCATACACGGTAACCTATACATATAGCACTCCCGGTTGTCCACCTGCCAGTGCGAACACTGTTGTGGAAATCGCCGGGCCGTTTGCCACCATCAGCTACTTAGGAAGCCCGTATTGCACTTCATCGGGTACTGCTGTCGTGTCCCGCACCGGTGATGGTGGCGGAACCTTCAGTAGCCTTCCTGCAGGACTCACGCTGAACAGCGGCAACGGCAATGTGATCGTTGCCAGCAGTACCGCTGGTACATACACCGTCACCCTGACCCTTCCAGCCAGCGGAGGCTGCCCGGCCTATGAAGCCACGTCCTCCATCACCGTGACACAGCAGCCGAATTTCACCTTCAGCTATGATGGTGATCCGTACTGCAGCACTGAAGGTACCGCCAGCGCTACTCCGGTGGGCGTTCCATTGACGGGCACTTACAGCAGCACGGGCGGTCTATCGATCACCGGCAGCACGGGCGATGTGAATTTGGGCGCCAGCACGGCCGGCACCTACACCGTGCAGTACAATGTGACCGCAGCTGGTGGTTGCGGGCTCTATACGACCACGGCGGATATCACCATTAACGCTGCCACGCCGTGGTACTTGGACCAGGACGACGATGGCTTCGGCGATCCGGCCAACTCCGTATTGAACTGCTCGCAGCCAGTTGGCTACGTCGCCAACAACACGGATGGCTGCCCCACTGATCCATTGAAAGACGCGCCCGGCGTGTGTGGCTGCTTCGTGGACGACAATGCTTGTGTGGATGGCTGCGCGGACCCGCTGGCAGTGAACTACGCCGTAGCGACCGATGAGCGTTTTTCGGCCTGCCTCTATTGCGAAGAAGCACAGGCGTTCGATGGGCCGGTGACCACCGCCATCGCGCAGGCCCCGGACACCTGGTACCGCGACCGCTACGTGCCATTCGGCTTTGCCGGTGGCGTGAGCTTCGCAGGGCGTGATGCACTCCAGCACAGCATCGACGCCAGCGATTGCCAGTCCTGCCGCCCAAGTGGTTTCAACACCGCTTTCTACAACACCCAGGGCCGCAAGTACGATCTGCCCGTGATGGCGAAGGAACTGTACATCGATCTGTACGTCCCAGCGGATTGGGAGACCACGGGCCGACGCATGGCGGGTCTGTGGGCCACGGCGGTGAACAGCAGCAATGTTGTCAGCGGCTATCCGATCCTCGAATTCGCCAGCGATGGCATCGGCGGTCCTCGTTTCCAGTATTGGAACAACGGTGCTGGATTCGTGAGCATGGGTCTGCCTGATGGCTTTGCCTACAACACGTGGGTGACGTTGCGCATTTCCTTGTTGCCCAGCGGCGAGTTCCTTTTCGCGGCGAACGACCTGCGAGCCACAAGCAC
This sequence comes from Flavobacteriales bacterium, assembly GCA_041745875.1. Classification (GTDB taxonomy): domain Bacteria; phylum Bacteroidota; class Bacteroidia; order Flavobacteriales_F; family PHOS-HE28; genus PHOS-HE28. Next base: position 15,208 of record JBGTIB010000064.1, on the reverse strand, counting down.
CTTGTACGGCTCCACATCGGTACGCATGTCCGATGCGATCCTTCAGGGTTACAACAATGTGGCGGGTGTCACCTACGATATCCATTGGGATGAGATCCACTACCCTTTCGAGGATACCGATACCGACGGCGATGGTGTGGGCGATGCCTGCGACTTCTGCCCAGCGTTGGCCGCCTACAACACGGACGGCCCTGTAAACAACACTACGCAGGGTACCTACTTCTGCACCATCCAGGCGGCCATTGATGCGGCCGACCCCAACGATGTCATTGAAGTAGCTGCTGGCATCTATGCTGAAGAGCTGGGCATCTATACCTCCGTGGACCTGCGCGGTCCGAACTACGGGATACCGGGCAATTCCACACGCCTGGCCGAAGCCATCCTCATCCCTGCCACCACGGGGGATTTCGTGTACCACGTGGATGTGGACGCCGATGATGTGCGCATCGACGGCTTCCTGCTCGATGGCGACAACCCTGACCTGACAAGCGGCCATACCAACACCACGTTGGCCGACATTGATGCAGCTTCCTGCATCGACGCCTACTTCGGTGGCACCGACCGGTTGGTGGTACGGAACAACATCATCCGCAACTACTTCTACACGGGTGTCACCATCTACCCCTACTACAACTCGGGCAATGGCGGTGCCGGCAACCCATCCAGCGGACACATCATCGCGGACAATCTGATCGAGGACCTCGGCACCTACGACAACGACTACCTCTACAATGGATGGGGTACCGCTGTTCTGCTCTACAACAACGCCTACGCCCAGGTGGAGAACAACGTGATGACCAACGTGCGCGGCGGTGTGCAAACGGGCAACTACTACCAGCCCACGCCCGATGCACTTTTCGATCACGGGATCCGCGACAACGAGATCACGACTCGTCGTCGTGGGGTCTTCCACAACCTGGCCTACAGCAGTGCTTCACCCTACCCGGTGGAGGACAACACCATCACCGGGTTGATGAGCGCCGATGAATCCGGGTGGGACGGCATCCTGCTCTCCAGCCTCTCCGTGCCAGCATCGGTCACCGACAACACGGTGGATGTAGGCAATGTGACCAACCCAAGCGAAGGCATCGAAGTTTGGAACGTGGCGGCGAGCAACCCGGTCGCCATCAGCGGTGGCTCAGTGACAGGCACCGACATCGGCATCTTCCTCAACAACTTCGAAGGATATGTCGAGAATGCAACGAACGGTGCCCACGCCACGATCAGCGGTGTAAGCATTGATGCCGAAGAGATCGGTATTCGTGTGCTCGACAGCCCCAGCAGCACCACCAACGCCAGCGTGCAGGCCACGGTGACCAACAGCTTCATCGTGGGCGGCATCGACGGCGTGAAGCTTGAAGAAGCCGTCGCCGGCACGGTGAGCGGAACGGTGAACGACAACAGCATCACCGGCCAGAGCAACAAGGCCATTGATGCCACCACGATCACCAACACGGTGGCCGCCACGTGCAACTGGTACGGCAGCGACGTGAACCTCACTGTGCAAGCCGCGATCGCAGGCAACGTGACCTTCCTTCCCTACCTGACGAATGGTAACGATGACGACCTCGTCGCTGCCGGGTTCCAGCCTGAACTCGGGGCTTGTGGCGGAAACGGTCCTGTGCGTGTTTACACCGATGGCACGCTGGGCACCCTGGTGAGCAGCCACTATACCATCCAGAGCGCTGTTGATGCGGGTACTACCGTGAATGGCCATGTGGTGACAGTGGATGCCGGCACCTATGCCGAGAACGTCACGATCAACAAGGGCCTGGACATCCGTGGTGCGAACTACGGGGTGGCAGGAAACGGCCTACGTGGCGCAGAATCCATCGTGGTCCCCGGCGTCTCCGCTGCGGGTGGCGAGATCTTCATGGTGCATACCAGCAACGTGTCGATCAACGGCTTCACCTTCGATGGCGACAACACCGCATTGACCAGCGGCTGGATCGGGACCAACGGCGCTGACATCAATGCCGCTGAAGCGGTGACGGTGTATGTGAGCGGGGTGAACAACCTGAGCGTTTCCAACAACATCATCCAGAACCTGGGGTACTTCGGTGTCACACTGTATGGTGCAGCCACTTCGGATGCCAATTCCTCCAAGACCGGACACCTGATCGCCGACAACCTTTTCCGCGATCTTGGTCATTACAACACTGGGAACGGCTTCGATAGCTGGGGCGGTGGCATCCTGTTGTACAACAGTCATTACACCAGGGTGGTGGACAACGTGATGACCAACGTGCGCATCGGCATCCAGACCGGCAACTACCAGACGACCCATGTTGGTGACGCCCAGTACCAGGTGATCGACAACAACAGCATCCAGACCCGATACCTCGGTATCTTCTACAACCTGCACCGCTATTCCCCATACACCATCTCCAACAACACCATCACGGGCATCGACAATGCCGTTCAGGCCGGCCTGACCACCCGCCCCTGGCGCGGTATGTTGCTGGGCTCGCTGGGCAACAACATGGGGGCTAGCAACCTCAGCACCAACACGATCGATGGCAGCGGCATCACGCTGTTCACATCCGGCAAGGAGGGCATCAACGTGTGGAACGTCCAGAATAATGCCCCGGCCAACATCTCCAATGGCAGCATCTCCGGTGTGGATGTCGGGGTGTTCCTGAACAACTATGAGGGCTATGCCACCGACGGCACGGATGGTGCCCACGCCACGATCAGTGGTGTAAGCATTGATGCTGATGTGATCGGTATCCGTGTACTTGACAGCCCCAGCAGCACGAACGCGAACGTACACCTGACCTTGGGTACAGGTGTATTGGTCGCCGATGGTACTCACGGCCTGAGCGTGGAGAACGCCAGCGCACAGGTGACCAACCTCGGTGATGTCACCTTCACAGGACAGAGCGGCAATTACATACAACTCCTGGCCAATGCCGGCGACCTCGACGCCACCACGACCTCCTTCGATGGCGAGACCGGTTCTACAGCATCGCTGGCTCAGAATTTCACCATTGAGGACAAGATCCTCCACAAGCTGGACAACCTGGCTCTGGGCCTGGTGCGCGTGAAGGCCGACGAACTCTTCGTGACCACCAACAGTGGCCTGATCCAACGCGGCATTGACGCCGCCACTGCTGGCGACATCGTGAACGTGGATGCCGGCACCTACGCCGAGAATGTGAATGCGAACAAGTCCGTGATCTTGCTCGGCCCCAACGCTAACAACGCGCGCTGCATCCCGTCAGGTGAAAGCGTGATCGCCCCAGCCAGCGGGCTTCCCTTGAACGTTAGCGCTGATGGTGTCACCTTGAATGGATTCGAGATCACGGCACCGTCCCACCAGTTCGCCATTGTTGGTGGTGGACGCAGCAACCTGGACATTGTCTTCAACTACATCCACGATATCAACTCTTCGGGCACTCCGGTGCTCGCCACCACACATGCCATCCAGTACACCGTCGGCAACTCGCCTGCAGCGGCCGTTGACGTGAACGTCAGCGATAACTGCATTGACAATGTGGGCAGCACGAACCTCACCAATGGCACACTCGGCTACAGTGCATCCGCCATCGGAGTCCTGGAATCGAGCACCACCGGGACGTTGACGGGCCTCACGATCGAACGCAACCGGATCACGGATGTGATCGTCAGCAGCCTGGCATGGCCGGCTGGCAAGATCGCCAACGGCATCCAGCTCAACGCGGGTGGACGTGGGATCGCCCAGGTTCCCTCCTATCTCACCACCACGGGTAAGATCGTGGCTGCTGAGATCCGCGACAACGAGATCAGCAACCTTTCCGGGCATATCGCCACAGGCATCGGCCTGGAGGGTAATACGCAGAATGCCTTTGTTACCGGCAATGCTATCTCCAACTTAAGTGCCACTAAGGCTGATGTGCGGGCTGGCGGTGGCTATGACCTCAATGCACTGAAGTTCGAGAATAACCGCTATGTAGCTACGGTCACGGTGGCGGATAACAGCTTTGACGCGAGCACATTCACGCACAGTGCCGGGCCTACCATTCGGGGCTACGCCGTGGCGAACTATGTGCCCACAGGCAACACGTACGACGTGACTGAGACCACCGGCCCGGCAGATGTTTCCTGCAACTGGTTCGGCACGGCCGTGGCCAGCGAGATCGCGGACAACGGAAGCCTCACCGGTCGGCTCATGAACAAGGTCGGCGCCGTGACCAACGCAACGCCCTTCCGCACTTCTGGCTCGGACGCCACCCCACTTGTTATCGGCTTCCAGCCTACCGGTGCTTGCGATGGCGAAGGACCTGTTGTGAACCTAGATACCGACATTTCCTACTTCTCCATCCAGTCAGCCATTGATGCACCATTGACCGTCAACGGTCACACCATCGAGGTTACAGCTGGAAGCTATGCTGAGAACGTGTTGGCTAACAAGGCGGTAACCCTCCTCGGCGCCAACGCCGGCAACCCACGTTGCACGCCAACTGGTGAAAGCACAATCGCCGGTGGACCTGCAGGTACCGCTGTCACCATTGCCAGCAATGATGTGACGCTCGATGGCTTCCAGCTTACCGGCATGATCGGCGTGAGCAGCACGGGCTACAGTGGAGCGGACATCACGAACAACCTGGTGTCCACCAGCTTCTACGGCATCGCTGCTGCGGGTATCAGCAACGGCTTCGACATAACGGACAATTGCGTGGCCATGACGGGCCAGGTGCTCAGTGGACAGCCCAGTGCGGGCATCGCCCTGAATGGTGCAACCGGAGCAAGCTCGCTGAACATTTCCGACAACACGGTCAGCAATGGCTTCTATGGTTACGTGCTGCACGCCATCAACACTTCGCCGACAACTGCCGTAACTGGTGGGACGATCACCGGTGTGATGCAGGGAGTTGCTGTGGTGAACAGCCTGGATGGTGTGAACTACTTCCCTTGCACTGTTGAGGTGGAGGACATCACCATGAGCGGCTTCGTCGGCAGCCATCCGGCCCTGGTCGCTGCCAACTTCCGCTCAGGCGTATACGCTTTCACAGGCGGTGCCAACTTGGGTGCAGTAGTGAATGTCACGGTAAATGATGTGGACGTGAGCGGCACGGGCAACCACGCCGGAAACAGTTCGGGCCTGCACTTCGCGGACTTCAGCTCGGTGGGCAGCACCCTGCTGAACGCCACTGTGACCAACAGCAACATCCACGACAACATCAACCGCGGCATCTTCGTGCGTGGCCTGAATTGCGAAGCGGTGATCACCGCCTGCACCATCGCCGATAACGGTGGCGATCAGACCCCGGGCAACACCGGTACCGGCGTGTTCGTGAGCAACGGTGCACTGGCCACGGTGAGCGAATGCTTCATCAGCAATCCGGCCACATCGTCGAACCCTGTGTATGCGCTGAGCGCACGCAACGTGGGCGTGCCGCTGGTGAACGGCAATGTGGTGGCTTTTGACAACAGCTTCTCCAACAATGCGAACCCCAATGGTTTCGCCACACAGAACAACGGAACAGCTGCTGAAATGGTGGCCACCTGCAACTGGTGGGGCAGCCACATGGAGGGCGATTTCACTTCCCTCTTCGTAGGTCCCTTGAGTTACCAGCCCTGGCTGGTGGACGGGACGGATGACGATGGCGTCGCAGCTGGCTTCCAACCTGTGCCAGGCAATTGTGTGGGCCCCGTGGTCTTCCTGGCCCCGATCGCACTTCTCGACGGTCCCTACAACGAGGGTACGAACCTGATGAACGACGACCTGCGCGACAAGGGACTTGTACCCAGCGCTCAGCCTTACAATGTCGCACCATGGAACCATGCCGGCACCGAGACCGTGAGCGGTGCAGTGCTTAGCGTGACCGGTTCGAACGCGATCGTGGACTGGGTGCTGGTGGAACTGCGTGATGCGGTCACCGATGTCGTACTCCACACACGGGCCGCGCTGATCCAGTCCGATGGCGACATCGTGGACGTGGATGGCACCAGTGCCGTGCGCTTCCCCTTGGTGGGCGCGGGCAACTACAAGGTGGCTGTGCGCCACCGCAACCACCTTGGAGCGATGACCCTGAACGGTTTCGCATTGAGCGCTGCTTCCGCCACGGCGGTGGACTTCACCACGGTACCCATGCATGGCTTCGAGCCACAGAAACCGCGTGACGGCACCTACATGCTGTGGGGGGGCAACACCAATACCGATACCCGCATCCGCTATGCCGGTGCCAGCAACGACCGCGACCCCATCCTGGCCTACATGTTCAGTGTGCTTGTTACACCCACGGCGACCTCCGTGGTGCCGAACGTGTACCGCAACGAGGATGTGAACATGGATGGTGACGTGAAGTATGCGGGCCTCTTGAACGACCGCGACCCGATCCTGGTGAACATCGGTGGTGTCACCGTGACCGCAACCCGCAACCAACAGCTACCCTAAGACCTATCCGGCAACGGCCCGCGCTCCACCTACGGGGCACGGGTCCAAGCCCTCCGATAAGCCCCCTCTTCTCAATCCCTGAGCCATGACCCGGATCAATAACTCCCTGCGCACCTTCCTCACCTTGTTCGCACTCGTTGCCGCCACGGTAACCCTTTGGGCGCAACCCAACGTGAAGGTCGGCCTGACCAACAGTGCGCCCAACGAGGTGCAGGTGAACCTGCTGCCCGACGGCAACTTCAACCAGGTCGTCGGCGCCGCACTGGTCACCGTACGTTACCAGACAACCGCCGGCGTCAGCCTGGGTGCGCCGAGCATGGTGCAGGCCAATTGGCCAGCGGGGCTATGGTTCGCGATCAGCGATGATGGGACGCAGACCAACGGGAGCTACACATACCGCACCTACTACTTCGATAACGCGGGGATCATCTACCTGAACCCGGGGTACGACTGGACGGCCAGCACCACCGTGCCCTTCTTCACCATCCCCGTGACAAACACGAGCGGGGCCTGCGTGAGCTTCGAGGTGATCACCGATGCGTTCCAGACGGCCCAGAACATCGCGTGGACGATCTCGCTGAACGGCCAGGAGAAGCAGGATGGATATATCGGGGGGAGCAGCAGTTCGGTGCAGGGTGCGCCGGTGTGGAACACCACCACGAATACGGGCTATTGCACTATCCAAAGTGCCGTCACTGCGGCCGGTTCCGCGCATACCATCGTGGTGAACCCGGGCACCTATGTGGAGAACGTCACACTCGCTGGCAAAAACAACCTTACCCTCAACGGTGCGAACGTCGGAGTGCATGGATCGGATCCATTGCGTGGTCCCGAGTCGATCATCCAGGGTACTGTGACCATCGCAGGAAGTGCCGTGCAACAGAACATTGTTGTAGATGGATTCCGGATCGAAGTGGGGAATAGCAGCGCTGTTGCCAATGTGCGCCTCAACGGCGGGGGCATTTACAACAACGTCATTCGGGGCAACTGGACAAGTGGAAGCCCTGCGGGGATCGGAACCAGCTCCAGCAGTCCGGTAGCCGTGCAGAACTGGACACTTTCCAGGAACGACATCGAGGGATTCCGGTTCGGCCTTGGGCTCGATGGCAACAACCAGTTGGTTGCTGCGAACGTGACCGACAACCGCATTAGCAATTGTGAACGAGGCATCAATACCCAACCAAGCCTCGGTGGTCCAGGACTGCTCACGATCTCGGGCAACACCATCACAGGCAACCAACAAGGCATCCGCTTGACCGGTGGCCATGCCAACATCAGTGGCAACACCATCACCAATAATTCCCTGTTCGGCGTCAGTTCCGGTGCACCTGCCGGGAACATGAACAACCTAACGATCCAGAACAACCTGATCGACCAGACCACTGGTGTGGGGGTGCTGTTCACTAACCTGCCCAGCACCTACACCGGACTGCTGGTGACGAACAACATCCTGACGGGAGGCACCTACGCCATTAGCGCCACGGTGGCCATCAGCGTGCCCGCCCCCTGCAATTGGTACGGTGTGAGCGGAGCTTTCGCAGTGCTGGCCCGGGTGAACGGTGACGTCGACGTGACCCCCTTCCGCACCACGGGGACGAACAGCGCATCCGTTGGCTTCACCCCGGTTGACCCTTGTAATGGGGAAGGACCAGTACGCGTTTACGCTGATGGCACCGAGACCGATCCGCCGCTGAGCAGCCACTTCACTATTCAGGCCGGCGTGAACGCTGCTGTCGCCGGTAACCTGGTGCTTGCGGAGGCAGGAACATACACGGAGAACATCGCCCTGAACAAGGACATTGAGATCAAGGGCCAGGGGAGCACGACCATCGTACAGCCTGCTACACCCTGCTCTGGCAATGGAGTAACGATCTCGGCCAATGGCGCCAGCGTGAAAGCGATGGACTTCGTTGGCTTTCTCAACGCTGTAGCAGCGGCTGCGGACAACATCAGCCTGACCGATGTAGGGGGCCTGATGAGCTGCACTGCCGGCCTGGAGCTTGGCAACGGCACGGATGCCCTGCTGGTTCAGAACTGTCGCTTCAATAACGACTACATGGTGAATGTGAACTCAGTGGGTGTCCGCGCAGGAACAGCGGCCGCGATCACCGGGCTCCAGCTGATCGACACCGAAGCCAATGGCAACAACCAGGGCATGTTCGTGGCAGCAGCCAACCCGGCTCCTGCCTTCAACAACATTACCATCCAAGGTGGTGACTATGGTGGGAACCGCATCAAAGGCATCTACCTGGAACGCGGCAACAACGTGATGATCGACGGGATCACCATGGATGGTAGCGGTATCGCCGGCAACTACGGTTTCAACTCAGGCTTGGACATCAACCTGAAATTCGGCACTTTCAGCAACTGGACGATCCAGAACAGCACCTTCACCAATTGCGGGGCCCTTGGTACAGCCGCCGCCTTGGACAATCCATCGGCGATCAGCATCAAGGCCCGTGACGATGCTCCCAGCTACAGCGGCAACCCGGCTTCGTTGAGCTCCGTGCTGGTGAAGAACAACACCATCCATGGTCCCCGCAACGGTCTGCGGTTGGGCGAGTTCGGCACTGTGGTCAACAACGGGCCAAGCCTGGTGGTCCTCGAGGAGAACGATCTCGACTTCCCCTTCTTGAACAAGGCCCTGATCAACAACACCAACAGCAACGCCGACCTGCTTTGCAACTGGCATGGCGCGGTGGACATCCTTTCCACCATCGGTTATGGCAGCGGCACGGGTACGTACAACCTGATCAGTTACGCCGACAACGATGCCTATAGCAACTGCTCCGATCCCGTATCGGTCGTGCTGGCCGCCCAGACCAACGTGGAGTGCTATGAAGATGCAACGGGTACGATCAATGTGACCGCATCGGGTGGTGTGGGCTCGTACACCTATACCTGGAGCGGCCCCAACGCGTACTCCAGCAACGTCGAGGATCCCAACGGACTATTCGAGGGGGTCTATGATCTGGTGGTTACCGACGGTTACACCAGCGCCACCTTGCAAGTGACCATCCTGGTAACGGATGCCATCCCACCCACCATCACCTGCATCGCCAACCAGACCGTGCCCACGGACCCGGATGCGTGCGTTGCCACGGGCAATGCCTTCAACCCGGCCACACAAAACGACAACTGTGCCTGGCCGGCCAACCACCTGAGCTATGTGCTGAGCGGTGTAACTGTCGGCAGCGGCAACGGCAACGTAGGCACCGTGGCCTTCAATGCTGGCATCACCACTGTGACCTATACGGTGACGGACGCCGTTGGCCTCACCGCCAGCTGCTCCTTCGATGTAACGGTGATCGACAACCAGTCGCCCACCGTGCAATGCCCGTCGAACGTCGCTGTTGATACCGATGTGATGGCCTGCACCGCCACTTTGAACGCGGTGCTTTACCCGAACGTAAGCGACAATTGCAGCCCCACCTTCACCACCGCGTACGTGCTATCCGGTGCCACCACCGGCAACGGCACCTTCAGTTGGCCTTATGCCAATGATCTGGTGAACAATAGCATCGTGTTCACCCCCGGGGTGACCACCGTGACCTACACGATCACTGACGAATCGAACAACCAGACGACCTGCAACTTCACTGTAACGGTGACCGATGACCGCGAACCGGAGATCACTTGTGTGGGCGATCTGACCGTGGACACCGACCCCAGCACATGCAGCACCGTGGTCGCCTGGGCCGATCTTGCTCCCAGCATCGTTGCGGACCCTTGTGATGTGCTGACCTACGAAGCACTTGATGAACTATTGAATGTGATCGCCAGCGGTACCGCGCCTTTCACCAGCATCACATTCCCTGCGGGCGTCAATACGATCACATTCACGCTCACCGAAGGCAATCTCCCGGACCGCGTGGTGGATTGCACGGTGACAGTGACGGTGCTGGATGACGAGGCACCTGTGATCACCCTGCTGGGCAATGCCGTGGTGGACCTCTGCCAGGGCCAGCCATACTCCGATGCTGGCGCCACGGCGTCCGACAATTGTGATGGCAACATCACAGCGAACATCGTGACGGTGGATCCTGTGGACGTAAATACCCCGGGTACCTACACGGTGACCTACAACGTGACGGACGCTTCCGGCAATGCCGCCATCCAGGTGACGCGCACGGTGAACGTGCAGCCCGAGCCTTCGATCAGCAACACGGTGACCAGTACCAACAGCTACAACCAGGTAATGGTGAGTGGCGGCAGCTACGCCCACACCACCTGCGATGACCAGGACGTGACCACCTCCGTACCCACATTGACGAGTGCCCTGGCCAATGCCTGCGGCGCGCTCCGCATCGAGACCGCCTACGTTTCCACCCTGCCCAACATCCCGAGCGCGACCGTGGACCTCACCTATGCGCAGGCACAGCTGGCCGGACCACAGACCATCTCTCCCCAGAACTTCACCGGAGCGGTGCAGACCATCACCTTCACCACCATCCCGTACTACGATACGGACAACAGTGGTACCCGTACGGCCGGCGACATCGAAGGTGATCCTACTGTCTTCATACTGACCGTGCAGCCCAAGCCTGTGATCGAAGGCACGGTGACCAGCACCAACAGCTTTAACCAATTGATGGTAAGCGGTGGCAGCTACGCCCACACCACCTGCGATGACCAGGATGTGACCACCAGCATTCCCAACCTCACCAGTGCCCTGGCCAACGCCTGCGGACCGCTGCGCATCCAGACGCAGTACATCTCCACCCTGCCCAACATCCCCAGTGCCACCGTGGACCTCACCTATGTGCAGGCACAGCTGGCAGGGCCACAGACCATCTCCCCGCAGAACTTCACCGGAGCGGTGCAGACCATCACCTTCCTCACCACTCCCTACTACGATGTCAACGGTAACAACCAGTACGATGCCGGTATCGACGTGGACGGTGAGGTGACCACGTTCGTGCTGACCGTGCAGCCCAAGCCAGTGATCGAGGGCACGGTGACCAGCACCAACAGTTATAACCAGTTGATGGTAAGTGGTGGAAGCTATGCCCACACCATTTGCGATGACGAGGAGGTGACCACCAGCATTCCCACGCTCACCAGCACCCTGGCCAATGCCTGCGGACCGTTGCGCATCCGAACAGAGTACATCTCCACCCTGCCCAACATCCCCAGCGCCACCGTGGACCTCACTTATGCGCAGGCACAATTGGCAGGACCACAGACCATCTCTCCGCAGAACTTCACCGGAGCGGTGCAGACCATCACCTTCCTCACCACGCCCTACTACGATGTGAACGGCAACAACCAGTATGATGCCGGTATCGACGTCGACGGAGAAGTGACCACGTTCGTGCTCACCGTGCAGCCCAAGCCGGTGATCGAGGGCACCGTGACGACACCGGGTGGTTACAACCAGACGATGGTGTCCGGTAATGCCTATGCGCACACCATCTGCTCGGGTGAGGACATCACCACCACGGCACCCTCGTTGACAAGTGCCCTGGCGAACGCCTGCGGGACCTTGCGCATCCAGACCCAATACATCTCCACCCTACCGAACATCCCCTCGGCGACCGTGGACGTGACCTATGCACAAGCGGTACTGGCCGGTGCCCAGACGATCTCTCCGACCAACATCACCGGTTCGGACCAGACGATCACCTTCCTAACCACGCCCTATTACGATGTGAACGGCAACAACCAGTACGATGCCGGTATCGATGTGGACGGTGATGTGACCACGTTCGTGCTGACCGTACACTCCGAGCTGACACTGAGCTGCCCAGGTGACATTACGGTGAACACCGCCAGTGGAGTCTGCACGGCCTCGGTGAGTTTTGCCGCCACGGTGTCCGGAACTCCGGCACCCAACGTGATCTACAGCATCGGTGGAAACCCGATCAGTTCGCCCCACATCTTCCCGCTGGGTACCACCACGGTGGATGTGAACGTGGACAATGTCTGCGGTGCAATGGCCTGCAGCTTCACGGTGACCGTGAACGACATGGAGCTTCCGACGATCACCGCACCCATTGCTGTTACTGTGAATACCGACGCCGGGCAGTGTAGTACAGCCCTGGCCAACGTGGCCCTCGGCACACCCACGACCGATGACAACTGCTCCGTACTCCCCGCCACCAACGATGCGCCGCTGAGCTTCCCGCTTGGCAACACCACGGTGACCTGGACGGTGATCGATGGCAGTGGCAACTTCGCCACCGCCACCCAGGTGGTGACCGTGGTTGACAACGAAGCACCGATCATCGCGGAAAGCGCTGGTGCATTGGACGCGACCCTGCAGTGCGATGATGCAGCGGGTATTGCCGCCGCCGTGGCCGACGCGCCCACCGCCACTGACAATTGCACCGCTATACCCACCCTGAACCTGGTGAGCGATGACACCGTGACCGACCTGAACTGCGCGAACGCCTACGTCCGCACCCGTGTCTGGAATTTCACGGATGCGGCGAACAACACCAGCGCCAGCTTCACCCAGGTGATCACGGTGATCGACAACACGGTTCCGACCTTCAATGCTCCGGGCGACATCACCATTTACACCGATGCCAGTTGTGGTTATGATATCAGCGTCGGCAACACAGGTGATGTGACCGATGAGGATGACAATTGCTCAACGGGGTTGGAGGCCACCTTCAGCGATGCGATCGCAGCGGGTGCCTGTGAAGGGACTCTGGTGATCACCCGTACATGGAGCCTGGTCGACAACTGCGGAAACAACGCCGCCGATCAGGTACAGACCATAACGATACTGGACAACACCGCGCCGACATTCACTGCACCGGCCAGCACCACGATCTACACCGATGCCAACTGTGGTTACGATGCGGATGTCACCTTCACCGGTGACGTCACCAACGAGGCGGACAACTGTTCCACCGGACTTCAAGCCACCTTCAACGATGTGACGGTAGCTGGTGCTTGTGAAGGCACCTGGGTGATCACGCGCACATGGAGCCTGGTGGACAACTGCGGCAATGCAGCCGCCGATCAGATCCAGACGATCAACGTAAACGACAACACCGCACCGACCTTCACGCGCCCTGCTGACATCACCATCTACACCGATGCCAGTTGTGGCTATGATGCGGGTGTGGCCTTCACCGGTGATGTGTCCGACGAGGATGACAACTGCTCCACCGGACTTCAAGCCACTTTCAACGATGTGACCGTAGCCGGTGCTTGTGAAGGCACCTGGGTGATCACGCGTACATGGAGCCTCTCGGACAACTGCGGGAACGCAGCTGCGGATCAGGTCCAGACGATCAATGTCAACGACAACACCACACCGACGTTCACCGCTCCGTCCAACACCACCATCTTCACTGACGCCAGTTGCAACTACAATGCGGGTGTGGCCTTCACAGGCGATGTGACCAACGAGGCGGACAACTGCTCCACCGGCATCCAAGCCACGTTCAGCGATGTGACGGCAGCGGGTTCCTGCGCAGGTACCTGGATGATCACCCGTACATGGAGCCTGGTCGACAACTGCGGAAACGCAGCCACCGATCAGGTCCAGATCATTTCCGTGAGCGATAACACCGCACCGGTGGTGACAGCGGGCAGCATCCTCGCCAACTACGCCACGCTGGCCGAAGCCGAAGCAGCAGCCGTTGCAGCCACGAGCGCGACGGACAACTGCACCACGCTCACACCTGCCAATTACTCGGCAAGCACGGTGGGCACATGCAGCGCCGTGGTCACCGTGACGGTCACCGATGATTGTGGCAACAGCGACTCCGTCACGTACAACACGGCGATCGACAGCGCCAGCCCGGTCATCACCTTCTGTCCCACGGTGGCGCCGACGAACAACATCTTCAACACCTGCGCGGCCAACGTGAACGTGCCCGCACCGACCTGGACGGATAACTGCTTCGCGAACACCACACTGAGCTATGTGATCGGCGGCATTGGTGTGACCAGCGGCCCGACCAGCGGAAGTGGTGCGGTCGGTCTCCGCAACTTCCGCGTGGGTACCAGCACGGTGACCTACACCGTGAGCGATGGGCTCAACTCGGCGACCTGCGTGGTGAACGTGGTGGTGATCGACAACCAGACCCCGATCGTCACCTGCCCGCTGGCCCAGAACTTCAATACCGATGCAGGCGAGTGCTACGCCACCCTGACCGCTGGTGGCAACCTGCCCATGCCAATTGGAACGGACAACTGCCTGCCCCTGCCGGCCAACCCCTACAGCTACCAGTACACGGGGCCCATCAACAGTGGAGGTTTCGTGAGCGGCACTGTTACCGGCCTGCAGCTAACCTCAGGTGTGTACACGATGACCTATCGCGTAACCGATGCCGTAGGCCTGAGCTCCACCTGCAACTTCCAGATCACGGTGACGGACAACGTAGCACCGGCGATCAGCTGCCTGCCCACACAGAACGTCGCCACGGACCCTGGTATCTGCACCAGCACCCTGACCTACGCCCAGTTGGCGCCTACGTCGATCAGCTCGGCTGGCTGCGACACCTATACCTATGTGGCCAAGGATGAAGCTGACAACGTGATCGCCAGCGGCAATGCGCCCTTCACGAGCATCACCTTCCCGACCGGCATCAACACGGTGCAATACACCGTGACCGAAACGAACATCCCCTTCCGAGTGGCGACGTGTACGGTGACGGTGGTTGTGAGTGATGAGGAGGCGCCCGTTCCGGATGTGGCCGTGCTGACCGACGCCACCGGTGAGTGCAGCGTGACGGTGAGCGCACCGACCGCTACCGACAACTGCGAAGGAAGCATCACCGGCACCACCAGCGATCCAGTGGTGTACAATGACCAAGGCACCTTCACCATCACCTGGACCTACGACGACGGGAACGGGAACGTGAGCAC
>JBGTIB010000063.1:0-11505 GCA_041745875.1 Flavobacteriales bacterium | reverse complement strand
GCGATCTCCTGGATCGTGGCGACACATCCCCGCACAGCATACTGCGGGGCGTTCCATCCACACAGTAACAAGCGACCCCACTTCCCGATCATGTCCAGGTGCTACGGTGGGGCCATCTTATCGATGCCGTAACAACACCTTGAAGCGCGCCTTGTTGATCAATGGATCCAACGTGTATGAACGCACAGGGTCCACATGTGCACATGTGCGAAAAACCTGCTACATGCTACAGTAGGATATTATGATGACGAAAGTCACAGATGCTCTTTCGGGGTGCCACATGGACAAGTATGAGGCGATCCTTCCCCGATCGTGTGTCCCATGCTTCAACTGCATCGTGTTCTTGAACCGGCCAGACAGTGAATACGCCTTGCAGGTGGCAGTGGCAGATGAATTGCCTTGCATTGTGCAAAACAGGACCCATGCGAAGGACCGACCACGAGCCGTCATACCGGGATACGGACCCCACTCTATTGGAACAGGAGGACATGGACATCGGCTCGTTCGCCGATGGATTCATTACTGATATCAAAGGGTACGTTGGGGCACAACGGCGTTATCTAATGCTCCTCGGGCGGAAAAAGGTGGCCGGATTGCTTGGCAAGGCGGTACACAGTATTGCGCTTATGACCGGAGCGGTGATCACGCTGCTGTTCATGCTGGTCTCCCTGGCAATATACCTGGGCGAAGTG
The DNA here is from genome assembly GCA_041745875.1 of Flavobacteriales bacterium. Classification (GTDB taxonomy): domain Bacteria; phylum Bacteroidota; class Bacteroidia; order Flavobacteriales_F; family PHOS-HE28; genus PHOS-HE28. The sequence continues at coordinate 10,813 of JBGTIB010000063.1, read as the reverse complement.
TTGTCCTCCTACCCATTGGGATTCCTGGCAACATCCGGTATCGTATTGCTGCTGTTAGGTATTTTCCACTTGTGGTGGTCAGGCGGGGGGAAGGAAAGCTTCATGCTGTCCCGGATCAACGACTTCAATGATGACGACGACGATGAAGTATGAGAACATGAATGCATTCGTGGCTGCCAAGCAGCTAGCGCGTGCCGAACGGGATGTTCATGGAAATAGTCTGGCAACCCGCTGGGAGCAATTGAAGGATCCCGAAGTGCGTGGGATGTTGGTGAAGAACACTGCACTCGATGTGGTGCGCAGTACGACCCCGGGTCGGCATATCCACGATCTGATGCAGGGGCGCGTTTCAGGCGCACTGGTGAGCGGCATTGGCATGGCCATCGCCTCCACGCAGCGAGGCCTTGGCAAGCGCCTTCTCTTCTCAGGGGTCAGCCTGCTCCTGGCCAAGCTGATGCCTGACAATGGTGAAAAAGGGATCCTTTCCGATCTGGCCACCGGTATCGGGGGAATGGTCCGTCGTTTCCGGGAGCGCCGTGCGGACCGCAATGGTCATGATCACTTCAACGCCGTGGTCGACGATCCCGGAACCGGTGGGTTCTGAAAGACCGACTTGCAATTCCTGCTCCTGTGGACCAGAGCATACCTGAAAACCACATGGTGAACGAGATCGCGGATCCCTGACACAGGGTGAACGCTGATCATCACTGTTTCCTGCTGGTACGGACCGGTCTGCGTTGACACGCAAAGGCGTCACCGAACTCATCAGCTGATCGCGTGTGTGGCGATCGATCCGGTGGCGCAGTATCGCATTGACATATTCGCTACGTTCATTTAGGCATCCCTTGCCTCACTTTGTCCAGGCTGCAATGCTTGTCGGAAAGAACCAATACCAATTCAAAAATGGAACGGCCGAACACTCCATCCAACTGGATGGATCGTCCGGCCGCTCACATCTTGGGGTAGCACTTATACGCTGCTTCCACGCCCGGCGAACAGGCGGAACAACAGTCCGATAACCGCCAGAATGAGCAGGATATGGATCAGACTGCCCACCATGGCACCGAATCCGATGAATCCGATGAGCCATCCTACGATGAGCAAAACAATGATGATGTTGAGTACGCTGTTCATGGGGTCTCTGGGGTGTTTGGGTTCTTGTTCATGGAACTACACCCAGCCTTCATGCCACAAATGGATCCTGCATGCCAAGCGCGATATATGCGTTATCACCATTGACTTTTCGGGGTATAAACACCCGTTTTCGGGGAGCTTGTTCCGCAGTCCTACATACACTTTGATATCAAAGTACTGCGCGCTTGTGTTCCACATTCACGACGAGGAGCCGCTCCTCATTCCCCTCCGCCTTGCTCAACACCTTGTCATGCGGGTGGGTGATCTGGGAACGTCCGCTCAGTACCGCATCAACCCCATCGGCCTTCAATTCACCCGCAGCATTGCAGTATGCGAAAAGGATATCATTCTCGAAGGCGCGTGTGGTACACAATGAATCGATCAGTAGGATCTCATCATCAACCACATCACCCACCTCTTGGGCAGGCCGGGTAAATGACCAGTATGTAGGAGCGATCACCAACTCCACGCCCAACTTGTTCATTTCCACGAAAAGCAACGGGAACGAAATGTCCCAACAGATGACAAGGCCCACGAGGCCATGTGCCGTGGGGAATACTGATACGTGCGCACCGGGCGTCAGCGCCACGCTTTCCGTTTCCCAGAGATGGATCTTGTTATAGCTGCCGGCCACACTACCATCCTTGTTGATGTAGTACGCCGTATTGTACAGTGCCGGTCCGAACGGAACCGTCCAGCTACCGGGAACGAGGTCTACGCCATACTTGACGGCAAGCCCTTGGAAATAGGCCAGGTATTCCGGGGCGTGCACTACGAATGCCGTCTGGGCCTGCAGTGGTCCTGTCACGGCATCCTCCGGAAAGACCACCAATCGGGCTCCCTGATCGGCCGCCTTCTTGATGAATTGCTCCATGCGCCGGAGGTTTGTCACCGGATCACCCGGCACCACTTCCATTTGTACCAATGCCATCGTCAACTTCATGATGTACTCGGGTGATCCGTGATCGTTCAACGCCGTGCTCGACTATGCATAACGGGGAGGTTAAGAACGCGGATCGCCCGGCGTGTGCGGGGCGATCCGCGTTCCGTTAATTTCCGCATCGATCACTTGACCTCCACGACCATGTACTTGCTCAACCTCCAGAAAGCCTCCTGGTCCTTGATCTCGAGATAGGCCAGTTCATCGCCTTCCTCCACGATCGAATAGGACTCCCTGGGGTGTTCGGTCACCAGGCTGGCTTTCCGGCCCTGGAGCGTGATGCGCTTCGTCTCCCGCACATCCACTTCCTTGAATTGGGATCTGGTCGCGCCTTCGTTCAGGCTGCTTTGTTCGCCGATGCCGATGAAGCCACCTGACTTGGTCACCAGGCCACGTTCCTCCAATTCCTTGGATGTGCCCATGGCATACCACGCCGTGTTGAGCTGGGTGGTCTGATGCTCGATGATCGCTTCACGCTTAGCCATTTCCAGTTCGATGGCGGTGAGTTGCTGGTTCACCTGGTCGATCTTGAAATCCCGGGCCAGCAGGTCGTGCTTCATATTCGCAATGGAGGAATCACGCGACGCAAGCATCATATCGAGGTCCTTCAGTCGCTTTCGAAGCCCACCTGCCTCGATCTTGCTCTTGTCCAGTCGGGCGTTGAGTTCCGCGATCCGCTCCCGGCTCTCCTGTAACAACCCGTTCATCATCTGCACATCGCGAATGATGCGCTGGCGCTTGTCCATGTTCAATTCGCCTTCGGTGTCATCACCCAGCAACTGCTCCCGTTCCTCCACCAGGGCGAGGTTCTCTTCGATGTCGTCGAAGGACAGGGCCATCTCACTGATCAGCGAATCCCGCGCGACCAGCTCGCTCTTCAATTGGTCGGCCTCTGCACGGGCAGCCATCTCGCCCTCGGAGGGCCCCGTTTGGCAGGCGGCCAGAAGGACCAATACGGCAGATCCGAAGAGGAGCTGAGCTCCACCCTTGGATGGGTAATTCTTACCAGGACGTTTCATGATGAATGATCATTGGTTTGATCGCCCAAGTCCGATCGGGTGCCAGAGATGGGTGTCGGATGAAAATGGTTGAAGAACAGCCGGCAACGTGCCCCAGTAAGGCCAAGCGGGCCTGATCTGTTGGGGAGTTACATGACCGATCGGGGAGATAGCGCCACGGGGGGACACCTGACCATTGACGGCCGATCGCGCGATGGTCGGTCGCTTGCTCAGTCCAACTTCAGCACCGCCAGAAAAGCGTCCTGCGGCACTTCCACGCTGCCCACCTGGCGCATGCGCTTCTTGCCTTCCTTCTGCTTTTCCAGCAGCTTGCGTTTGCGACTTATATCGCCACCGTAGCACTTGGCCGTCACGTCCTTCCGCAACGCCTTTACGGTCTCGCGCGCCACGATCTTCACGCCGATGGCCGCCTGGATGGGAATGTCGAACATCTGGCGCGGCAGCAACTCCTTCAGCTTGCTGCACATGCGTTTGCCCAAGCTGTGCGCATGGTCGCGGTGGATCAAGGCACTGAGCGCATCCACCTTCTCAGCGTTCAACAGGATGTCCAGCTTGATGAGGTCGCTTTCCTTGAAACCGATGGGGTGGTAATCGAAGCTGGCATAGCCGCGGCTGATCGATTTCAGCTTATCGTAGAAATCGAAGACCACTTCGCCAAGGGGTAGTTCGAAGCTCAGCTCCACACGGTCGGTGGTGAGGTAGGTTTGCCCGGTGAGGTTGCCACGTTTCTCGATGCACAACGTCATGATGGCGCCGGTGTATTCCGCCTTGGTGATCACCTGGGCTTTGATGTAGGGCTCTTCGATCTTGGCGATGTGCATCACCTCCGGCAGCTCGCTGGGGTTGTGGACGTTGATCACATCGCCGTTCGTCCTGGTAACGATGTAGCCCACGTTGGGCACGGTGGTGATCACCGTCATGTTGAATTCGCGCTCAAGCCGTTCCTGGATGATCTCCATGTGCAACAGTCCGAGGAAGCCGCAGCGGAAGCCGAAGCCGAGCGCTGCACTGCTCTCGGGCGTCCAGGTGAGGCTGGCATCATTCAGTTGCAGCTTCTCCATGGCATCGCGCAACTCTTCGTACTCGTCGGTATCCACCGGAAAGATGCCGGCCCACACCATGGGCTTCACATCCTCGAAGCCCTTGATCCCTTCAGCACAGGGGCGATCCTTGTGGGTGATGGTGTCGCCCACCTTCACCTCGCTGGCGGTCTTGATACCACTGATGATATATCCCACATCACCCGCCTTCACGTCGAGTCGGGGTGTGATCTCCATCTTCAGGCAGCCTACCTCATCGGCATCGTACACCACGCCGGTGTTGAAGAATTTCACCTTGTCGCCCTTGCGGATGGTTCCGTTCATCACCCGGAAGTAAGCGATGATCCCCCGGAACGAATTGAACACACTGTCGAAGATGAGCGCTTGGAGCGGCGCGGTCGGATCGCCCTTGGGCGCTGGTACCCGTGCCACGATCGCCTCCAACACCTTATCGACACCGAGGCCGGTCTTTCCGCTGGCGCTGAGGATATCCTCCTGCTTGCAACCGAGCAGGTCCACGATCTGGTCCTTCACCTCCTCCGGATTGGCGCTGGGCAGGTCCATCTTATTGAGCACCGGGATGATCTCCAGGTCGTGCTCCAAGGCCAAGTAGAGGTTGCTGATGGTCTGCGCCTGGATGCCCTGGGTTGCGTCCACGATGAGCAGGGCACCTTCGCAAGCGGCGATGGAGCGGCTTACCTCGTAGCTGAAGTCCACGTGGCCCGGGGTGTCGATCAGGTTCAGGATGTACTTCTGCCCGTTGAGGGTGTAGTCCATCTGGATCGCCTTGCTCTTGATGGTGATGCCGCGTTCGCGCTCCAGGTCCATGTCGTCCAGGTTCTGGGCTTGCATGTCGCGGTCGGCGATGGTGCCGGTCATGTGCAGGAGACGGTCCGCCAGCGTGCTTTTGCCGTGGTCGATGTGGGCGATGATGCAGAAGTTGCGGATGTGTTCCATGGGGTCGAAAGGCGGACGATGGGACCGGTGGCGGTCCCTGCCTGTAAAGGCGCACAAAAGTAGCCGATCGGAAGGCGCAGCAGCAGGCTTCGTAACTTGCCTGTCCGGAAAAGAAGCATGCTTGGGCAACCTATGGGGGGCCGATCGCATCATCCACCGGGCCACCATGACCGACGAGGAACTTGTTAGCGGCTGTGTCAAGGGGGACCCCATCGCACAAAAGGCACTGTACCAGCAGTTTGCGCGCAAGATGATGAGCATTTGCATGCGATACGCCAGCGGAAGGGACCAAGCACAGGATATGCTGCAGGACGGCTTCGTGAAAGTGTTCCAGAAGATGGACCATTTCCGGGGCGAAGGTCCGTTGGGCGGTTGGATCGCACGCACCATGGTGAACACCGCGCTGGACCATATCCGCCGCAACAAACCCTACGATCATAGTGTGGATCTCACCGAGGCCGAGCACCTGCACCAGGAGGACTCCGCCGTGATGAGCAACATGACCACGAGCGAGCTCATGGAACTGATCCAGGCACTGCCGGCGGGGTATCGCACGGTATTCAACCTCTTCGCCATCGAAGGCTACCCGCACAAGGATATCGCGGACATGCTCGGCATTTCGGAGAACACCTCGAAGTCACAATTCATGAAGGCACGCGCCTATTTGCGCAAGCTGCTGCCCAAGGAGGCGGTGGCACAATATGGTCATGGACATGGGGAAGGATAGTTTGAACGAGCTTTTCCGTCAGCGCTTCCAGGGCCATGAACACCCAGTGGACCCCGGCGTGTGGCAGGCGGTGCAGGATCAGTTGATCAGCCCGACGGCCCCCGTGGAACAAGACGGCGTGGCCGAGCTTTTCAAGGACCGGTTCCAGGGTCATGAACACCCGGTGGATCCCGCGCTGTGGCAACAGATCAGCACCCAACTGGGGCACCAAGTGGCAGCAGGCGCAGCTTCCGGAGGGATCGGCAGCCTGGGTTGGGCTGCGGCCGGACTGACCGCTGTTCTGGTGTCCGGGGCCGTCTACCTGAGCTACACGGGAACGACAGCCGAACAAGTGGCTGAAGTACCTGTGACCAGTGTTGTGGTGGAGCCACTACCCGAGCCGGAGGCGAGCGTTCCCTATGTCGTGGAAGCCGAGGCGCAGGAAACCATTGAAGGATCCGCCACGGAACCTGCCCCGGACCAGGCTTCCGGACCCGCAACTGTGAAAACACAAGCCGGAGAGGAGGCGATCCCTGTGGCGCCGATGATCCAAGCTGAGCCGGAAGAGCAGCCACTTACCGAGGAACCCACCCCTCGCCGGATACAGGAAGCCAGTACGCCGATCCACGGTACCCAGTTGGTGGAGAACATCATCCAGGAAATGACCACCCAGGTTGAACAGGAAGTGATCGCTGAGTCCAGGAAGAATGTTCCTGACAGCGCTCCGGGTAACGGAACATCGGAATTCACCGAAACATTGGAGCCCGAAGTGGATCCCTTCACGGATCTTCCTGTGCTGTACCTGCCCAATACCTTCACCCCGAACGGCGACGGTATCAACGATACTTATGAAGTGGGCGGCAAGGAATTCGGACAGATGTTGATCCGCGTATTCGATGTGAAGAACAACCAGCTTGTCTTCAGCACCAACACGAACGAGCCATGGACCGGCGCCAACTGTGTGGACGGCTACTACCTGGTCGCTGTGGAAGCCCAGACCCTGGATGGCCGATTGGTCACCCAAGGCAAGGTGGTGTGGTTGAACCGCAATCCGCTGAATTGATCACGTGGGTCGCCACCGCGCATCTTCGAACACCCCTCACGCCACGTCTCCATGTCCACCTTGCGTTGCGCCCGATCGTCGACCCTGGATCAACATGCTTCGCGAGGCGATATGTCCACTGGCATTCCACTGAAGGCCTTGGTACGGTCAGCGGTTGAACGTGGTGTGTGGGTATTTTCGCGCCCCCGCATTTCGGAAAAGACATCCATTCCGCACCTACGGATCGCACCTATGAGCTCGATCAAGACCCTTGCCTCCCTTCTCCTTCTGGTCGGTTCCATGAACCTCCAGGCCCAGATCTTCTCCATCACCGAAGGTTCCATCAACACCTGCATCGGTGCGTTCCTGGACAGTGGGGGCCAGGGTGCATCCGGCTACGGGAACAACGAGAACTTCACCTCCACGATCTGTCCGGATGATCCCACCGGCGCCATCTCGTTACAGTGGATCACCTTCAACCTGAGCCTGGCCGGGATCGCCCCCGTTGACCAGATCACCATCCACGATGGGCCCACGACCGCCGACCCTGTGATCGGCACCTGGACCGGGTCCAATTCCCCCGGGATCGTGTCCGCGACCTTCACGAATACCTCGGGTTGCCTCACCGTGGTGTTCACGAGCAACAACACCGGCACGGGCGTATTCGCGGGTGCCATCACCTGCTTCGCTCCTTGCGAACCACCTTCTGCAGTCGCGTCGATCACCGGGCTGTCCATTCCAGCCTTGGTGTGCCAGGGCGAGGTGCTGACCTTCGACGGTTCGGCCTCCACGGCAGCGGTCGGCTTCAATGTGGTGGACTACCTGTGGGACTTTGCCGATGGTAGCCTGGACAGCACCTCCGGTTCCACCGTGCAGCATTCCTTTTCCATCCCTGGCGAATATGTCGTTCAACTGACGGTGACCGACGACAACAACTGTGTGAACACCAACGTGGTGGATCTCCAGGTGCTGGTCAGTACCACGCCGATCTTCCTGGGCACCACGCCCAGTACCACCATCTGCCAGGGCGAGTCCGTCACATTGGATGCTGTCGGCACCCCTGTGCAATGGTCGGCATTGCCGGAATCCAATCTGGGCAATGGGATCTTCCTTCCCGACCTCACCGGTGTGCCCTTCTCCACCGATCTGACCTTCACGAGTTTCTCACCAGGCCAGACGCTCACCGACATCGGCGACATTCCCACGGTCTGTGTGAACATGGAGCACTCCTTCATGGGCGACCTGGTCATCTCCATGACCTGTCCCAACGGGCAAAGCGTCACCTTCCACCAGCAAGGTGGGGGAGGCACCTTCCTGGGGGTTCCCGTGGACAATGATGCTACGCCGGACATCCCCGGCACGTGCTGGGATTATTGCTGGAGCCCCACGGCCACCAACGGCACCTGGGTGCAGAATTCCGGCGGCACACTGGCCTCCGGCACGTACCAAAGCCTGGATCCCATGACCAACTTGATCGGCTGTCCGCTGAATGGCACATGGACCATCACCTTCGTGGACCTGTGGGGAAGTGACAATGGCTTCCTGTGTTCCTGGGCCTTGAATTTCGACCCCTCCCTGTTCCCGAGCCTGACCCAGTATACACCTGTGCTGGGCCTGGCCGATCCCGATTCCGCCGCATGGTCGGGCACCGGGTTCGTGCCGGACCCCACTGATCCCACCATTGGAGTGGCCACCCCTCCCGATCCCGGCGTGTACGACTACGTGTTCACGGTGATGGACAACTTCGGTTGCAGCTACGATACCACCATCCAGATCACGGTGGAACCGACCCCCCAAGGACCGATCTTGATCACGGGGGACAACGTGGTGTGCGACGGAAGCCTGGCCTATCTGAACGCACCTCCCGGATACGATACCTATATCTGGAGCAATGGCGCCTTCGGACCGAACATCAGTGGTGGTGCTGGCACGTATGTGGTCACCGTGAGCTACGGCAATTGCAGCCTGCCTTCGGAGCCCTTCGTGGTAACGCAAGCCGCTACACCCACGCCGGTGATCGATGGACCACCCTTCTCCTGTGGCGGTCTTTTGGTGGAATTGAACACCACCGAACCCTATGCATCCTACGCGTGGTCCAATGGTGCCACCACCCCGACCGTGGAGGTGGGGACCGGAAGTTATACCGTCACCGTGACGACGGCGGAAGGATGTTCCGGCACCTCGGTTCCCTATGTGGTACTGGTGGGCGCCAACCCGACGGCCGCCTTCACCACCGAGCCGGGATCGCCGCAGATCCCGGGCACCACGGTGAACTTCACCGACCTTTCCGAGGGCAATGGTTCCTCCCTGACCCAATGGGACTGGGACTTCGGCACGCTGGGCGAGACCAGCACCCAGCAAAATCCCGGGTACACCTACAACGAACCGGGCACCTATGTGATCCAGCTGATCGTAACGACGGCAGAAGGATGCACGGATACGGCCTACGTGCAGTACACCATCCGGCCCGAGGAGATCCTCATCCCCAACGTTTTCAGTCCGAACAACGATGGCATCAACGATCTGCTGGTGATCGAGAACGTACAGTATTACCGGAACCACCTGGCGATCTACAACCGCTGGGGCCAGTTGGTCTTCGAGGCCACCGACTACCAGAACAACTGGCGCGCCCTCGATGTGGCGGACGGTACCTACTTCTACTTGCTGCTGCTCACCGAGTCTGACGAGGAGTTCACCGGACATGTGACGATATTGCGGTAGGCACTTGAACAACTTTCACAGAAAGGCCCCCTGCGCATAGGGGGCCTTTCTACTTTTGGCCGCCAACGCAAGCGCATAGCCCGAGCATGAAGGTCATCGACCACCTCCGCAAGGCGGACCGTACCCTGTTCTCCTTCGAGATCCTCCCTCCCTTGAAGGGCAAGGACATCCGCTCCATCTACGAGGGGATCGATCCCCTGCTGGAGTTCAAGCCCAGTTTCATCAATGTCACCTACCACCGCGAGGAGGTGATCTACAAGGAACGCGGCCACGGTCTCTTGCAGAAAGTGCGCCTGCGCAAACGGCCCGGCACCATCGGCATCTGTGCCACCATCAAGGTGAAGTACGACATCGATACCGTACCGCACCTGATCTGCGGAGGATTCAGCCGCGAGGAGACCGAGGATGCGTTGATCGAGATGAACTTCCTGGGGATCGACAACGTGCTGGCCCTGCGCGGCGATGCCATCAAGAACGAATCGCACTTCATCCCCGAACGCGATGGTCACGTGCATGCCGTGGACATGATCCGGCAGATCGATGGGCTGAACCACGGCAAGTACCTGCACGACGAAGAGTTGGAAGCGGCCCCCACCGACCTCTGCATCGGCGCCGCTTGCTATCCGGAGAAGCATCCCGAAGCGCTCAACCTCAACGTGGACATCGCCTACTTGAAGGAGAAGGTCGATGCGGGCGCCGAGTACCTGGTGACCCAGATGTTCTTCGACAATGCGCGCTACTTCCGTTTCGTGGAACTGTGCCGCGAGGCAGGCATCACCGTGCCGATCATCCCCGGCCTCAAGCCCATCACCAACCTGCGCCACATCGCTTTCCTGCCCAGGACCTTCCGCGTGGACCTGCCGGACGACTTCGCCAACGAGCTGGTGAAGTGCCGCACGGACGCGGATGTGAAGAAGGTGGGCATCGAATGGACCGCAGCCCAATGCAAGGAGCTGATCGAAAGGAAGGCGCCCTGCCTGCACTTCTACACCATGGGCCGCAGCGAAGCGGTGAAGGCCGTGGCGGCGAAATTCTTCTGAGCCCTCGGTACTGGGCAGGATCATTGAGGCATATGTGTCGGACCGATATGTATCGGACCTTTATTCTATGACGTACGCAAGTCTGATGGTCAGGTTTTTTTAGGCATGAGGAACTCCGGATGATGGCGAGAGGCGGTTGCCCACCCCTGCCATCATCATCCGTCGTTCATCGGACTATCCCTGGCGGGTCGCTCCTCAGCGTTGCCCGTTTCCG
>JBGTIB010000062.1:0-3071 GCA_041745875.1 Flavobacteriales bacterium | reverse complement strand
CAGGCGATTGGTCAGGCTGTCGTAGTGGTAATGCCTTTCGAAGCCGATCTGGCCAGAGTGTTTCAGCAGAAGGATATTGCCCACCTTGTCATAGGTGAATTCCTGGTCGTAAGCACTAATGCCATCCGTCGCACTACTATGTGGCATACCCTGCCAGAGATCGAAACCGCTGTTCACCACCGTTTCACGGCCCGTCGCAAATAGCAGTCGCTTTAGTGGGTCATAATGGAACTGCCGGTCCAAAGCATCAGGGCCAAGCGTAGTGCCGGAAATGCCGCAGCCGGTCATTCTTTCCTTGATCTTCTTGATGTTCCCGCCAAGATCATATTCATAGCCGGTATCCTGCCTTTTGTTGCCACTGAGCGCCTGATAGACATTGGGGTCGGCTGGGGTTCCCGGATGTTCGTATTTCTCGCTGCGGATCCGGAGGAGCCTGTAGTTGATCGGATCGTAGGCATAGCGCGTCATCACGTCGTTGCCCATGGCCAGCAGGATACGCTGTCCTTTGGCATTGTAGGCGATATGGCGCACATATTCCGTGTTATCCAGTTCAATAGCCTGAAGTGCACCGGCACGGTTGTATTTGGGGATCATGGTCTTCGCCCCTTCCTCCAATGGATCGGGCAGCGTACTCTGCCTCACCCTGTTCAAAGCATCATATAGAATGCTCGTGATGTACTGTCGTTCATCGAGCGTTTCTTCATCCAGGCCGGTCCAATCCACCACGAACTTCTCAGAAGCCGTGAGAAGGTCATCATGGAGCACCTGGCGGATCTTTCCCAGTGGATTCCCCTTGAAGTCGTAAGCCGTGATCGTGACCTTGCCCGCCTCATCGTAATGCTGGTAAAGCCGACCATACAGGTTCCAGCTAAGATGTTCCTCGTCGGGGAATACGAATTGATCCCCATAGATCATGTGCTGCCGCAGGGTGATGTCCTCTTCTGCACTATCCTTCGCCCAGATGTCCGTAGGGCGGTGCAGTTGGTCGTAAGCGGTAAAGACCTCCGCACCCTTGGCATCGCTGCTGTACAACGGTTTGCCCAGGGCATCCACCGCAAGCAGCTTTTCTCCGCTATCCAGATGCTTGGTCCACAGGTTGTTGCCAGCGGTGTCATACTTGTGCAGGAATGCATCGCGATTCAAGGGATCGATCACCCGCAGAAGTCTTCCTTGGATGTCGTACTCATATCGCATCACCACATCATTGTAGGTGTTGCCGCTTACATGATGCGCCATGTGCTCCACCGTCTTCACCACCCGGCCCAGCGCATCGATCGTCTCGCTCTTCGGTGTCCAGCGGTGTGCTGCAGGTACGGTAGGCTCGGTGAGCCCATGGGTCAAGGTGGCCAGATCGTTGGCATCGTAGGTGTACCGCTCCCAAGGGTTGGGCTTGATACCTTCCATTGGGTTGTTCCCCGCAGGCAGTTCCAACGTCACGGGGATCGGTGTGCCGTAGATCACCCGTTGTTCGGTGGCATCGGGATTCACCGTACGCCAGGGCCGTCCCAATGCATCGTAATGGATCTTGATCTTCTGCCCCGGGTTCTGCGCTACCTCCACATGATCGAAGCCCTGCCCGAAGTAGGGCTCCCATTGCTCCACTTCCTTGCCCTTGTTGTTGTAGAGCTTGGCACCGCTCACGATCACATTCAGCTCATTGTCGTTCACCCGCACGCCCACCGCAGGCGCATTTTGTACACCTTGAACGGCGGGCAATCCACTATCGCCCAACAAGCTGTTGCCGAAGATCAGGTCCTCGGCTTGTGTACGTGTCTGGAGCTGCCGCCCGAAACCATCAGAATACTCCACCGCGATGATCGTGGCATGTTGCTCTTCGCTAGGTAGCGAGGAAAGGTAATCCGCATTAAAATGATGCAAGCGCTGGGTGGTCTTCACCCAGACCGGGGAGCCGGAGTTCAAGAACGCGAAGAGGTCATACTCCAGCAACACACCCGGATCCTGAAGCGTATCGCCTTCTGTACTCTCCCCTTTGCCGAGCAAGGCCGTTTTGTGCATCAACCCCAATGGCGTATAGGCAAATTCGCTGATATTCCCATTGGGATCGGTGACGTATGAAGGCTGCAGAACCCGATAATCGTATTGTGCATAGGTGATCATGCCGACCGGGTCGATCACCTCTATCGGCAGCAGCTTGAAGAGGTCATACTGGATCGTGGCCTCATGGTCGAAGACATCCCGCATGGCCATAGGCAAGCCTTTGGCGGTGGCCGGGTCAACATGAAAATCGAACTTGCTCTTCTCGGCGCTGGTGTAGTAACCTGTCACTCGCCCCTCGGGTCCACCACCAGCATGCCAGGTGTAGCCCGCGCCCACATCCTGCAGCTTTGCCACGAAGTCCGCCGGGAAGGCGCTCCAATCGGGCGTTCCTCCTTCGGAGAAGCAGGGCGGGTGGTTGCCGCTGCCGTAAACCGCATCCAGTTCCTGCGGCTGCACCATCAGCGTTTCGCTGCGGACGGGCACACCGTAAGCGCCCAATTCGCCGTAGCCTGCGCCATCGAAGGCAACGCCATCGTAGTAGGTGTAGCCCAGCCCCAGCAGTCGCAGTTGGATGGAGTCACCCGAGAGCAGCAGGTCGCGCAGCTCGAACACGTTCATGCCGCTGGTAAGCAATGCCTCGTAGCTCCGAGCCTCTTTCGCACGGTCCACCACGTACTGCCCCTCGAAGGCGGGTGCTGTGGCATCCTCTGGTGTTCCTGGAGCGGGGAATTCCCCACCTGTACCGAAGGCAGGATCTACATAGATGTACTTGGTGAATTGGATGGTGGCATCGTAACCACGTGCCGGATCGTACACGCCGCTATGTCCTTGCAACTGCAGGCCCGTGCGCGGATCCTTCCCGCGCGGCACGGCGATGCTCACCTGGCTCAGCGGCTGTCCGTAGGCATCCACCACTCCGGTGAAGGAGAACTGGGTCATGGGGTCGTTGCCCCGCTCCCAGGTGGTGCTGCGGCTGCTGAGCCCGAAGCTGAAGAAGATGTGGTTGTCTCCTACGCGCCATAGCCGCTTCGGCGACGGAGCGCTGTGCGTTTGTACGGCGAGCTCCTTGATGG
>JBGTIB010000061.1:0-5897 GCA_041745875.1 Flavobacteriales bacterium | reverse complement strand
GAGCACATTTTACACTTACGGATGCATTGGGTCGTGTTGTGTACAGCACCACCCTCACCAGCACCAGCACCGTGCTGGAGCGCGGCACCCTGGCCAGCGGTCCGTACCTCTACCACTTGACCAGCGAGGAGCGGCCGGTGGCCACTGGGCGTGTGTTGCTCCAGTAGAATACCATCCAGTGCAAGGACCCATTGCCCAGCTGGGTGGTGGGTCCTTCATTCTGCAGCCTGTCCGTTGCGGTAGTGACCCGCCGCAAACCCAACACCAGTCGCACGATCGTCGGCGTGCGTGGGGGATGGCTTAGCTTGTGGGAAAAGCAACACATGGCAGCGCACAACAAGAAGCAGTTCGGGATCTGGATGGATGGCCACCAAGCCACCGTGGCCGGTAGGAACGACCCGGAAAGCAACACCTTCGAGATCATCGGTCACGTGAAGAACCCGGGCACAAGTGGAAATTCCAACGAGAATGCCAACAACCACCATGAGGTCGCCCTACGGCACAAGTTCTTCAAGGAGATCGCCGCCATCATGCCCAATGTGGACGAAGTACACGTTACAGGCACCGGACAGGCCCAGGAGCAATTCATCCATTTCCTGGCGGATACCCCACAATACAAGAACACGGTGGCCACCGAAAGCACGTCGAACCAGATGGGGGACGAGCAATTGGTGGAATTCATCGGGAAGCACTTCGATCAAGGGTAGCGGGGAATGGATAGAGTGGTCCGCTCCGCCACCCCTGCCGATCCCGCATGCCGTGTCAGGTGCTGCGCGAAGCCACCAGTGGGCTTGTACTTAATTTTGCCCCCTCGTACGGTTGGGGCACCCTTCTTGACGAATAGCCACGAGCCAATTAACGGATCGTACCATGCAGAACCTCCGCTACCTCTCTTCCAGCGACTGGCAGAAGCAATTCGCCACGGCGGTCCGGAAGAACGTGAACGCATATTTCAAGGAACGGGGCATTTCCACAAAGGGGGACCACCGTATCGTGATCAAGACCATCGCCATGCTCGCGTTGTACATCACACCCTTCGTGTTGATGCTCGCGTTGCCACTCGTCGGCTGGTGGGCGGTGCTGATGTGGGCCATGATGGGCATCGGCATGGCGGGAATCGGCATGGGGGTGATGCACGATGCCGTTCACGGTTCGGCCAGCGAACACCCCTGGATGAACAAGCTGATGAGTTGGAGTATCTACCTGATGGGGGCCAACGTGTTCAACTGGAAGATCCAGCACAACCTGATCCACCACACCCACACCAATGTGACCGATGTGGACCAGGACATCGCCTCCCGAGGTCCGCTTCGTTTCAGCGAACACACCAAGCTGCGGTGGATCCACCGTTTCCAGCACGTCAGCGCCTTCTTCATCTATGGATTGCTCACGCTGTCCAAGTTGGTGCGCGATTTCTTCACCCTGGCCAAGTTCAACAGGGCGGGCATAACACAAAAGCACGGGGTCAACCCGACCGGTGAATTCATTACACTGGGTTTGACAAAGGGTCTGCACGTAGGTGTGCTGATCGGACTGCCCATCCTGCTCACGCCTGCACCTTGGTGGTTGGCGGTGCTGGGCTTTATGCTCATGCATTTCATCACCGGCGTGATCCTTGGCGTGATCTTCCAACTGGCGCACGTGGTGGAGGGCGCCGACCAGCCCCTGCCGGATGACCGGGGCGTGATCCACACTGAGTGGGCGGTCCATGAGGTGATGACCACCGCCAATTTCGCGCGCAACAACCGCTTGTTGAACTGGTACATCGGAGGGCTCAATTTCCAGATCGAACATCACTTGTTCCCGCATATCTGCCACATCCACTACCGCAACATCGCACCCATCGTGGAGCGCACGGCCAAGGAGTATGGCCTGGTCTACAACTTGAAACCAACGTTCCGTGCCGCACTGGCCTCGCATGTGCGTCGCTTGCGGGAACTGGGGCGATCCAAGCTGGCGCCGATCCCCCTACAGGTGCAACGCGAATGAACAACCCTTGCCGGCCCGAATAGTAGCTGGGGACAGAACGGGTGAACCAAAGTATGTGCGGCTTGTTAACGAGCCATACCGGGGTCACTCCGCATATCACACGATCGCTTGTCAAATTATTCCTTCCACCAACACCACTTCATTCTTTGAAAGGGAGCGATTTTGCGCCCCGCTGCGATCCGTAATAAACCCTGACCGACCGGTCCCTCCAGGACCACCCTCATGCACAACATACGCTACCACGCTTCTCACCCTGCACAGAAGCATTTTGCCACTGCGGTCCGCGCCAATGTGAACGCCTACTTCAAGGAACGTGGCATCTCCCCCAAGGGCGACGCACGCATGGCGATCAAGGCCGTGGTGATGCTCTCCCTGTACCTGCTCCCTTTCATCCTCTTGTTCGTGCTGCCGTTCTCCGGCTGGATGGCGCTAACCGTGGCGCTCGTCATGGGCATCGGCCTGGCGGGCATCGGTATGAGCGTGATGCATGATGCCGTGCATGGGTCGGCCTCGAAGCATGCTTGGGTGAACCAACTGATGGGTGCCAGCATGTACCTGCTGGGCGGTAACGTCTTCACCTGGAAAGTGCAGCACAACCTGAAGCACCACACGCACACCAACGTGAACGAGGCCGATCAGGACATCGCATCGCGTGGCCCCCTGCGTTTCAGCGAACATGCTCCGCTGAAACCGGTACACCGCTTCCAATTCATCCTGGCCTTCTTCTTCTATGGATTGATGACCTCGTCCAAGGTGATCAACGACTTCTTCATGCTGGCACGATTGAACCGCGATGGTGTCTCGCGCCAGCTTGGTGAGCATCCCACCAGGCTCATGGTACAGGCCGTGGTGATCAAGTCCTTGTACTTCGCGGTCTTCGTCGGACTGCCCATCCTGTTCACTCCGCTGCTCTGGTGGCAGGTGATCTTGGGCTGGCTACTGATGCACTTTGTGGCAGGACTGATCCTGGGAACCGTGTTCCAACTGGCGCATGTGGTGGAGGGAGCAGAGCAACCGCTGCCCGATGATCAGGGCATCATCCATGAGGACTGGGCGGTACACGAGGTGCGGACCACGGCCAACTTCGCCAGGAACAACCGCCTGCTCTTTTGGTACGTGGGTGGTCTCAACTACCAGATCGAGCACCACCTGTTCCCGCATGTGTGCCATGTACACTATCGGGACATTGCACCGATCGTGGAGCAGACCGCACTGGAATATGGGCTGGTGTACAACATGAAGCCCACCTTCCGGGGAGGCGCTGGCCTCTCACATCCGCCGTCTGCGCGAGCTGGGCAGGCCGAAGTTGGTGCCGGTGCCTGTACCTGTTGCAACGAAGGCGCTTGGGCGCCAGGTTGCCGAGGCATAGATCTTCTTTTGTGCATCACTGTGCATCTTCTGATCTGTGAATACGACTCACACGGAGGCACGGAGACACGGAGAAGATGCATCGCGCTCCTTCCCATACACTTCCAGACCTCCGTGCCTCAGTGCCTCCGTGTGAGCAACACTTACGTACCAGGGCCACATCCGCCGAAGCCGTAGTTTGGCGCCATGCGACGTATCATCGGTTTCCGCGTAGCGGCCAACGTGCTCCTCCTGCTCTTCGGGGCCGCCTTGCTGTTCCAACTCGTGGTGCTTGCCGGCTTCATCCCCACCGAAATGGTGTGGGGAGGCAAATTGGAAAACGATGAAGAACGCACGGTGATGTCGCTGGTGGCGATCGCATTGCTCCTGCTCATGATCGCCGTCGTGCTGATCCGCATGGGGCGCATCGGCCGATCGATCCACGGGGTGGGTAAATGGGGCATGTGGGCGATCGTTGTGCTCTTCGCCCTGAACACGGTGGGCAACCTGGCGGCTGAGGACCTTCGCGAGACCTTGATCTTCACGCCGGTCACTTTGGTGGCGGCGTTGGTGGCGTGGCGGGTGGCAATGGGCGAGTGAAGATCCGACTCAGCGTCGTGCTTCAAGTTCCCGATCGATCATCTCCATCAGCTTCACAATGCGCTTCTCGGTAGTACCATAGATCTTCACCATGTATTCGCGGAAGAACAGGTTCGTGCGCAGCGCACCCATGAATGTCCGATCGTCCATCAGCGCTTCCGCATCATAGGGGTAGCCGCTTACCCAGATGGTATCCACAACTACCTTCTCGTGGACCTGGGGTACCATATGATCCCACTGCAATTTGCCGTCCGCCTCGAACTCCAGGTTCTTCAAATAGTCGTAGCGCTCTGAGTAGAGTGTGGTCACCATGCGGCGCAGGCTATCGTTGCGGATAAGGTCGAAGCCGATGCTCTTCAGATTATCGTAGGCCGAAGTGTTGGCCGCGAGGGTGGTATAGCCAAAGAGGTTGGCATAGTGTACCCGCAGGCTGTCGTGGAAGGGTGTGCGTTCCGTCAGGTGCTTCAGCACGGCGCTGTTACCGCGTTCATAGCGTTGGTTCACTTCGATGTTGTAACGGCAATCCTTCAGGTCCATCGCCAGGTTCTCGCGCATCTCGGCCAGCAGGCCAAGCTCCTGCTGCACCAGCTTGCGTTCGTTGTTCCAGTTGTTCAGTTGCAGGGCGATCAAGATCCCGAACACCACCAGCACGATCTCGCCGATGGCGTATAGGAAGTAGCGGGAGAAGCGGTTCTCTTTCAACATGCGTTGGCGTATGGTGCGGAAGAATTTGATCATCTACTTCGAGTCACCAACGATCAAGTAGCCTTGCGCATCGGGTATGTAGCGCCCAATGCATGTGCCACCGGCGGTTAGTTCGACGTATTGGTTGAAGTAGATGGAGGAGGTCATGTGGGTACCCGGTGGGATCGAAGTGGTCGGGTTGCGCACTTCCTTTCTCCTTAGATAGGTTATGGTCACTTCCAACGTGTCCTTCCTAGCATTGAAAATGAATGGTGTGAACACTTTTGTCTGGGGGGCGCTGACGTCAATCTCTGTTTCGCAGTCGGTCGCCTTCATTGGTGAAAGACCCAGTTCTTGGAATTCGGAAGCGATGTCGGGCGGTGAAGCAACCCTGTCCAATTCCTTTAGTTGATAGAGAAGAGCCAGTTCGGTATTGCGGCGCGCGGCTACTTGATGACCGTAATTGTGGGTCATCAATGTCCGGTAGAAATCGGTCTTGTTCCGGTAGATGGGGTCATTGAGGAAATAGTCCACGGCCTCAGCGCTACTCGAATCCTGATAGGTCATTAACCAAGGCATATTATCCACCAAGTACGTATTCACATCCATCACGTAGTCCCTGAACCTTTGGGCAATGATCGCTTCCTGCTCCATAAGCTGCTTATAGGTCTTCAGTAGCGCTAGCATAGGTGTCATTTCAGTCCCCATCACGTCTTCCTTTTCCAGCAAGCGGTTGAAGTTCTCTGTGATGATGGGCGCTGAACTATAGTTCCAGAATTGGGGAGTTACTTCCTTGGTCTCGTACATCGCTCGGGTCACGTTGCCTTGAACGATGAGGTCGATGACGGAGTCTCGGTGTGCTACCCAGTCCATGAATTTGCTGCACTCGTCGATGTTGACTACAAGGTCCTTTTCGAACCCGGTGAGCAATTGCCGGATCTCCCGACCCTGTTTTCGGTCGGTGTTCCAGTCGTTGATGTTCACGGCGATCAATATCCCGATCACCACCAGCACGATCTCGCCGATGGCGTACAGGAAGTAGCGGGAGAAGCGGCCTGCCTGCCGGTCAGGCAGGTTCTCGGTCAACATGCGTTGGCGGATGGTGCGGAAGATCTTGATCATTGTTCCATATCAAGTTCGTGCTCTATCATTCGCATCAGGTCCACATCCAACTTCAAGGTCTTCGTATAAATGCCGACGAATGTAGTACTCCCCAAAAACTGGACAGGTAGCTAAGGTGGCTAACCTTGTCCCCGATGAGCAAACGAAGCAGAAGG
>JBGTIB010000060.1:0-2078 GCA_041745875.1 Flavobacteriales bacterium | reverse complement strand
ACTCACGCCCAGCGCGTGGCTGATGTCCACAAGTGTATCCACAGTGAAGTTGTGCCCGCCGCTCAGCCATTGGGTCACCTCGGATGAGTCCTTCAACCCGCAGGCTTGCGCCAGATCTTCCTTGCGCAGTTCTTTGTCATTGAGCAGGTCGGCAATGCGTGCGGCCACCTGCATTTTTAGCCAGACTTTGTCTCGCTCCTGCGGTGTGACCCGAGCCAGGACCTCATCGATCAAGGGGCTATGGTCTTCTTCTGGTTTGTTCATCACCGAACTCTTTGGTAGGGGTCCTTTCGGGATGTCAATATTTCCATCAACACCTAGGTTCCTAATATAACGCGATGGCTCCACCGCCATCGTTACTAAGGCTGGAATTTCTGCCACACCCGACGCGATGATGGCGTAGGCTACGACCTCAAATGAACAGGCGCGGCGCTGCCAAGCTGTACATCTTCTTCCTACCAATGGGTGGTTCCACCCTATTCATCTGCACCAGGTGATCGAGCATCTTGTTGACCTCTTTGACCGGGAGATCCAGGTGCTTGGCCAAGGCTTTGGCGGTCATGGGTTTCACCAGCGCTTTCAATAAGGCATCGAGGTCATCGGTATCCGTGCGCACCAACGGCTTGCCATTCTGTTGTGCGGTACTCGTTGCTGGTCGCTGATACCTTACCACCGGTTCAGATGCTTGCTGTGCTTGTGTCGCGAACAGTTCATGCGCTGTAAGCGAGCCGCGCTCCAGCTCCTCCATGCGCAAGGCATGCGGGTCGGTATCGGGCAGTGCCAACGCACCACGTTCGATCAATGCGCGATTGCCTGAACGCGGATCGGGCTGGTGCTTCACCCACACCGGTACCCATTTTTTCTTCAGGTCTTCGGTCGCCCCGGCCCAGGTGCCGCCCTTGCCGGTATCGGAACACACCACCACGGCGGCGCGGCTGAGGCAGTACACATGCTTGTTGCGCGCCATGGCGTTCGGTCCACTGAAACCGGACTCTGGATGATAGGGACAGAGCAGCACGATGTCGCTACGCTGGATGGCATCGCGGTACTTGTGGCTCGTGGCGGTCTTCAGCAGGCTGTCGGCCACCACGCCGATGACGGTGCCGCTGGCTTCGATGGCACCGCGCATGGAAGCTTCGTCCACACCGCGCGCACCGCCGGAGACGATGGTCCAGCCCTCTTCCGCTGCCCGATGACCCAGATCACGTGCGAACTGCAGGTCCTCCCCGGCAGCGTTGCGCGAACCCACCACGGCGAGCGCCTTCGTATCCAACTTCTTGCGGTCACCTGCGCCGTAGAAGATGGGCGGCGACTGGGTGCCCAAGCGTTCCTGCAGCAGCTTCGGATAGTCGGCCGATGCACGCGTGATGACCCACAGTCCGGCCCGTTGCCACTTGTCCATGAGCATGCCGAGTTGGAAGCTTCGTTCCAGCAAGGTGACGATGCGTTCCACGGTGACGGTCTTGTCCGACCAGCCTTGGAGCCTGTGCCTGGGGTCACCGACCAGCAGGTCCGCTGGCGTGTGGCCCTGTTCGCCCAACCACGCATGGAAGCGCGACCACTCGCCGGGAGCCAGTGGTTGCGATACAACGCCAGGCAGGTGCGCGGCGAGCAGCAGGACAACGTGATCGTTGGGGCGCAGGTCCATGGTTCAGGTATGGGACGAACTGGCGAGAGCCGTTGGGTACACCAAGTTACTTCCGGCCTCGCGCAATTGCGCTGCGATGATGGCCATGGTCCACCCGGAATCCACCACATCGTCCACAAGGAGGACTGGTCCGGTGGGCAACGGTGTGCCGATGGCAAAGGCGCCATCGAGGTTGGTGGCCTGGTGGTAGCGGTTCTGCATGGTCTTCTGTGGCGCGTTGTCCCTGCTCTTCGTTACCACCTCATGGAATTCCAAGCCGAGCTTCGCTGCCAACCGGCGTGCAAGGTCCGGAACAAGTTCCGGATGTTTCAGCGAGGGCACGCAGGTCACTCATTCCGGGAAGGGGTCGGGCTGCCAGCGTTGTTGGATCATCTCCGCCATGGCGTCCACCAGCTCGTCGCTGAATCGCCCTCCATGCTTCTGCTCCATC
>JBGTIB010000059.1:0-15007 GCA_041745875.1 Flavobacteriales bacterium | reverse complement strand
TGGCCTTGGTGATGTCGGCTCCGTCACCTTGCATTTTTGTGCCGTGGTCTGTGGTGCTACCCTCTGCGACAGCATCGTATTGGCGATCGGCATAGGTCCGGACCTAACGCTCTTCGGTGACACGATGCCGTGCTTGGGAACCTCGACCACCCTTACTGCCGTTGGGGCGGACGAACTGCTGTGGAGCACGGGCGAGAGCGGTCCTTCCATCACGGTGGAGGCCGGTGGCACATACACCGTGACGGCGTCGTCGGCCTGTGGTGAGTCCGAAGCTTCAATATTCGTCACCTTCGTTACGGATCCCGAGGTACTCATCACCGGCAGTACATACTTGTGTCCCAGTGCAACACTGGTCGCCACCGGTGGCCAGAGCTACCTCTGGAGCAATGGTGCCACCACACCATCCATTACGGTGGACACTCCAGGCCCGTACTCGGTCACCGTTTCGAATGCCTGCGGCTCCTCCACCGCTTCGGTGCAGGTGGTGGATAGTCCGATCAATGCGGGTTTCATGGCGAACCCCATGGACGGTGAGGCACCTTTGTTGGTGAATTTCACGAATTTCGTCCTGCCACCGGAAGCGGATATTTTCTGGGACCTCGGGGATGGTACGACCTCCACCGCGTTCCAGCCCGTACATCTCTACACAACACCCGGGGTCTATGAGGTCACGCTCACTGCCACGCTGGGCGATTGCTACGCATCAACCTCACTGATCATCACGGTCCTTGGTCCCGATGCCCAGGATGTGGCCATCCGGGTGCCGAACGTATTCAGCCCCAACAGCGATGGTGTGAACGACGTGTTCGAAGTCTTTACCAGTGGGATCACACGCATGGATATGTACATATACAACCGCTGGGGACAGATGATGGCCCATCTTGATGGCCCGCAGCAGGTTTGGACCGGTCGTTCCCTTGCCGGGTCCGTGGTTCCGGATGGCACCTATTACTATGAACTGCGCGCACTGGGCAATGACGGCGTGGAGCATGCGCTACGCGGCACCATCACGGTGTTGCGCTGAAGAGCTGGCGATCTCCACCTTCCAAGGTGCAGTCGTTGCAGAATAGATACTCGGATGACACGCAGCTCCATCCACAGCACCGAACTTTGCCACCCTGTAAGGCACGTGTTCATCGGCTGAATAGCGCGCGCACACAACCTTGCGGGTTGGCATGACCACCGGACGCGACTTCGCACTTTTTCGCATGGGACCTGCATTGCTGGTGCTGAGCGTGCTTCCATATTCGTCATCGGCACAATGCGGGGTATTGATCAACACCTTCCCATACACTGAGGATTTCGAATCCGGACCCGAATGGACGGCAGGTGGGCAGGCAAGCGATTGGGAGTGGGGCACACCCACCAAACCATTGATCGACGGACCCGGTTCCGGGCAGTACAGCTGGGTGGTCGGTGGCCTTACAGGAGCTTCCTATAACGACGGGGAGCAGAGCTGGTTGGAGAGTCCTTGCTTCGACCTGAGCAGCCTGTCCTATCCGTGGATCTCCTTCAAGATCTTCTGGGAGACCGAACGCCTGTATGATGGGCTCGGGTTCCAGTATTCCCTTGATCAGGGAGCCACTTGGACGAACGTCGGGACAACGACCGCAACGCAGCACTGCCTGCACAACAATTGGTTCAACAGCAACAGCATCACGGGCCTCAACCTGGCGCAACCAAAACAAGGCTGGTCCGGCAGGGTGGGGGGTACAGCGGGGAACTGTGCCGGCGGCGAAGGAAGTGGCGAATGGCTTACAGCCACGCACTGCCTGGACATGGTCGTCGGTGAACCCAGTGTGAAGTTCCGATTCGTGTTCGGTGCAGGCACGATCTGCAATGCATACGATGGCATTGGTATCGATGATATTCTCATTGCAGAGGCCGAGGCCAATACCGCATTGTTCACCAGCTCGTGCAACGGAAGCACGGTGGAGTTCCTGGATGCTAGCACACCCTGTCCCACATCGTGGTCCTGGGACTTCGGTGACCCTGCTTCCGGCGCTGCCAACACCAGTACACAGGCCAACCCGGTGCACACCTACGGCACGCCGGGGACGTACTCTGTACGACTTGCTGTTGCCGGTCCTTGTAATGCACCGGACACGATCGTAATGCCGATCACGGTCATCGGCGTGGAGTTGCAGGCCACTGATCCAGGCTGTGCAGGAAATGATGGTTCGATCATGGCCGTGGTGAACGGAAGCAATGGACCCTTCACTTTGCTGTGGACCAATGGTGCGACCACGTCAACCATCAATGGGTTGACGCCGGGGACATACGGGGTCATCGTGGAAGGAACCAACATCTGCCCGGTTGAAGTTTCCACCACGCTGCAGCAACAAGGGACGAGCCTGGTACTTGATGCGGCAACGACCGATGTGAGCTGCAATGGCCTCACGGATGGTACCGCTTCAGTAACAGTGAGTAGCGGAACCGCGCCGTACAATTACGCATGGTCCACTGGTGGGGCCGTGGCGACCGAGGTCGGATTGCCACCAGGGACACACACCTGTATCGTTACGGATGCCACACAATGCACTGCCACCATGGAGATCGTCATTGCCGAGCCAGCGCCATTGACCGTACTGCCGCAGAGCGATCTACAGCTTTGCAGTGGCGCGTCCGCCACCCTTGCTGCCACCGCCGATGGTGGTGTTGCACCTTACACATTCCAGTGGTCCCCGGATGGTCCTGACATAGCCCCACAGAGCGATGGCACCTATTCCGTGGTCGCGATCGATGCCAATGGATGCAGCAGTCAGCCCGGGCAGGTATCAGTTACCGTTGGCGCAGCACAGACGCCATCCTTCACCCTAATGCCTGAGCGGGGTTGTGCGCCGCATTGTGTCACCTTCAATGCTGCCGGACTCGGAGGCGGCGAAGCACTTTGGGATTTCGGGGATGGCATTTCGGAACCAGGCCCGGCTACGATCGATCATTGCTACACCGGAGCGGGGACATTCGATGTGGCATTGACAGTGACCGATGCGGACGGCTGTTCAGCCACGGTGGAACTCACCGCTGCTGTGATCGTCGATCCTTCTCCGGTCGCCATGTTCCAGGCCGACCCTCCGGTCACCACCATCGATGCGCCTGAGGTCGACTTCATCGACATGTCGGTGGGTGCGGTCGCCTGGCAGTGGACCTTCGGTGATGCCTTGGGAACTGGATCCACTGAGACCTCACCACGATTCACGTTCGGTGAAGTGGATTGCCATGAGGTAATGTTGCGTGTCTGGAATGCTTTGGGCTGTGCCGACAGCACCTCGTTCCTACTCTGTGTGGAAGACGAATTCGCGGTGTACATCCCCAATGCATTCACACCGAACGGCGATGGCATCAACGAAACGTTCGGCGTGGTCACGACGGTCGGTCTGCCGGATGAGTACGAGTTGCTTGTTTTCGACCGGTGGGGAAGTCTGGTACATGCTTCTGCTTCGCCGGACACTGCTTGGGACGGCAATTCAGGTGGCTCCGCGTTGCCTGACGGTGTATACCTCTGGCGCCTACGCATGCGCGACACTGGAGGTGATGTCCGAATGCGCAGTGGGCATGTGACCTTGTTGCGATAGGCTCCAAAGAAGAAGCCCCGCCGGGCACTTGCACAGCGGGGCTTTACGGAACAGATCAAGCTTACTTGGCGAACTTCAAGCGTACGCCAGCTTCAATGGTGAGCAGGTTGGCCTTCGCATCGGTATCGAAGCGATCATCATCGAATACGGGGTTCAGTCCAACGAAGTAACCTGCCTCGATGAAGAAGATCGAGATGTCGAGACCCGCACCGCCACCCACGGCAAAGTTCCCTGTACCCATTTCAACATCCCCAAGGCCGCTCTCATCGAATGTGGCACTCATCGGAAAGCTGGCGGCGAAGCCGGCAAAGACGCGTGGGTTGATGGTGGGCTCATCCTCGGGATGTACGAAACGGAAACCCAGGTGCAATGGAATGCGGAGGTAACCGGCGTTCAACGTGGCAGAGAATGTCTGACCAAGTATCGTCGTGGACAGTTCGGTATTGGTGCTCATGTACTGCACACCCGGCTGGAAGTAGACCTGGCTTCCCAGCATGAACGAGACGCCGCCTTGGAATCCGGCCTCGCCCTTCCAATCACTAAGTGGTGGTGGGGAGGTGAAATTCTGGTAATTGATGCCCAGATGCGGCCGGATCTCCAATTGGGCACTGGCGTTCATGGCCCCGGCCAGGGTCACTAGGATGGCGAACGTATGTCTCATGGTTGCTTGTGTTTCCCGGTTGTATGGTTGATCTCCGATGTTCAGCGGATCGCGTCCTGCTTTCGTTTCAATTCACTGATGATACGCTGGATCTCCTCGCGGCTCTCGGTATGATCTTGTAGGTTATCCGTCGCCTTGGGCAGGTTTTCCTGTTGCTTGTTGGCTGCGGCCTGGATCTTAGATCCGTTCCTCATCTCCTTGGCGATCCCTGTTTCCACCTTGGCCAGACGTTGCCGAGCCTTGGTCAAGCGGTTGAGGTCCTTGGGGTCATTGGTCACGGCGAACTTCTTTTCGAGTCCATGCACATCCCCCTGCACCTTGGCCTTGTTCCCCTGAAGTTTGCTGAGCTTGCGCTTGTGTTTCTCCAGGTCGGAATTGGCCTTGTTGAGGCGCTTGTTGATCTTGGCTTGATCGGACTGGGCTCCGGAAAGCTTGCCCGAGGCTTTGTCCAGCATCTTTTGCCGCGCATCGATCTGTTGTTGTACCACGGCCTTGTTCAACCGCACGGCCAACTCGCGCATGGTCCTGGCGGGATCGCCCTCCGCGACCATGCTGTCGTTCGCCGCGAAGGCTACGGTCAGCCGTCCCAATTTCGACTTCTTGTCGCTTTCGCTGGTCGCCAGCAGCAATAGCGGTTGATCGCCCATGGCAGGCACCAGCGCTCCGGTCACCCGCACGGGCTTGCTGCCGCTCACGCTCTGGCTCACGGGCTTCATCTCGTCCTTCCATTGGTCCATCACCCAGCCACCATCGCTTTCGAATACGGTGATGGTGTGGGCGGGCAGGGTCCATGCACCATTCTGGATGGAATCGGGCACCACTTCGATCGTCCGCTCCCACGAAAGGGCGACACCATCCTTGGTGGTCGTCTGCGCTTGAAGGACCACGGAATAAAGCGCCAGCCAGGCAAGAAGGATCGTATATGTTCGGAATGTGATCATGGTGTAGGATTGGAAGTCGACACGAAAGTACCATCCTGCCGGGCATCGGGTATGTCCCTCGTCATGTTCCACACTCTTGCAGGTCCGGCTGGAAATGCGAGACGACAACTTTCGATCAACTTGCATGGCCTGGCACCGGCAGTTCCTTCAACGCGGTATAGACCCGGTGCATGGGCAGTCCCATCACCGTGTAGAAACTGCCCTCGATCCTTTCCACGCCCACATACCCGATCCAGTCCTGCACACCATAGGAACCTGCCTTGTCCAGCGGACGATGACGTGCCACATAATAGGCGATCTCCTCGGCGCTCAATTCCGTGAAGGTCACGTTGGCCACGTCGGAAAAGCTGTGCGTTCCGTTGCTGGTGCGCAGGCAGACACCGGTGATCACACGGTGCGTATTCCCGGAAAGCATGGCCAACATGCGGCGCGCATCGGCATCATCGGCGGGCTTGTTCAGGATCGTACCATCGATCAGAACGGTGGTATCTGCTGTTACCAGGACCTGGTCGAGCGCCAGTGTTCCCTGCCACGCAGATGCCTTGCGCAACGCGAGGTGTTCAGCCACTTCCTCATGAGGAATCGACTCGTCCGTGGTCTCGTCCACATCCAGGCTGATGATCTCAACCGGCAGGTCCAGGCCCTGCAGAAGTTGCCTGCGTCGTGGTGATGCGGAGGCCAGGATCAGTCGCCAGGGGAAAAGCGGTGGAAAGGAGGATGCGACCATGGTGCTTTGTTCACAAGTAGCGGATCAATGCGGCATAGGCTACGGCCATCACCATGGCCACCTTCATCACCTGGCCTGCACGTACATGGGCATCGCGTGTGCGAGCCTGGAAGGTGAAACCAGCTGAGAGGAGCAATGGCGCGATGATGCCGATGCCGATGTACCAGTAGGAGGTCCGGTCGTTGAGCACAGACATGCGCAGGAAGAGCAAGCCCGCCACCATGGCACCGATGTACAGCAAAGTCAGCGTGCGCGCCCAGCCCATGCCCCAGACGATGGGGACCGTGCGACAACCTTCCGCCGCATCGCCTTTCACATCGGCCATGTCCTTTTGTAACTCGCGCACCAGGGTGCTCAGGAATGCGAAAGCGGTATAGCCCGATATCCAGTACCACAGCCCTTCGTAGGCGGGCATGATCACCAGTTCATTGCCGTCGGCCATCGGAATGGACAAGGGTCCATCGAGGGCCCGTTGCAACAGTGGTATCTCGTACAGCCCCACGGTGAGCGGCACCAGGGCCGAAAGTGTGGCCACCAAACCATTGCCGATCAGCAGCCGCCGTTTGAAGGTGGTACTGTAGGTCCACAACGCACCGATGGCAAAGGCCGGGATCAGCGCAAGATGCAACAGCCCCGAGCGCCAGGCTACGAAGCAACCGAGCACAAGCCCCAACCCGCTCAGCACCAGATGTCCGGTCATGGCCACACGGCGTTTCACGCTGCGGCCCACGATCACTTCGCCGGGCTTGTTCACACGATCGATGCGCGTGTCGAAGTAGTCGTTGATCACATTGCCAGCGGCGGCCACGAGTACAGTGCTCAACACCAGCAGGATGAAATGCAGCAGGGGCATGCGTGGCCCCAGATCATCGGGGAGCTGTGCCATTGCACCATTCGCTTCGACGTTCACTTCGTTCATCAACAACCCGATATCGCGTACCAGGTTGCCAGCTATCACGCCTTCGCGCATCACCACCATGGTGAGCGCGATGATCAACAGGTTCACTGGCCGGGTAAGATGGAGGAAAGCGATCATGGCTTACCAGGTATGTGCCCCGTCGGTCATCCATTTGCCCTGCACCTTCAAGGCCTGTTCCAGCAGGTCGCGCACGCATCCGCCGCCGCCGGGGTATCGGCTCACATAGGCACTGACCGCTTTGATCTCCTCCGCACCGTCGCTCGGGGTACAGGGGAAGGCCACGCGTTGCATCACGCGCAGGTCGGGAATGTCGTCCCCCATGTAGGCGGTGGTGGCCACGTCCAGCCCTTCGGCCACAAGACGGTCGAAAAGTTCCAGTTTGTTGCTGGTGCCGAGGTACACTTCCTTCACACCCAGCCTGCCGAAACTGTCGGCCACGCCGGTGGAACGGCCGCCGCTGATGATGATGATCCGCAGGCCCTCCTTCACTGCGTGCTGCACCGCATAGGCGTCACGCGTGTAGAAGGTGCGCACCGGATCCAGGCCTGGATAGAGCAGCACCCGGTTGTCGGTGAATACGCCATCCACATCGAAGCAGAAGGTGCGCAAACTGGCCAGCTGTTCCTTGTAGGTGGTGTTGATCATGGGTCCGGGGGGCGGTAGGGCGGGCGAAGTTCGGCAACACCTGCGGACCGTGGGTTAAGCTGATCAGAGTGATAACACAACAACCCGGCGGGAACGATCAACGCCGAGCGTGCTATCGCGTTCTAGCGATCCTCTCCGTACGCCCGCATGATCTGCTCGCTCAGCAAGGCATAGACCTGCCGCAGGTTGGGGTCCTGGTCCAGCAGTTCGAGATGGTGCTGGATGGTGCGGGTATCGCCCCGCCGCGCCGGTCCGGTGAGTGCGGCATCGGCGCCCAGGGTGGCCATGCGGGCGGCCGTGGTCTTCCACAGCGGGGTCAACAAACTGGTGGGCAATTTCATCTCGCGCAGCAGGCGTTGCCCCTCGCTGGCCAACCACACGGGCAGGTTGCTGGTGAGCACAGCCGAAAGGTGTACACGTTGCCGTTGTTCCAGGGGAAGTTCCAGCACCACTTCGGAAAGGCGGCTGGCCACCGAGCGTAGCATGTCGCGGGCGGTCGCATCGCTGGCATCCACGATCATCGGTACATCGCGCAGGTCCATGGGAGCACCATGTCCCAGGCTTTGGATGGGCCACAACACGCCACGATGCACGTGAGGAGAAAGGATGTCGAGGCCCATGGCACCGGCGGTGTGTGCGACCACGGCATCGCACTCGGGAAGGTTGGCGGCAACAGTGGCGATCGCATCGTCGCTCACGGCAAGCAGTATCAGGTCAGCAGGGGGCAGGTCCTTGGCGGGATCGAAGGCGGGGCGATCGAGGAAGCGGCCCAGGGCCATGCGGTCCTCGGTGTTGCGCCCGGCCACACCCACCAGGTCCAGGCCCGACTTCACGATGGCGTGGCCCAGTTGGTAGGCCATGCGGCCGGTGCCGATCAGGAGAATGCGTGCGTTCTTCATGACTTGGTCTTCTTCCTCCGAACCCTTTGCCACACGGCCATGCCAGAGCCCAGGGCGAGCAACACACAGCCGATCCACAGGATGTTGATGCCGGGGAAGACGATTGCCTGCATCACCAGGAATTCGGCCTCCGCCACATTGAGCCCGACCTTGGCCCGGCCACCGTCAGGGTCCATTTCCACCGTGGCCAAGCCGAAGCGCATCCGCAGCGGAAGCAGTTCCGCAGGTTTGTTCGCCACCGGCTGTCCTTCGGAATAGATCACCATGGGACGCGCCTCGAACCACCGGTTCTCCTGGTACAGGTCGCGGATGCGCAGCTTGGCGCCATAGACGGTGTAGCGCTCGCCGAGCATGGCCCGCGTCACGCTGTCCTGCACGACGAACACACTGTCGATGATCACCACGCTCAGCGGTGTTACAATGGTGTCGCCCTCGATCTTGTCGTACACACGGTCGGGCATCCAGCCTTCCTGCGTACTGTCGGCATCGGTGGTCAGGTCGGCGTAGCGGATGTGCGTGTACAGGTCGCGGTGCAGCCAGTGGCGGGTGCTGGGTTCGGCCACGTTGCCGAAGCGCGGGTTCAGCTGCACGAAGGGTTCCAGTTCGAAGACCTTGTCGCCGGGTGCTGTGGCCGACCAGAAAGGTGCGTTCCACAGTGCGCGCCGGGGGTAACCCTCGAGGGGTGTCCAATTGTCGGGTTGATCGGCCAGGAATATCGCTGTGGCCTGGTGCTCCGTGCGTGCGCGGAACAGCATGTCGCCCACGCGTACCGTGTCACCCGTGCGATAGCTACGTGGCTCCACGGTGAAGTAGTCCATGTCGTAGTACAGGTTCAAGCTTTCCTGCCGCTTCTCACGGTAGTGGACATAGTGCTCGTCCATGCGCACGGTGTCGCCACGGTACAGGAGGATGTCCGAGCTGTTGTCAAAACCCTCGTTCAGGTAGCGCAGGTCCATGGCCCCGGCGTTCTGTTGGGCCATCATGTTGCGGCTCACCTCGCGTTGGTTGCCCGTACTGATCAGCGCACCCAGCAGCACCAGTGCAAAACCAACGTGTGCCACCGAAGGACCCGCGTTGCTCAGGTTCCCCTTCAGCACCTTGAAGATGTAAGTGGCGTTGGCCACAGCGGCGAAGATGGTCGCGAAGAGCAGCGCGGCCAGGTTCAGTTGCTTCGGGCTGTAGCCCAACAGGTAAATACCCAGGGCGGTGAGCAGCACGGAGATCACCAGGGCCAGCAGGATCTGCCTGCGGAACTTGGGCATGTCGGTGTTCTTCCAACGCATGTACTGTGTGACGGACACCAGCAGCGCCACGATGAAAGCGAAGGGCACCTGCCACTTGTTGTAATGCGGGATGGGCTCGGAGGGTGGCGCCAGGCGCGCATCGGCCAGGCCGGCGATGAAGTTGCTGCCGGTCATTTCCGCCAGTTTGCTTAATGGTCCGCCAAATGGTTCCAGCAGCAGGTTGAAGACCGGTACACTGGTGCTGAAGGTGATCTGCACGGCACTGAGCAGCAGCACGAGGGCTCCGATGAACATCCAGAATTCGCGCGACCACAGCGCTTCCTCGGGATCACTCGTGGAGAAGCCTTTCCGATATGCATATACGAGCATGCCCAGGGTGACGGCGGCGAAGAGCAGGATGGCACCTACGGGGATCTCCAGCAGCACACCGATGGCCAACAGGGCTACCGAGATCCCGGCATAGAAGCGGCGTTGGCCCTTGTCGGGCAGCAGCATCGCCACACTGAGGGCGATGAAGAAGAGCATGAACAACAGCAAGCCGGGCAGCATGCCATCGCCGGTGAAACTGTGTACACTGGTATCGCCCAGCACGCCGCTGCGTGTGAGAAAGGTGGAGTAGAGGATGAGGATGAAGGAGACCAGCGTGAGCAGGAAGGTGCTGTAGAGGGAGGTCTCCTTGCGTTTGTTCACCATCATGAGGTGACCGGCCGCGACCAGGGTGATCCAGGGTACGAGCGAGGCGTTCTCCACGGGGTCCCATGCCCAGAAGCCGCCGAAGCTGAGCGCCTCATAGGCCCAGGCACCGCCCATGAGGATACCGGTGCCCAGCACCATCACCCCGAAGAAGGTCCAGGGCAGTGCGGGTTCCATCCACTTGCGCCGCTCGCCCCTCCAAAGACCCGCAATGGCGTAAGCGAAGGGGATCAGTGTTGCCGCGAAGCCCAGGAAGAGTGTGGGCGGGTGGATCACCATCCAATAGTTCTGAAGTAGGGGGTTCAGGCCGCGCCCGTCGGCGAACTGCGGAATGGCGCTGAGGTAGGTGGGCAGAGCGGTCCATGGCAGGCCGATGTTCTCGGGCAATTCGCGGATCAACAGGAATGGACTGCTGCCGATGCGGACATCGCCAACATAGATGCCCAGCAGCATGGTGGCGAGGAATAGTTGCACCAGTGCGAACACGGTCATCACCGGCGCTTCCCACTGCGAACCGCCCTTGCGCCACCAACCGAAGAGCAGCACGTTGCCCAGTACCACATGCCAAAAGGTCCACAGCAGAAAGGAGCCTTCCTGTCCTTCCCAGAAACAGCTGGCGATGTACTTCATCGGCATCGCGAGGTTGCT
The DNA here is from genome assembly GCA_041745875.1 of Flavobacteriales bacterium. GTDB lineage: Bacteria > Bacteroidota > Bacteroidia > Flavobacteriales_F > PHOS-HE28 > PHOS-HE28. Next base: position 4,055 of record JBGTIB010000059.1, on the reverse strand, counting down.
GTGTTTCCACACGTAGTCGTATTGGAACCAGTGGTTGAAGAGCATGGTGAACAACACCACCACGATGCCCAACACCGCCACGCTGTGAACCCGGAAAGCGAGCCTGCCCACCGCCGACCAAGCAGCACTGTTGCGGTTCGTGCCGAGCACATAAGCTACGATCGCCAGCAAGGCACCCACGAATGAGATGATGGCAAGGGTGTGCCCCAACTGTCCTGCCCAAGCATGCTCACCCACGTAGTTCACCATCTTTTCGGAAGTACTTTTCTATGTGTTTCTGAAGTGGTAGTTGCTGTCCTATGAGTGCTGTCCGATGTCTTATGCGAATGCGACTCCGTGGCTGCATTCGCATAAGACATCGGACATCGTACAACAGACATGCTCCGGATCACCCCTCGATACTCTGTTCCTCATTGTACTTGCTCGGGCACTTCATCAGCATGTCCCTTGCGTGGAAGTCGCCATCTGCGCTGGCCTTTCCGATCAGTACAAGCCGTTCACTGCGCTCGAAGTCCTGGGGCTTGGCCTTGTTCAGGTGTACGCGTGCCTTGTTGCCGCTCAGATCCACCATGGTGAAGGACGTGAGGCTGGCATTTAGGCTGGGTTCGTACACGATCTCCTCGCTGCGGTCCAGTACACCCACCACGTGGTATTCCCGGCCGGGATGCTCCAAGGCCTGGTCAAGATCGGCGTAGGTGCTGCTGTCGTAGAGCGATCCCACCAGGGCCGCAATGGCCACGGCGATGATCAGGATGGCGATGATGTGTGCGCGTTTCATTTGTTGAGATGGGGAGATGTGGGAATGAGAAGATGTGGGGATGCTGCGGTGCGGGATCGAACTTCGTGGCCCACATTTCCACATTCTCTCATCTTCACATCGACTATTTGTTGATCTTCTCTTCCATGCGTTTCAGTCTCCTATCCTGCATCCACAACCACGCCCCGATGCCCACGATGATGATGGCCACCACCACCACTACGGCGTTCATCTTGCCGCCGCCGTAGAGCTTGTCCTCCAACCAGGACGGCGCCACCTGGGCTTGCGCCGCAACACTGCCCAACAGCAACAGAAGGAATGTGCAGAAGGTTCTCATGCGTTCTGTAGTTCGATGATGCGCAGCGTGCGGTGACGCAATTCGTACAGCCAGGCGCCCAACAGGATCCAACCGGCCACCGCTGGGTAGAACACCACGCGCAGCCGATCGTCCAGGTCGAGGTCACTGAAGCCGCTGTTGCCGCCACTGCCCGGATGCAGGCTATCAATGGCGTTGAGACGGGGCACCACGAAGAGGAACATCACCAGCAACACGAAGGCAAAGATGTTGTAGATGGCCGCCAGCCGTGCCCGCTTGTAGGCATCGGGCACCGAGCCACGCAGCACCAGATAGGCCAGGTAGATCAAGGCGGTCACGGCAGCACCGTTCAGCTTCACATCGTTGGTCCAGAAGGCACCCCAAGTGGCGCGCGCCCAGATGGAACCCGTGGTAAGGCCAAGCGCACAAAAAAGCAGGCCCACATGCACGGCGCTTACGGCCTTGCGGTCATCGTGCAGCGAGCTGTTGCCCAGCACCTGTATGCTCTTCCACACACTGATGCCCATCAACGCGATCATGGTGAACCACATGGGCACATGGAAATGCAGGTTTCGGATGCTCTCATAGAGTATGCTGCGGTTCGGGAAGGTGAAACCGGTCTGATGCGAAGTGGTCACAGTTTCGGTGCTGCAGCCGGTTTCCTCGGTCCCTTCACCAAGCCCTTCCGTGAAGAAAGCGGCAGGGTAGTTCAGCCCATCCACAACCACATCGGTCATGTGTTCGCGCAGCCCGGCAGGCACTTCGACCACCATGCTGATGTGGGTGTCATCAAGCACGTCGATGCGCTGTGGGCAGAACACCTGTCCGTCGTTCACGAAGTGGGCGTGAATGCCGCTGCGGAAGGCGGTGTTGTATCCAGTGATGTTCACCGTTGTCTCACCTGGTGCGATACGGCTGGGCGACACATGCACCAAGGCCGGGGATAGCGGCACCCACAGGGCAGCGATGGACGCGACCAGCAGCAGCACGATCGCCAGGGATTTCCACCACCAATGCTTCATTTCCTAATCGCGCCAAAGGTACGGGTACAGCAGCCACGCCAGGGTGACGGTGATCACGTCCAACAGTGCGGATCCGAGGAAGTAGGTGCTGTTCACGCTCCAGGCCACACCATCGAGCGAAAGTTTGCTGGCACGCATGATCGCCAGCAGCATGGGCAGTACCAGCGGGAAACCCAGAATGGCCATCAGTCCCAGCCCGCTGCCGGCCCGAGCCGCAATGGCCGAGATCAACGTGAGCACGGCGGCGAAACCGATGCCGCCCAGCACCACCGCGAGCAGGAATTGCAACAGGTCCGCCTCGCGCAGCGCATCACTGCCCAGAAAGAGGATGTAGCACAGCAGGCTCAGCAGGCTCAGCATCACCATCGTGGCCGCATTGTACAGCGTGCGCGCCAGTATCACACTGCGCGGGTCAACCAAAGTGTAGAGGTAGAGTTGCCGCCCCGCATCCTCGCGCTGGAAGGAGCGCGACAAGGCGTTGAATGCGGCGAAGAGCAGGATGATCCAGAACAACGCGTTCCAGGTGGCGGTGCCGAGCCCACCTTTCACAGCAAGAAAGGCCACATACACCGCGCTCACCACATAAAGCAGCATGCCGCCCCAGGCCGCCCGTTGACGCAGGTCCAGGGCAGCTTCCAATTTCAGCAGATGTGCGATCTCGACGGTACGCATGCGAGCCGCATAGCATGGGTATCCAGCCCCCATACAACGGCGGGACGAAGGTAATCGGGATGATCCCTTGACGACCTGGGAACAAGGTCCTTCACGGACCGATCATGCCTCAACTTCGCTCACTTCCCCTTCACCGAAATGGCGGGTGCGGCATATACCATGTAGATATCCAGCGAGGGGCGCAGGTTCTCAGGCAGGTCCTGGTTCTGTTCCGCAGGCACCACCACCAGCACCTTGTCGTCCCACTGCACTGCCTTGTATGCCTTGAAGCGTTTGAAGCTCTTCAGTCGTGGCCAACGCTTTTCAAAGGCATCGATCCCCTCGGGCCAGTTGCGTTGATGGCTGCGGAAGATCACCGCCTCGATCTCGGGTCGACTGAGTCCCAGACGTTCCAGACTTGCCACTGCTTCGGGGTCCGAGGCCAGATCGTAGGTGGCATAGATGGCATCGGGCCGTGTGATCCGCGCTTTCGGCATATGATCCCACCGAGGTCCTGGGCTGGCTACGGGGCGCTTCACGGCACGCTCCGCGCGATCCAGACCATCGTGCAACACGGCCAGGTACAGGTCGCTCGGGCTGCGCAGGTCCTCGGGCATGTGAAGGTTTTCCAACATGGGAAGTACCACCACCGCTAGGCGCTGGTCGCCCACCTCCAGTTCGCTCACGATGCGTACCGTGAAATTCCGCATCGCCTTGGCATGGACCTGACGCGCACTGTCGGTGCGTAGACCTATGGGCCATTGGGCCATGGCATCGGAGGCCAGCAAACGATCCAAAGCCTCTTGCGACATGCCGGCTCCGGCCAATTGGATCTGCTGGTCGGTGCCGACCACGGCGGCGGGGTTGGCAATGATGGCCGTATGGGCCATGATGCGAGGCTGGGCCTGTGCCAGCGTGGCCGTAGCGCAAAAGAGCACGGCAAAGTGGGGATGGAGAACAGGGGTGGGCATGCGTGGTTCTACGCACGTCATCGAACCAAGGTTAGGTGTGGTTGATAAGTACCTTTGGGAACACTTCGCACTACACATGTGTTGTTCCACCATGCGCAACGTTTCCCCCGTTCTCATTCCACTCCTGCTGGCCTGTGGGTCCAATGACCCCGCCGGCGCTCAACCCCCCGGCATCGCCGATACCCCTGCCATGTCCTTTCACGAATTGGTCGCAACCGATATCAACGGCAAACCCGTTCCCATGTCCGATTTCAAGGGAAGCAAGGTGCTGGTGGTGAACACCGCCAGCGAATGCGGCTTCACGAAGCAGTATGCCCAACTTCAGGAATTGTATGAGA
>JBGTIB010000058.1:0-19853 GCA_041745875.1 Flavobacteriales bacterium | reverse complement strand
AGCTTGGCCTGACGATCTTGATGGTCAAAGAATCCTGCTGAGGGGCGCTTCTTGTTCATGCTTCAAAGAGATCGATCAACGCACCACTTTGTCAAGATCAGGACAGCTCAAGTTGTCCACAGGTTCTTCGAACTACCCTTCTGTTAACTCGTTCTCGAAGGAGCGGCTAATGTCAGATGCACCAGAAGCTGCATGCAAAGCCTCATGGATCAGCGTTCCCGCGAATAGGCCGATAGTTCTGAGTTGGTCACGAAGAATCACGATGGTGTTGGAACGTTGATCCCAAACTCCCACCGTCTCAGAGTTTGAAAAGAGATCCCTTCTCAGTTTAGTCGAGACATGGATTGAATGAACAGCGGACGGCCTACCGCCAATGAGATCCAGAACTTCATCGGCCATGGAGAAAACAGACCTCTCCTCCATAGTGAGCTGGTCAAGTTCAATAAACTCATATTCGAAGCTGTCGTTGTAGTCGGACACGAACTGTGAAATGTCTACGATTCGATTGCCGGCTAGATCAGTGGCCGTCTGGATCTTGTACTTGAGATTTTCGGGAATTGTAATGATGCTCCGTCCTGCAGACTTCGCCTCTTCGATCATATCGGGATGTGCCATGATCTCCAGAGAAGTCACGAATAGGTATTTCCCTGACTGGTTCAGGATCTTGACCGCGTGTTCCTGCACATCGATCCATGAGAGCTCGTCGCGTGATGTACCGGCGTTAATGTTCTTCAGGTCATCGGAGAGAAGCTGTGCTGTGTTTGACGATTCACTCGCAAGGAGAATCTTCTTGATTGTCTCGGAGTATGCGGTCCGTCCTACGTTCGAGCGTTCTCTGTTTAGAGCCTTCTTAATTGCTGCGGTCAGTACTGTGATGTTGTAGCTGAACAAGAAGTTCTCCTCTTGGGCGACTCGAACGCCATTGATGTAGATATTCCCCGACGGGCCATTTCTTGAGACTATCTCCCCAAACTTGGTTACCTCAAGAACTGATTCACCCGAAAACTTGATGAACAGCTTCTTGGCCTTCTCCATGTCATCATCTGTGCAACCAGAGATGACTACGTCGGTGCCAACCAGGCTCGGATCAGATGAAGGAGCGATCGTTGCGTGGAGAGTGATGATATCGCTGAATCCTTCCTTTGCCGCGCGGGCGAGTGTTATGTCGCCGTGCTTCGACTTGAGGGTGACCTTGATTCCCTTTCTGTCGAACGTGGCAAGGGCGTCCTTCAGGCCAATGCCGAACTTCCCAATGACCTTCGGATTCTGCAGCTTCTCGGGGTTCTCATTTTGGGTCAGGTGATTGTAGGTAAGGCCTCGTCCATAATCTCGAATGTGCCACTCACCAGAGAGCTTGTAGATGTCGATGTCTTGCGTGCTGGACAGGATCTGCTCATCCAAGGCGTTGGCAATGATCTCCCGTATCGCATGATATGCTTCCCAATCCTCAAGGATCTTCTCAATGTTCAGGTCGAACTGCTTCATGACTGGATTGACTGATTGGGAACTTGTAGCGATGTCATGGTCTTCTCAATGGCTTCCTTGGCTTGAGGATATACAGCAGCCGAACTGCACTTTGCAGTCAGTTCGGTCAGCAACAGCACCAAGGTATCAGAAAGCTTGGCTTTGCGGCGCGCAGCGGCGCTTTCGCGCTTGAGCTTGCTGATCTCATCTGCTTCTGCTTTCACAATATCAGCCGCTGCCCGGACCAGCGAACGGCAATACAGGTCCGGTAGATTGACCTCGTTAGGTTTCGCCAAGAGTGCTAGCGCGTAATCGGACACAACGCGGTCATAGTACATCTGGCGATATCCTTCAATGGCTTGCTGCACATCGAAGGCATAGCGTGGATTGTGCGATGCGATTTGAAGTGTTGCGAGCGGCCTTGGAAAACCGCTTGGGTCCGTGCGCTCCGCGATGAACTCATACCTGCTCTTGATGGTCGAGAGGACCTTTGAGGTGGCCAGGATATCCAGCGTTTCCAAGACTTGACGACCGGCGGTATGCACATATTCGGGGAAGTAAGCCTGTTCGTTCATGACGTCGTGTGTATCGGGGTGTGTCGAGGGGCTATTTCACGTGTAGGGTAGCATGAAGCGATGGATCCTTGCACACAACATCGTTCCCTGAATCGTTGAGTTTGAACGTGGCCTTGATTTGCTCCGTTTGATCGGCGAGGTCAAAGTGCTTGAGGAGAGCGTTGGATTTGAGTTGATACTTCTTGTCTGTTAGCCCCACTGAGTATCGGAGATGGTTGAAGGTGAAGTTCGACAGGATGTCGCAAGACTGTACTAAGTAGTTCTCCTGCCACTTCAAGGGTTGGAACTTGACCAGTTCGTGCTTCTTTGTTGGCCACCCAGCTAGTTTTATTGTCTTCGCCCACGCATTGCCTTGGATCTTGACCAGGTCATAGAAGGGTAGCGGCCAGGAAAAGGGGAGGGTTCCAGACACTTCGAACTCTCGTTCCTTATAGTGCAGGATTTTGCCTGACGAATCAGGATAGTACTCGAATTCATCACCATCTAGACCAAAGTGATCGCGATAGAGCAGGTAGACAATGAGTTGGTCGATGCGATGGTATAGGGCGGGGAGATCTTCGTCCTTCAGCGAGCTGAATTGCTTCCCTATGTCGGATTCGCGATTCTCAAGCTCTCTCCTCAGCAACTGTTTCAGGTAACCAGCATTGGCTTCGTACTTCTCCCCGCTGATTAGGGTGACGCGGATGTTCAACTTACCCTCGCTGACATACTGAAAGAGCTTGTTCAGGACTGCCTCGAATGTCGGCCCCAACGTTGACCAATTGTCAGCATTGAGATTAACTGCGTGAAGTCCCTTAAAGTCTTTTCCCAGGCGCGTGTTCGCGGCGATGATGCCAGCAACATCGTTGGAGTAGTCGGAACAATGAGAAGGATTGCCCCATATTGAGGCAATGACATCGAAGGACCCTGCAGCGCAGAAGGTCTCATCTGAATAGAGTTGGACGGTCATGGTATTTGGACGAGATCTGTATTCCGCGTGAGCGATCGCAGCGGGTACCCCGCAGCGACGAAGGAGCGAGGAGTACGAGCGGAGAGCGCGACCCGAGGCTTTGCGAGGGGCACGCCCAAACAATCAATATGCTTCACCTCATTCATCAGTTCCTTAACACCTTCCCACTTGTAATGATGCTCTGCAACCGCTCCAACGTCTTCCGCTGCATACACAGCTCCACGAACGCCTTCCGCTCCAGGTCCAGCAGGTATTGCTCGCTCACTTCGGTCTTCTCGCTGAGGTCGCCGCCGCAGAGGACGTAGCCGAGCTTCTCGCTGATGAGCGCGTCGTGCTCGCTGATGTAGTTGCCGCTGAGCATGCTGTTGGCGCCTACGTACACGATGCCGAGACCTTCCTGGCCCATGACGGTGATGTCCTTGCGTGGCGCGGGCTTGGTGTAGCCCTTGTTCCAGAGGTCCAGCGCGCACTGCTTGGCGTAGGCGAGCTGGTGGGCGCGGCTTACGATCACCTCGTCCTGGCCCGGACGCAGGTAGCCGAGGCCGAATGCTACGTGACCGCTGGTGGCCACTTTCGCGGTGCCGATGGTGAGGAAACGCTCGCGCATGCGGTTGATGCGGATATCGCCGTCCTTCAGTTCGTCGCTGAGGCGCAGGGCGAATTCCTTGGTGCCACCGCCGCCGGGGATCACGCCCACGCCGAACTCCACCAGGCCCATGTAGGTCTCGGCGTGTGCCACCACCTTGTCGGCATGCAGGCATAGTTCGGTGCCGCCGCCGAGGGTGAGGTTGTGCGGTGCCACCACCACGGGGATGCTGCTGTAGCGCACACGCATCATGGTGTTCTGGAAGGTGCGCACGGCCATCTCGAGGTCCTCGTACTCCTGCTGGGCGGCCATCATGAAGATCATGCCCACGTTGGCACCCGCGCTGAACACGGCGGCATCGTTGTAGATCACCAGGCCCTTGCCGCTTTCCTCGGCGAGGTCCATGGCTTTGTTGAGACCCTGGATCACTTCCGCACCGATGGTGTTCATCTTGGTGCTCCAGCTCAGGCACAGGATGCCGTCGCCCAGGTCGCGCACCACGGCGTTGGGGTTCTTCCACACGATGCTGCTGTCGGGCAGGTCGGCCAGTACGATGAGGCCTTCGCCACGTGGCACGGGCTTATAGCTCTTGCTGGCGGCATCGTAGTACATGCGCTTGCCGCCTTCCACTTTGTAGAAGGACGTGTGTCCGGCTTTCAGCATGTCGCCGATCCACGCGGCCATCTTCACGCCGGCGGCTTCCATGTCCTTCACGGCCTTCTCCACGCCGATCGCGTCCCAGTATTCGAAGGGTCCCATTTCCCACGCGAAACCGGCGCGCAGGGCATCGTCGATCTTGTACAACTCGTCGCTGATCTCGGGGATGCGGTGGCTCACGTACGCGAAGAGCGCGTGGAAGCTCTTGCGGTAGAACTCACCGGCCTTGTCGCTGCCCGTGTAGAGCACGGGGATCCGCTTGCGCAGGTCTTCTTCCTTCTTCGCGGCTTCGAGGGTTGCGCCCGCCGTACGGCGGGTCACCTGTTCGCGGTACTCCAGCGTGTTCAGGTCAAGCGCGAGGATATCGCCCTTCGCGCTGTTGCGGTCCTTGAAGAAGAAGCCCTTGCCGGTCTTGCTGCCGAGCATGTTCTTCTCCACCATCTGCTGCAGGTAGTCGGGGATGGCGAAGAGGGCGTTCTGTTCGTCGTTCGGGCAGTTGTCCTTCAGGCCCTTGGCGACGTTCACCAGGGTGTCCAGACCCACCACGTCGGCGGTGCGGAAGGTGGCGCTCTTGGGGCGGCCCAGAACGGGACCGGTGAGGCGGTCGATCTCTTCCACGGTGAGGCCGAGTTCCTTCACGGCATGGAACAGGCCCATGATGCTGAACACGCCGATGCGGTTGGCGATGAAGGCGGGCGTGTCCTTGCACAGCACGGTGACCTTGCCGAGCACGCGCTGGCCGTAATCCTCCAGGAAGCTGAGCACTTCGGCGTCGGTGTCCGGGCCGGGGATCAGCTCCAGCAAAGGCAGGTAGCGCGGCGGGTTGAAGAAGTGCGTGCCGCAGAAGTGCTTGCGGAAGTCCTCGCTGCGGCCTTCGGCGATGGCGTTGATGGGGATGCCGCTGGTGTTGCTGGTGATCAGCGAGCCGGGCTTACGGTGCTTCTCCACCTTCTCAAGCAATTGCTGCTTGATGTCGAGCCGCTCGATGATGACCTCGATGACCCAGTCGCAGTCCTTGATCTTGGCCAGGTCGTCGTCGAAATTGCCCGTGGTGATGCGCTTGGCGAAGGCCTTGTCGTAGATCGGAGACGGGTTGCTCTTCAGCGCGAAGGCGAGGGCGTCGTTCGTGATCTTGTTGCGGACGGCTGGGTCCTTGCTGTCGGCCGCGTCCAGCGGGACGATGTCGAGCAGCAGCACCTCGGTGCCGGTGTTCGCGAAATGGCAGGCGATGCGGCTGCCCATGACGCCGCTACCCAGTACGGCGACTTTACGGATGTTCCTGTTGTTGCTCATGTCAGCAGTTCCTTGCGTTCGAGAAGTTCATTGAGTTTGTCCATCACGGCGTGGAAGTTCGCGAGGTCCTTGGCGGAGATCTCTTCCTGCACGCGTTGATTGAATTTGATCACGGTCTCGCGGCTCACGTCGCGCATCTGTTTGCCCTTCGGTGTGAGATGGATGCGCACCACGCGCTTGTCATCCTGGTCGGGCACACGCTTGATCAACCCGGCATCCTCCATGGTCTGCAGGGTACGCACCAGACTGCGCGCCTCCATGCCCATCCTTGGACCGAGCTTGGTGCTGGGCGTGCCTTCGGGTTCCACGTTCAGTAGGATCTGCCCGATGGCCATGCTGCCGCCGTATTTCGCCGCCTCACTGTTGTAGATGCGTGCGATCCGGATCCACAGCTTGCGGATGTGGAAGTCGATGGTCTCTTCAGGCTTCATGTGGAAGGGACCAAGGTAAGAAGTGAATGTATGCGTGCATAACAATAACGGCGCGACCCCCGGCCGTGGCCAATGGGCATGATCCTTGGTACTTTCGCGCGGCCCGCAGTGGGCTTTCAACCTTGCTCCACCATGCGCTTTCATCCCTTCGCCTGCGCCCTGATGGGCCTCGCGTTCCTCGCTTCCTGCAAGAAAGACGATCCTCCGCCCACACCTGCTCCGCCGCCGGGAGGAGGCGTGCCGGCCGCGAACATCTGCGCTGAAGTACCCGGGCCGATGCTGAAGTTGAAGTTCCGCTTCGACAGCACGCAGGTGCGCCTCAACAACCTGGGCCAGCCAGCCACGATGCCCCAAGGCCACGCCGCGCAGCATCCGCGTTTCCGCAAGATGAGCGCCCATTACGTGGAGTTCGCGCCCACAATGTTCACCGGACTCGGCCAGGGCAAGGTGTTGTACCATGCACCGGAGACCACGGTGGGCGGTGCCACGGCCATCAATTTCAGCCAGGGCGTCCGCGTGGGCGATGGGGAGGTCTTCCTCTGCCTGCCCCTTGCTGCGTTGGATCCAGGCTCGTACGAATGGCTGCGCGTGTCGCTGGCGTACCAGCACTACGACATCGACTTCCGCTATACCGACCCCACCTTCGGGGTGTTCGATCTGGAGGGTTCGGTGGCGTCCTTCATCGGCTATAACACCTATATCGGAAGTTTTCTGGTGGCACAACAGAACGTGACGGTGAACGCCAATAAGCCACAGGGATTCTGGGCCTTCGAGGTGATCTCACCTCCAATTCCCACGCCCGTGGTAACGGGCCAGGCGCCACCGGGTGCCACCACGGTGCCCAATCCGATCTTCGCCACATCACCCATCCCGCAGGGCAGCTGCGTGGTCACCGGAGCCTTCAACACGCCACTGACGATCACCGGAAATGAGACCGAGGATCTGGTGATCATTGTTTCCCTCAGTACCAACCAGAGCTTCGAGTGGATCGATGTGAACGGGGATGGGATCTATGAGCCCGGCGCAGGCGATCAGGTGGTGGACATGGGCGTGCGGGGCATGATCCCCAGCGTCGAGTAGTTCGCTCAACGCGTCAGTTCCACGCCGATCTCCAACATCAGGGGACCGCGCGGACAGGGGTCGTTCCGGCTTTCCGCGCGGATCCAAGTGAGCCCTTCAACTCTCCCGGTGTTGCGTACTGTGATGCCATGCGCGTCCCTGCTGGTGATCTCAAGTCCCTCGCCAGTGCTCCATTCAAGATCGCCGTGCGGGCCAGATAAGTGGAAGCGGCGCGACCCGCCTGTGCGCAGCGCACCTTCCTGACCATCCGCCAGCAGGCGACGTGGTGCCGCACACAGATCGCTCAAGTGCTCCTCGGGCTTACGTTGGTACACACGCACATGGTCCACCACCAAGGCGGTGCCTTCGGGCCAGGGGACCGGTTCGCGGGGTCCTTTGCAAAAGTTGTTGGGCGGGCTGACGGATAAGTTCAGGATCACATTGAGCGCGTCCTTACCACGCGGGTAGTCAGGCGCAGTGTGGTGTGTACCGGCACTGCGGTCGCAACCCGGTAGTGAACGACCACGACGATCCACCAATCGGCCGCGGCTGTGCACCAGTTCGCCGTCGAGGTACCATCGCAGCTCATCCTGTTCCCATTCCACCGCGTAGGTGTGGAAGTCCTCGGAGAGATCGGGTCCCTTGTGTCGTCCTGTGTTGCTGTATTTCTTCTCACCCCAGCGGTGCAGGGCCATCTTCAGCAGGCGTGTCTTCTCGCCACAGATCTCGAACACATCGATCTCGGTCTCTCCACCGAAACCCCAGAATGCGGGCCACAGCCCGGTCGCGCCCGGGATCTTGCAACGCACCTCGAAACGCCCTTGGTTGAAAATGGCAGAGCCGATGGAATGCACCATGCCGCTCTCATGTTCCATGGTGCGTCCATACCAGGTGCCCGGCTTGGCCTCGACCCCGAGTATCAGTCTGCCATCACTCACCGAGACCTGTTCGTCGCGGTAAATGGTGTTGCTGGTCCCCGTGGCCCGGCAGCCTTCGCACTGGTCGCTGCCATCATGGCTGTACGTGAAATAGGTCACCCATTTGCTGCGGTCCAGTTCTCTTCCACCGAACTCATCGTGGAACACCAGCTTCCATTCTGAAGTGTCGCAAGGCCCGCCAGGGGAGAATTCTTCCGGTCCCAGTGCACGCTTCTGTGCCATGCCGATGGCCGGGAGAAGCAGCATGAATGAGAATAGGAGAAATAAGCGTTGAATACCCGGTAGTGAGGATGGAAGTCCAGCGGTCATGGCCTGAAGATAGTGCGCCCGCGATCAGACTTCAGGCCTGCGTGGCTGCTCATCCATCCAGAGCAACATGCCGTCCGCGCTGTTCCAGCGGTAAGTCACACGTCCTGCGTCGATCACCTGGTCCCGCCCGCCAGCCAGGTCATCGTAGAGGTACAATTTCGCAGTGGAGAATCGTATCAGGATGCTGGTACCATCAGCCATGACCAGCGCTTCCGGGCCTATTCCCACCAATTTGGTCCCGCCGTCTTCCTCCGGAAGGTCCACCGCCAAGGCTACGTCCAGGAAGCCCATATCGGTGAAGCCCTCCGCGTCCAGTATGAACACCTTCTGCCCCCAGCTCTGTCGTTCGCCCAAGTTCGCCAAAATGATCCAGGCAGTGCTGTCCTGCGGATGCCGGAAAAAAGTGGGCAGCATGGTCCAGCTGTCGTAAGCGGGTGTGGAGGCCGCGATGATCCCTGGCAGGCTGTCGGGCAAGACGCGGTAGCGATACAGCCGCAAGCCTTCGAATGTTTCATCCACGGAAGAAGCCACCATTACGAATGTGCCCTCGCCCAGGTCGAAGGTGGTTTGGATCAGCAGCGTATCGTGTCGCACATTGTCGTCCACCTGGGAGAGTGCAAGTGGGCCACTCGCCTCCACGGATAGCTCGGTTGGCGGGCTGGACGAGGGAGGTACGTCCGGTCCGTTCTCCACGGAAGGTTCCACCGGGCCGGCACATCCAAGCAGGATGCCCGTGAAGATCAACGTCCCGATACGGATCATGGATCTTGTGGTCATTCTCACTGCGCCTGGCGGATGTCACCCGATCCTTTCACATCCTTCTCAATGATCTCGGGTTCGCCCAGGTAACGGATATCGCCACTTCCGCTGATGCGTGCCGAAAGGCTCTCCTTCGCATGCAGGATGATATCCCCGGAACCGCGTACTTCAGCCTGCGCCATGTTGCTCTCAAGATCTTGTGCCTTGATATCGCCACTGCCCAGTACCCTGCCGTTGAATGTGTTGGCACTCCCCCGGAGGCGGATGTCGCCGCTGCCGCGAACCGTGGCGCCCACTTCTACCGCAATGATCGCGAGGTCGATATCGCCGCTTCCCTGTAGTTCGATCTTAAAGGGGCCCCTGGGGGGCGGGGCGGTCCCTTTGATGTGTCCAGAGCCTTCAAGGGTCACGCTTTCCAAGGAGGGGGCGGCAACATGCACTACCAGGCTCCCCGGCCCGCGGATACATCCGTCCATGGTAATGGTGAGAACGCCGTCGCGTACCTCGGTAGCGATCAGATCGGCCCATGTGTTGGGAGCCTCCACCTTCAGTGCGTGCTCCCCTGCCGGTTCAAGTTGGATGTCCATGGGACCTTGGACGATGATCGCATGAAAGGGCTCGGCCGCGATGTTCCTCGTTCCCACATCTCCACCACCCTTCACACAGGGGCCGGTCATGCACCCGGTCCAGGCCGTTGCGACCATGATCAGAGCCGTGATCTTCAAGGAATTATGTAGCATGCGGGGGAGTGGATCAATGGTTGGTACAACAGCAAATCTAACGTTGACTTTCTCGAAACCAAAGGCAACGGATCCTCGTATATCGATAAAATGAGCATATTCGGCGACGGGAACAACCTGCTTATCGAAGCGATGACTCAGATCGATCACATGGGTGTGGAACCCGGGATGGGCGCTGGAGGTGAAGGCTGTAAAGCCGACGCCTTGACCGACCTTACCCGGGATCCTGGCAGTTCGATGGTCTTCGATCACGAAGGTGTTGTGGACCATTCCGTAGTGCATGCCTTGCTTGCGCGTGCCGAGGAGGTGAGCCTGGCAACGGACGATCCAGTGACAGTACGAAAGCGCTTGTTCAGTGTGCTTACTGAAGGATTGGAGAACATCCATCACCACAATATGTCCGAGGCTGGGCGATCTTCCTTCGCACGGATGACCCGGACCACCTGGGGGTATCGTCTGGTGCTCGGGAACGTTGTTCCACCAGCCACTGCGGCCCTGTTGTGCCATAGGGTGGATATCCTCAATGCGATGGACGATGCGGATCTGAAGGCTCAATACCTGAAACTGCTTTCCATGCAGGAACGCACCGAGCGCGGTGGCGCGGGACTGGGCCTGATCACAATGGCACGTAAGAGCACCGGCCCGATGCGCACCCATTGCCACAATCTGGAAGATGGCCGGGTATGTTTTGCCTTGGAACTGACTATCCAGGCAGGCTGACGGTCTTCCCTCAGCGACCTCCTTTCGCGTATTCCTCCAAGTGTGTGTATGCCGCGGTAAGGCGTCCGGTAGCTGCGATCGTAGCCCGTTCGATCATGTCTTCCGGGTCAGCGCCGAGCAGGGCAGGCAGCACGCGCGCGCGATCAGGTCGTTCCCAAATGCCTCCGAAGCATCGCGTGGCAACTCGCACGGCAGGTTGTCCACGGCCATCACCGTGATGCTGCCGGTGGTCCCGGTATCCACTTCGGCCCCCGTCGCGGGATCATAACCATAGAAGGGGTCGGCGATGGTGCTGGCGCGCAGGGTGCTGTCGATGGGCCCTCCGATGTCGCAGCTGATGTCGGCCACCACCTCGATGGTGCGTTCTGTGTCGCGTAGCGCATCGGCCGAGAGGATCTTGGGCCCACGTGGGTCGTAGAAGTGGCAGGCCATGTAGATATGTGCGCGCCGTGCGAAGGGCAGGAACTTCGCCTGGTGCCCAGTGGGGTCCGCGTGAAAAACGGCCTTGTCGAAAGGTTTCCCGTCGGTGCGTTCGTACAGGTCTGCAGAGCCGAGGACCGTGTACATGGGCTGATCATGGTCCTGTGCGAGGAATTCGGCAGGTGACACGCGCCGCACACCGGCGCGCTCCAGCACTCCCATCGCCCCCTTGCCCACACGCCCCCCACCAGTGAGCACGATACGCAAGTCTTTCGGCAGTGGGAACGCATGCAGATGATGCTCCAGTTCCTCCAGGTCGTGGCAGGCATGTGCAGGTCGAAGGTTGGGGCCCCCGTGCGTGTGCTGCCAGGCGCGGATGCCATTATAGGCACCAACCACACCGGCCCAGTATCCGAAGGCCAGCACGCGTTCGCCCATCGCGTTGGTCAGCAGTTCGTGGTCGATCAGCGTGATGCCTTTGTCCAGTACGGCCCGCAGCAGCTTGCGGTTGTGCGGCTGCTCCTTGATCGTGTGACTGAAGAAAAGGTAGGCCTTGCCCGGAAGCAACATGCCTACAGGCACCTCCTTGATGCCCAGGATCAAAGTGCGGTCGGAAAGGTCATCGGCCAACGTGATCCCTTCCGCCTCATATTCTTCATCCGTGAATGCGCGCACTTGGCTGCGCTGCACCACGAGATCGATCCCCGAGTGGCGCTCCAAGATGGTGCGGCACTGGGCAGGGGTGAGGGGTACACGTCGGTCGGCGGGCTCCTTGCCTTCGCGAATGATGCCCAGCTTGCGGTAGGGGACTGCCATTTTGAATGGCGGCAAACTTAGGACTTCGTACAAGGCCGGGTGGTACGGTTATTCCATGCCCTGTTCCCCGTACCTTTGCGGCACGTTCTTTCAGAATGGGGCCGACTTGGATTTGACAGCGGCTTCGTGATGTGTGTAAGCATGCCGGGTGTGTGGTGCGACCCGTATCCCAGTGCCACAACGCCATAACTGGCGAAGTAGACTACGCGCTCGCAGCTTAACAGCCCAAGGCTGTTCGGCTTTATCCACGTGAATAACAGTAACGCGGACGAGCACTCCTCGGGGAGGCCCGTCGACCTCCTTCCCGGATCAGGGGTGTCATCATGGAAGACTGGCCCGCACGGTGGTCCGTAGTGCGGGTAAGACACAGGACCTAAGCCTTTGCTGGGGTGCCCTTCCCCAGGCGCAGGTCGAAAACCAATGAAGAGGCTACGCATGTAGAAAGCCCATGTTGCGGTCGTTTGGACGAGGGTTCGATCCCCTCCGGCTCCACAACACCACCTCAAAAAGTGAAAGCCCGCTCTCCAGCGGGCTTTCACTTTTGTGCTTCATCGCCCCGTTATTGCTTGGTGCCTGTATATGTGCAAGTGGTGCCGCTCAAGTTCAGACTCAGGGTCAGGATATTTCCTGCCAGTTGCCCTGAACCGGAGATGGTCGTGCCTCCGCTGATCGTTTGGGTGGAAATGCTCACCGAGCTGCCGCTCACCGTACCTGTCCATGTGTCGGCACCGTCGCTGAACACAACGCTGGTGATGCCGATGGCACTGTTGGAGATGGTCATATTGATCGTGGTATTCACCCCGGGACAGGAGAACGTGCCGTTGTAGATGCCGATGAATTTGGCCCGGATCTCGGTCTCGCACGTCGTCCCCTCGTACCCGGTCGCACAGGTACACGAACCATCGCTGCAGGTGCCGCCATTCAGGCAAACAACGTTGTCACAGGGGTCGTCCTTCTTGCAGGAAGGAAGGACGGTGAGGGTGGAGAGCAGTAGGATGAGGGCGATGTGGAACTGTTTCATGGGAAGGGTGTCTTTATCCATATCATCGGCGAGTGCCCACCAATGTGAACAAAGCCATCATCGGAATGATCATTCCCAGAGCTGGGAACAGTAGGCATGCGAACGGTTTCAGAAGCCGAAACCGGCGCCCACGCTGATGATGGGGCCCATGCCGTAATACAAGCTGTTGGGGTCCTGCAACACCTCGAAGAGCACCTGCGCGAAGATGCCCGTGCCCCCGCCCATGCTTTGCATGTAACCGCCACCCACCAGCAGATGTGGCACCCAGATGCGCTGGTCCAGCGGACCGAACAATTCATTGCGCGCACCATCCACGTTCATGTGGAGGAACTCCGCATGGAGAAATGCCTGCTCGATGACGCGGTAGCGGTTGAAGATCCTGTAGCCATAGCCGGTGAAGGTCCAGGGCGGAACGAAGCGCTTGTCCGCGAAGTGCCAGTAACTCGGCCCGGCACCCACCATGTATTTCCCTTTGGGGTCCACCTTGTAGCCCACCATGGGGTCGATCTGGATGAAGGTGACATTGCCGAATAGTAGACCCAGGTTGCCGCCGAACCAAAGGCGTTCTCGCAGGGTGCGCTCGTCTTTCTTCTCTTCCTTCTGCTCTCCCTGGGCCTGAATTCCCGCAGAAAGCAGCAATGCCAGTGCGATCGATGCATAGCGGATCATGCGGCCAAGATACGGCCGCTCAAGCGCGTGCCAGACGACCGTAGCGATCGCGGAAGTGAAGCGCGAGCATGCCACCGCGCACCACCATCCACGCGATGAATGCGGTCCACACCGCATGCAGTTGCCAGCCCATCGCGTCTGTGCCCATGGCGATAGGCACGAAGACCACAGCGGTCGACAGCACCAGCACATTGCGCAGGATCAGGCCATGTCCGAGTCCCTTGTAAATGCCATCGAAGGCGAAGGCCACCGCGTTGACCGGCTGGGTGAGCACCACCATCCAGAACACCCCGGCGAGCAGTGCCAGCACCTCGGTATCGCGTGTGAAGATCCCGCCGATGTGGTCGTAACCGGCGAGGTAGACCAGGGCGAGCAAAGCGCCAATGGTCACACTCATCCGCACCACCTGCCAGGTCACTTGATATAGCTGGCGCCAGTCGCGCGCGCCCTTCAGCCGGCCGGCCACCACACTGCCAGCGGCGGCATAACCATCAATGAAGAAGGCACTGAACAGCCAGATCTGCATGGCGATGCTGTGCGCAGCGATATGCGCTTCCCCATAGCCCATCGCGTAGCGGTTGCCCAGGTAGTAGCACACATTGAGTGCGATGGTGCGGGCGAAAAGGTTTCCACTGAGCAGCCACAGTCCCTTGAGCTCCGGGTGGTGCCATTTGCGGGGCACCAGGGAGAAGGGTGTGCGGACCCGCATGACGCGCGCGGCCGCGACGAACATCACTACCTGTGCTGCGAGGCTGCTCCATGCGCTGCCCGCGATGCCCATGCCCGCTATCGGTCCCCAGCCGAAGATCAGGATGGGGTTCAGGACCAGGTTCACCAGTGCGCCAAGCAGGCCGATCCACATGCTCCAACTCAGATTCTGGATGCCCCGGAAGGCACCGGTGATGGCGAAGGTGGCCAGCACGATGGGATGGCCCATGCTCCGGATGCGGTAGTATTCCACCGCCTTGGACAACACCTCGCCATCGGCGTTGTACATGCGGAAGATGGACTCGGCGAAGATGCTGGTGAGGGCGAAGAAGCCCACGCCCAGTGCGAAGTTCATCCAGATGGCGATCGGCACCAGGTCCTTCACCGCATCCAGCCGGTCCGCGCCGTAAAAGCGCGCCACCACGGCCAATACGGCACTACGTGTCTGGGCCAGCACCCATACCACCAACAGGAAGAAGCTGCTGCCGATGCCCACCGCCGCCAGATCGGTGGTGCCAAGGCGACCAACAAAGGCCATGTCCACCAGCGCGATCACCGGCTCAGCGATGCCGGCGATGATGGCGGGCACTGCCAGGCGATCCAGGTCGCGGCGTGTGATGGGGTGGGTGTTGCGCATGGCCTTGGCCTTGGTCAGGCCCTTTGCAAGGCGGCGCAAAGATGCCGATCGCGATCAGTGCCCCGGTGCTTCCCGCACGCTGTAAAGGGTCCAGTCCACCGGCCGGTCGCCCCAGTGGTACCCTTCCAACGACCAGGCTGCCCAAGCGGAATGGCTGGCGGCGATCGGCTTGAAGTACTGACCGGTGGCGGTCTGGAGTGCATCGATGCCACCGGCACGCGCGATCAGCAAGGGAGTGGTGAGGGGTCCTGCGATCGCATAGGAGGCAATGGCCGTGTCTCCTGGAAGAGGCCTTCGGTAAAAGGGAGGCAGTTCGATGCGCCACGCCAGTTCCGGCTCGATCACGTGGGTGATGGCAGCATCATCATGAGTATCCAATGCGGGTACGAACGCCGTGCGTCCCGTACCTGCGGGCTGTGTCACCACCACGGCGAGACCCCACACGTTGGCAATGACCAACAGGCCCAAAGCTGCGAACATCGACCATGCGGGCATGGACCGGCCGGGGCCCGTTTCGCGCCAATAACACCAGCCTTGTATCAGAAGCCAGGGTATCAGGGGCGCCAGGGAATACAGGAAGCGGGGCTCCTTGTAGGGCAACATGGTGTGTGCGACGAGAAAGGGTAACAGGCACCACAGCAGCACATGTCGGCGGTCGCGCCACAACAGCATGGCGAAGGCCAGGAGCAGGGCCAGGCCGATGGGAGGTATCGCGTATTTGATGACCCATGGTGGATAGTACCACCAGGGCACGGGATCGAAGCGCATGTGCTCCGCGGGCCCCATGATCCCAACGCTCAGATAGTTCCACGGACTGAAGGCGATCCGTTGGTAGAACAGGCTGTCAAGAAGAAAACCCGCAAGTGATACGACCACCACTGCGGCGAGCATATAGCGAATGTGTGACCAGCGATCCCCGCGCACGATGCGCATCCAGGCCCACAAGCCCAACACCGCGAGTGCCATGGGTGGTCTGATCAGGATAGCCGCTGTGAGGAATGCCCCGGCAGCGAACCCCCAATGTCTTCCACGCGCTGGATCGATCACGGACGCAAGCCCCCACGCGAAGAACAAGCCCGACCAGGTCTCCGAGCTGAAGCGCACGAACAGAAAAGGCAGGAACCACAGGGCCCAGGTGACCACGATGAATGGACGCCTCATCACCTCGGGGATCTCCGGGAGCACCGCACGCAGCAAGCGCCACATGACGAACATGGCAAGGGTGGCGGTAAGCAGCCGTAGCACGAATGCCTGTAGCATTGGGTCGTCCAGCCCTGAAGCACGTGCTCCCTGAATGACGATCAATGCGATCCACGGCTGAAACGAGGATCGCATCGCGCGTTCATGCTCCCACGCGAGATGCCCTTCCGGCAATTCACCCAGCCGATGTTGGGCGAAGGCGATGATCTGATGATGCTCGTCGGAGGCGTGGTAGCCCGTGCTGAACCATGCGGTGACGATGTACATCGCCGCCGCAGCCAGGAGCGCGATGCGCTGAAAACGTCGTTCGTGCACCATCACCATGACCGATCGTCACGAAGGTGCAACGAAACGAACAGCTCAGCACACTCTGTTGCCCTAAAGCAACGTTGGGGTTCACATGCTTCGGTCCAGCTCCTCCCGCAGGGCCGCCATGAACTGCTCCGTGGTGAGGTAGTGCGCGGTGGTGGTGGCATCGCCGTGGATGCACATTGCAAGATCCTTCGTCATTTTCCCGCTTTCCACGGTGCTGATGCAGACCTGCTCCAGCTTGTTGGCGAAATCGATCAGGGCCTGGTTGCCGTCCAGTTTGCCACGGAATGCGAGGCCCCGTGTCCACGCGAAGATGCTGGCGATGGGGTTGGTGCTGGTGGGTTTTCCTTGCTGATGCTGGCGGTAGTGGCGGGTCACGGTACCATGCGCGGCCTCTGCCTCCATGGTCCTGCCATCGGGTGTCACCAGCACGCTGGTCATCAATCCCAGCGATCCGAAGCCCTGCGCCACGGTATCGCTCTGCACATCGCCGTCGTAGTTCTTGCAGGCCCAGATGAAGCCCCCGTTCCACTTCATCGCAGCGGCGACCATGTCGTCGATCAGGCGGTGCTCATAGCTGATGCCCGCCTCCTTAAAAGCGGCCAGGAACTCCTTCTCGTAGATGTCCTGGAAGATGTCCTTGAAGCGTCCGTCGTATTTCTTCAGGATGGTGTTCTTGGTGCTCAGGTATAGCGGCCACTTTTTCTGCAGCGCCATATTGAAGCAACTGCGTGCGAAGCCTTCGATGCTTTCATCGGTGTTGTACATGCTCAACGCCACACCGTCCCCCTTGAAGTCGTACACCTCCCAGGTGGTGGGCTCGCCCTGCTCCGGAGTGAAGGTCATGGTGAGCTTGCCCTTCCCTTTGATCACGGCATCTGTGGCGCGGTACTGGTCGCCGAAGGCATGGCGGCCGATGACGATGGGCTGCGTCCAACCCGGCACCAGGCGCGGGATGTTGCTGATGACGATGGGTTCGCGGAACACGGTGCCACCGAGGATGTTGCGGATGGTGCCATTGGGGCTGCGCCACATCTGCTTCAGGCCGAATTCCTCCACGCGCGCTTCGTCGGGTGTGATGGTGGCGCACTTGATCCCCACGCTGTGCTTCCGGATCGCGTTGGCGGCGTCCACCGTCACCTGGTCGTCCGTGGCATCACGGTATTCCATACCCAGGTCGTAGTACTCGATCGGCACCTCCACATAGGGCAGGACCAGTTGTTCCTTGATCCATCTCCAGATGATGCGGGTCATTTCATCGCCATCGAGTTCTACAACCGGGTTCGCAACTTTGATCTTGGCCATGTTCAGTATCGAGGTTGTCAGTTGTTCGTTGTCAGGCTGCAGCTTGTGGAAGCAGCGTTAGCGGCGGCAAATCTACCCATCACGGAAATGGAGTCATGGTTCCGTCGCGGGCGCAGATGCGGCATTGGTATCCTGTTCGGTGCTGCGCAGGAACTTGCCCATCGAATAGTACTCCATGCGATAGACCTTGCCCTCTTTGTTGTAGTAGAGGAATTCGCCGTCGGGGTAGCCCTTGTTATAGCTGCCGGTGTAGCTCACCGTGCCATTCCCACGGAACACGATCAGCTCGCCATGAGGTCGACCATTGGTGCAGATCACCTTGTATTGGCCCATGCCCAAGGGGAATACGGTGAGGTACTCGCCGTTGAACAAGGCTCCGGTCGAGTCGCGAAGGATCCGCTCGCCGTACAGCCTGTTGTTCCGGTATGGTTTGGTCCATTCAATGCTGCCATTCGGGTGATAGGTCGCGCTGGCGCCATGCCTGGTGCCGTTGCGGTAGCGCAGCTTCCAATACACCTGGCCATTGGGATGGTAGAACACCTCTTTCCCGTGCTTCTTTCCCTTCTTGTAGTTCTCCAACCAGGTCTTCCGCCCAAGGCTGTCGAACTGAATAGCCGGTCCATGTAGCAGCCCGTCGCGCCAGGATACATGGCTCAGTAATCTGCCGGTGGTGTCGTACACGGCGACCGGGTTCTTGGGAACGCCCAGCGCATCACGTTGGAACACGCTATACCTGCCGTTCTTGACCTCGGTGGTATCCATTCGCTGCGCACACAGCAGCGACGATGACGCCGCGAGGAAGAGGAACAGGGCCGCTTTCATGTTCGGATCGCGCTTGGTCCGTATTGCCGGACAACCAACAACTGACACCCGATCACCATTCGTTCAGCCCAAGTCGAGATCCAATTCCTCGCGCAACTTCAGCAACGATGGATTCTTCTCGGCCATCAGTTTGAAACGGTCCATGGGTGTGTAGCGCGGCTTCAACTCGGCCTCGGTCTTCACCACTTCCAAGGCCAGACCGGGATCGCCCAAAGCATTGCGCAGGTGGACCAGCAGGTCGCCTCTTTCGGTCCGGAGGTAATTTTCCTGCACCTCATTCACGATCGTGAACCGGATCCGCCCGGGTCCGGCCACCTGGGGTTCGTGCGCGGCCAGGGTGGCGTGCAGACTGTTGCGGCCCCTGGCCTTTTGCTCCAATGCATAATCGTTCCACACCTTCAGCAGCAGCACAGCGTTCACCGAGCGGTCGCTCACGGGCATTTCCCCCTCGTGGTCGGCTTCCAACTCCGTGCGCTTTTCCGCCTCCATGGCCACCGCATCGGCTTTGATGCTCACCTGGCCCGCCATGCGACGTTTGGGCACATATGCGGTGGTGGTGGTCGCCACAGGAGGATCTGAAGGGGCTGGCCGTGGCATGGGCCTGGACCCGGAATGCGCCGGGGTGGCCGCAGCGGGCTCCTTTACGGCAGCTATGTTCCGGTCAGGACTTTTTTTTTCCGTGCTCTGGCGCTCTCCTTCACCATTGGTCACCGGGGAGGCCCCTGAATGAACGGCTTGTACAAGGGCAAGTTCCACCAGCAGCCGTGGTTCCTTGGCCATCTTGTACCGCTCGTCGCAGTGGGCCATGAGTTCAAGGCCCTTCACAAGCAGCTGGCGCGGTGTTTCAGCTGCCTGTGTCGCGTAGCGCACACTGAGTTCCTCGCTCACCTCCAGCAATTCCAAGGTGCGCGGGTCCTGGCAGACAAGCAGGTCGCGTAGGTGGCGCGCCAGGCCGGTTACGAACAAATGCCCGTCGAAACCCTGTTGCAACACGGCGTTGAACTCCATCAGCGCCCCGGCCACATCGCCTTTGCGAAGGCTGTCCGTGATGCGGAAATAGTGCTCATGATCCAGCACATTGAGGTTCTTCACCACGTCCTGGTAGGTGAGGCGCTCCCCGGAGAAGCTCACCAGCTGGTCGAAGATGCTTAATGCGTCGCGCAGGCCACCATCGGCTTTCACCGCGATGGTATGCAGGGCCAGTGGTTCGGCGATCACGTTCTCTTTCCCGGCCACCTTCGCCAGATGCTTCGCGATATCGGCCACGGAGATCCGCCGGAAGTCGAACACCTGGCAACGGCTCAAAATGGTGGGCAGGATCTTGTGCTTCTCGGTGGTCGCCAGTATGAAGATCGCATAAGAGGGGGGTTCCTCCAGGGTCTTCAGGAAGGCATTGAAGGCCGCCTGGCTGAGCATGTGCACCTCGTCGATGATGTACACCTTCTTGGTGCCCACCTGTGGAG
>JBGTIB010000057.1:0-7590 GCA_041745875.1 Flavobacteriales bacterium | reverse complement strand
GGACATCCCCGGCAATGTGAACCTGAGTTGCGGGCAGTTCCGCCAGTTCATCGGTGGGCAACGCGTGTATGCCCGCCCTGTTGGCGGTGCCACACAGTACCAGTGGCGTTTCCGGATCCCTGCCGAGAACGTGGAGATCGTGCGCACCACCAACAACTACATCCTGAACTTCCCTTGGAACCTGGCGCTGGCCGATCACCTGTTGCCGGGCAAGACCTACGAGGTGGATGTGCGGGCCTTCAAGGGCGGTGCATGGTGCATCGATCCGTTGGATGCAGACAGTGTGTGGGGTGATGTATGCCTGCTCACGATCCAGGCACCGCCTGCTGTTGGCGGCAACCAGAACATCGCCATGGAGAACGCGGGCGGCCTCAACATTTGGCCCAACCCCAATACCGGTGACCAGTTCTGGATCTCCATGGATGGGATCGCCGAAGAAGTGATGACCGTAAGCGTGGACATCATGGACCTCACCGGCAAACGTGTGATCGCACGCGAGATCCCGGTGAACGACCGCGATCTGAACACGGTGATCGAACTGAACGGCGAGATCGCAACGGGTATGTACCTGGTGAACATCACCGCTGGTGAAAAGCGTTGGACAGAGCGACTGGTGATCGCCGACTAGTCGACATCAACAACTGAAAGCGGAAGCCCCGCCCCGAGCGATCGGTGGCGGGGCTTCATCGTTCCCAGCATGATGGAGAGGTCCGTGTGCTGTTGGGAGACCCAGATCGGTAAGGATGGAACGCCGATCCAATGCCTCACCATCTTTCACAACGTTGACCTTTTGTATCCCGGATGTCAACCTTTAATATGGTGCGTCGGGTACACTGCCGCGGTCGGGTCTTCTGAAAGCCTTGGTGGGCAAGGGCTGCGCATGCCGGGGCCGTTTTGTCAACTTCTGTTCTATAACGAACACTCTATTGTGCCTGATCAACGCCGGGAATACGTTTGCCCGCAACCATGCGGAAGCATTCAAACCTACCCGAGCCATGCCCGATCAAGCTGTATTCCTTCGCGCGCTGACCATCGTGTTCGCCCTGTCGACCAATCTATCCGCGAGCGCCCAGTCCGTTCAGGCCGAGTCCACTGCCATGCCTGCCCTATCCGGGGTGGACAACAGTGTAGGCGCTTTACCACCAACAGGTCCAGGCACACCACAAGTAGCAGAGGTGGTGTATACCCACCGGGTGATACCTGCCCTGGGAGGAACCTACGGCTACGAGATACTGGCGAACGACCAGGTGTTCATCCGCCAGACCACACTGCCGGGAAGGTCCGGTGGTGCCGCATGTCCCACAGTAGCGAAAGCTGAACAGCTCGCGCAACTGGTGATCGGCAAACTCCAGGCAGCGGCAGGACCGCCGACCGTGACCGCTACTGAACTGACCCAACTGGGTCTTTGATCTTCCCAACAGCCATGAGAACGCTATACACCCTACTCTGTCTGCTCGCAGGCACGTTCCTGTTCCAAGCACAGGGACAGCCCAACACCTGGTTCCGGTTGAACGATGTGGGATCGTCCGGCACCGACCTGCTTCCCCAAGCCCGTGCCTTTGCGGC
This sequence comes from Flavobacteriales bacterium, assembly GCA_041745875.1. Classification (GTDB taxonomy): domain Bacteria; phylum Bacteroidota; class Bacteroidia; order Flavobacteriales_F; family PHOS-HE28; genus PHOS-HE28. The sequence continues at coordinate 6,024 of JBGTIB010000057.1, read as the reverse complement.
CTCTTTCGAGATCAGTGGCAAGATCTACGTGTCCTGCGGGTCGAACACCGCCACTCCGGATGGAACCTATTACAAGGATCTGTGGGAGTACGATCCGGTAGCGGGCACCTGGACGCAAAAAGCCGAATTACCTGGATCACCGCGGGCTTTACCCAGTGGGTTTTCGATCAACGGCAAGGGCTATGTCTTTGGTGGTGAGACGGTCTCCGGTGTTCGACTGGCAGATCTCTGGGAGTATGACCCCATAAGCAACGGTTGGACCCAACGAGCGGGATATCCACAGGGCGGTCGCTCACAGACGGCAGCATTCATCATTAATGACCAGGCCTATGTCGGAGCAGGTGTGCAGGGTACAGGTCTGGCCGGCACTCTATCCTCATCGTTCCATCGCTACGATCCGGCCACGAACACCTGGACAACCCAGGCCTCCGTACCCACAGGTGCGGGTCTACAAGGTCCCGCATCCTTCGCCTTGCAGGGCAAAGGCTACCTGTGCGGTGGCTTCGACGGCACCGTGCGCACCAACCGGGCATTCAGCTACGATCCCTTGCTCAACAGTTGGAGCGAGATCGACCCCATCCCCGCCAATGGCCGCCGGGCTGCAACAGCCTTCGCACTGGGCACGGCCGGCCACGTGATGAGCGGCATCGCACCATCGGGCAACTTCTTGGAAGATCACTGGGCCTATGACGCCATAACAGGTACGTGGACATCGAAGGCGGCAGTGCCGTCCAATGCCCGCTACGCTGGCATCGGTTTGGCCGCAGCGGGATCCGGATACGCAGGCCTGGGATGGACCCGCCCAGCAGAGACCGGATTCGATGTGTCGCCCGAAATGTTCCGATATGATGGCGGCACGGATACATGGGTCGCTGTGAATGGCATGGATGACAATGGGCGATCGGGCTCGAGTTCTTTTTCCCTGAATGGCAAGGGTTACCTGTTCGGAGGAAGCACGTCCTCCTTGATCAACGAGTTGTGGGAATTCGATCCGGTCGCCGGTACATGGAGCCAGCGTGCGGACCTACCCACCGCCGGGCGTACCAATGCGGTGGCTTTCAGCATCGGAAGCCAAGGCTACGTGGGCACGGGGCGGTCGGCCACCGGAAGGCTCAACGACCTGTGGTCATACGACCCGGGTGCGAATGCATGGACCCAGCGCGCCTCCATGCCTGGTACCGGACGCAACACGGCCGTGGCATTCACCCTCGGAAGCAAGGCCTATGTGGGCACTGGTTTTAATGGGCAAACGGTGCTGAACGATCTATGGGAATACGACCCGGCCACCAATGCATGGGCGGCCCGCGCCCCCATGCCCGGTGCAGGACGGTCCCAGGCGGTGGCCTTCAGCCTGGCAGGAAAGGGCTATGTGGTCAGTGGCTCCGCCGCCGAAACTTTGGCCGATCTCTGGGCCTACGACCCGGTGGCGAACAGTTGGGAGCAACGCTCCGACCTGCCCGGCAGTGCGCGGCGCCTGGCCGTTGGGATGCGCATCGGGAACAGGGGCTATGTGGGCACCGGTCTCAATATCAACGATCAGCGGCTCGCCGATCTGTGGAGCTACAATCCGTTCACCAACGTGTGGAGCCAGCGTGCGTCCTTCCCGGGTGGTGCGCGGTATTCGGCTGCAGCCTTCGAGGCTGGCGGCTTGGGCTATGCACTCACCGGTTGGAGCGGCCAACGCCGGTCCGACCTGTGGTCCTACCAACCGCTCCTGGTGCCGGACTGCAACGGAGATCCGGACGGTGCCGCCTTCATTGATCCCTGCGCGACCTGCGTGGGCGGCAACACCGGTCTGGAGCCCTGCGGCACGGCACCCGTGAATGATGAGTGCGCGGCGGCCCTCCCCCTTACAGTGAACCGGCCTGGTCTTGGCTGTGTGGTGCAAACCCTGGCCACCATTGGCAACGGCACCGATTCGGGTGTGCCTGTTGGGGCATGTACGGGTGTTCCCAATGATGATGTGTGGTTCACGTGGGTGGCTACGGCGCCATCCTACACACTCGCGGTGAACGACGTGTTGCCGGCCACAACACTTCGCGGTCAGCTGTTCTCCGGGAGCTGCGACGGGCCGGTCAGTGTGCAGTGCATCAATGCCTTTCCCTTCGTCGCGAACAGCTTGGTCCTCGGCACGCGCTACTATGTCCGCATCTACAGCCTGGGCGACCAGCCGACCCTGACGAGTTTCAAGGTGTGCCTGACCGTGCCCAACGCAGGAGCGGGCTCTTGTGGAGGAGCCATTCCCATCACGGAATTCCCCGTACAGGGAAAGCTCCTGGAGTGCCTTTTCCCCGATGTCAACCTGCTCGGCACTTTCAACGTGAACGCCGCGTGCGGCCAGGCCAGCAATACCTTCAAGAACGGCATCGAAGCGCTCTACCTGTTCACGCCACCTACCACGGGCCTCTACCGGGTCCAACTCTTCGCCGAACAGAATTCTGCGGTCTATGTGTATGAGGGTGCCTGCCCGGCGAGTGGCGGGTTGTGCAGGGGTTCCAATTTCATTCCCTTCAACAGCGCCTCCACTTCGTTGGTCGTAAGCATGACGGCCGGTACTCCCTACTTTATCTGGTTCGACAAGAACCAAGGAAGCCCTTGCCCGGGATCCTTCAACATCGAATTGATCGAAGCGCCTGCCAATGACGCCTGTGCCGGTGCCACCCCGCTGCTCATGAACCCGGACTTTTCCTGCACGGTCCTGACGCCTGCCTCGTTGACCGGCGCCACACCCTCCGGCGTACCCCTTGCACCCTGCACCGGGACCCCGAACAATGACGTATGGTTCAGCTTCACGGCCACTGCCACCACGCATGTGTTCGCCGGGCTCAATATCGTGAACGTCACCGGGCCTTTCACTTCGGTCCAGGGGCAACTCTTTTCGGGGGACTGCGGCTCGCTCCAGAGCATCGCCTGCATGGGGATCAATGGCGGTGGAGCCACAGTGAACGACCTGGTGCCCGGTGATGATCACCTGCTGCGCGTCTATACGGATGGCGCGGCCGATGTCATCCTCGACCTCGACCTATGTGTACTCACCACACCGCCGATCCCGACCAACGATGCTTGTGCCGATGCCATACTGGTACCTGTGAACGGAGGGGAGGAGTGCGTGCAGCAGCTGCCTGTATCCTTCAACGGTGCCACGCTCACCGGCGCCAATTCCAGCTGTGTGTCCTTCGGTTCCCGTGATCTCTGGTTCAGTTTCACGGCGAGTTCCCCGGCACATTTGGTGGAACTGAACGATCGATCGGACGCGACAGCCACTCTTTTCGGCCAGGTGTTCAGCGGTGAGTGCGGGTCGGTGACCGAACTGAGATGCGTGCAGATGCAAAGCAACAGTACCAACCCATACCGCTTCGTTGTCGAAGGGCTGAACGTCGGAACATCATACCTGCTCCGTTTGGTCCAAGGTTCCTCTTTCCCCACGAACCTGTCCCTCAACCTTTGCATCAGCACTCCTCCCGTCATTCCCAATGATGACTGTGCATCGGCCGTGGTCGTCCCGGTCAATGCGGACCTTGCTTGCGGACAGGTCGTGCAAGGCTCTCTGATCGCAGCTTCCGCGAGCGGCGTGAATGTCACTTGTGGCGGTGTAGCCAACGACGATGTGTGGTACACCTTCACGGCCAGCGCTGCGGAACATATCATCAGCGTGCAACGCACCGGGGCTGGACTGAACACACGCGTGGAGGTCCTTGGTTCCACGTGTGGTGCCTTGATCAGTGTATCCTGTTCATCGGCCGCCCAATCGCACGTGTTGACCGTTCCTGGATTGGTCGTTGGCGATGCCTATTTCGTGAGGATCTATAGTGAAGCGGCGTTCCCCACCGTGTACCAGTTCACACTATGCATCGGCACCCAGCCAACACCACCTGCGAATGATGCCTGCGCCAGCGCCCAGCCTTTGACAGTTGCCAGCGGTACGACATGCGGTACGGCGACCCCGGGCACACTGGCCGGAGCCACCTCGTCGGGAGTTCCGCTGGTGCCATGCTTCGGCAGCGCGAACGATGATGTGTGGTATTCCTTCGTTGCCACATCCACGGCCCATACCGTCGGGTTGGACCTCAACGCGTCCTCACCGGGTACCGAGCTGCTCTCCCAGTTGTTGGAGGGGGCTTGCCCGGGGCTTGTCAGCGTCCGGTGTTCGAACACGCATCCGTACAATGTGATCGGGTTGGTGCCGGGCACGACCTACTTCTTGAGGGTCTACAGCCAGGGGAACGTCCCGGTCCACGCCGAATTCGATATATGCATTTCCACCCCACCCGTGCCGGTCAACGACGAGTGTGCTCAGGCCATCGTGCTGCAGTCCAGTGATGGGGCCAATTGCAACACCCAGCAGGTGGGTTCCTTCCATGTCGCAGGTCCTTCACAGAACATGCCTGCGCCATGCAGCGGGACACCCAACGATGATGTCTGGTACAGGTTCACCGCCCAGGCGGCGACCCATGTGCTGCGCATCGCATCCACGGTGACCTCGAGGGCCCAGGTGTTCAGCAACGAATGCGGCAGCCTGGTGCAGACCCACTGCCTGTCGTTCTCTCCCGGTACCGCCTTCCAAAACGTGGCTGGCCTTACCGTGGGTCTATCCTATACCATCCGCGTACACAGCCTCGGCAACACTGCTCTTGGCCCGACCGCTACGTTCACGATCTGTCTTGGACTGCCCAGCCAACCCGGGGCGAACATCAACTGCGCACAAGCGATCCCACTGACGGTCGGTCCTGATCTGTCCTGCACGGATCCGGTGGGCGGCACCATGAGCGGTGCGACGAGTTCGGGGCTTCCACTTACTACACCCTGCTCAGGAAATCCCGTTGACGTGTGGTACTACTTCACCGCCACGTCGCGCACCCACGTCATCCGCTTGACCGATGTTTCCGCGGATTTCGGTCTGGGGTATGAGCTGCGCGGCTCGTGTGTGGCCGGAACCGCGATCCAGTGCGGTTTTTTCACCAACGCAACGGGCAACACATTCACCACTTCGCAACTGGTACCTGGAGAGACCTACTTCCTACGCATGTATCTCAATTTCGCCAACCAGTTGGATTTCAACGTCTGCATCGGCACCATTCCCAACGATTGGTGTTCCGGTGCGATCGAGGTGGAATGCGGACAGACGGTGGCCGGTTCCACGGTCTCGGGTTCCAAGCTCGACAATCCCACCTTCTGTGTGGAGCCGCTGTTCACCTCCCCGGGTGTATGGTACCGTGTGGAGGGCAATGGTTCTGAGATCACGGCCACCACCTGCGGCAGTACTTCCGGTTTCGATACACGGATCGCGGTATTCCAGGGTGCATGCAGCAGCCTCGTCTGTCTCTCAGGCAATGACAATGATGCCCTAGGTGGAGGGGACTGTCTGGTGAACGGGCAACCCCGCTACTCCACTGTAACATGGGCAAGCGTTCCAGGAGCTTCCTATTATCTCTACGTGACCGGCGCCGGATTCACCACGACTTCCCAGCCAGCAACAGGTACCTATGACCTCACGGTAACCTGTGGGGTAGCACCCGTGTTCGATTGTCCCGTACTGCAGGCCAATGTGGGAGATGACTGTGATGCTGGTCAGGGACAGGGCTCCGGAACAGTGTCGGCCGATTGTGATTGCATTTCCGTGCTGCTGGATTGTGCAGGTGTAGCCGGCGGTTCGGCCTTCCTTGACAACTGCGGTGATTGCGTCGGCGGCACCACCGGTGAAATAGCCTGCGTGGATGATTGCTTCGGTGTACCGGGTGGTTCGGCCTTCATCGATAACTGCGGTGACTGCGTCGGTGGCACCACCGGTGAAATAGCCTGCGTGGATGATTGCTTTGGTGTACCGGGTGGTTCGGCCTTCATCGACAACTGCGGTGACTGCGTCGGTGGCACCACTGGTGAAATAGCCTGCGTGGATGATTGCTTCGGTGTACCGGGTGGTTCGGCCTTCATCGACAACTGCGGTGATTGCGTCGGCGGCACCACCGGTGAAATAGCCTGCGTGGATGATTGCTTCGGTGTACCGGGTGGTTCGGCCTTCATCGA
>JBGTIB010000056.1:0-8346 GCA_041745875.1 Flavobacteriales bacterium | reverse complement strand
ATTTCAGTTTGATTTACTTTTTCTATATAGTCGTTTTCTTCAACACCTGATAATTCTGTATCGTCAAATCGTGAAAACCGAAAGGCTCTATATGCGAAGATCCTTTCCATATCTATTATATGTCGCAAGACTTCCTTAATAGTCCATTTGTTTGGCTGGTAAGAGTAGTTTTCTAATACAGGAGTAATTGATTTAAAAATATTAAGGGTTAATTCTTTACTTTTTTCAAGTTCAGACAATAAATCATCTGATTGTATTAAATCAAAATAATAACTACAATACTCAGGTGCGTCCTTATAAATTGCCATATTTTTCATATAATAATGTTTTTTCTCTTTTCACTTTGACGATTTAGTTGTCAAATTAATTTCTTAATGTTCAATGTTTGTACAGTGTCGTTTTACAATGACCGCTAACTAGTCGATTACATGAACAGTTGTTGTAATCCCCACAAGTGGTGAGAGGAGGGGAGTTGTTGTAATCCACCCTGTGAGGGGTGTAAACAACGATCCGCCCTACACGTCCAGGTCATCCAACGGGCTGCGGATATTGCCAATGGCTTTGGTGCTGACATGGGTGTACCCTTCATCTGCTGCAGTGCTACGGTCGCGCTGGTCATGATCGGCTGCGGTCAGCTTGCTGGCAACCGTTGCAGGGCCTGAAAGTAGCACAAGCCGCTCCCTTTTCCAACGGGATCCGCGCGGTGCCTTGTTCCTCTCAGCCCTGCATGATGACCAGGGAACGGTGCGGAACGAAACTCCCCACGGATCCCCGTTGCGCCTGGTGTGTTTGGAAAAGCTCCGATAGGGACAGCAGTTTGATCATACACTACCCCGGACCGAGCGGATCGGTCGCAGAACTGAAACGCATTGGGGAGGAGTCAAGGGCCACCTTCGGATGCGGCCCTACTTCGCCAGCGAGATCCCGATGGTGAGTGCGAGGGGTGCTACTACGCCTTCTCCAAGCGCTCCGTCATCTTCCGGATCCGGTCCTCCAACTGTTCACTGCTCAGCTTCTCGCGCAGTCGGTCCACCAGGATCGGGAAAGCGAAGGGTGTGAACTTGCCGGGATCCTTCAGCACTTTGCGCTGGCCCTGTATGCGCTCCAGTGCCAGACGCATGCGCGGCAGTTCCATTTGCACATCGAAGGCCTCGTCGTACGCCTGGCGCAGCAGCAGATGCTCGGGCTCATGTTCGCGGAACACGTCGAAGAAGAGGCCGCTGTTGGCACGCATGTGCTTCTCCTTCAATGGACGCCCGGGCATGCCCTTGAACACCAAGCCTGCGATGCTGGCAATGTCGCGGAACTTGCGCCGGGCCATCTCGGTGGCATTGAGGCTGCGTTGCAGGTCGCTGAGCAGATCCTGCGGACTGAAGAGATCGTTGTCCAGTGCTTCCTCGATGGGGATCGGCTGGTCGCTGAGCAGTTCGAAACCGTAGTCGTTCATGGCGATGCTGAAGGTGATCGGCTTCAGCAGGCTCATGCGGAAGGCAAGCAGCGCCCCCATCGTCTCATGCACCAGCCGCCCTTCAAAGGGATAGACCACCACGTGATGTCCTTCGCGGCTTTTGAAGCGCTCGATCAACAATTCATCCGGACCGGGCACAATGCTCGTTTCCCGCTGGCGCTGAAGGATCGGTTCCACTGCGATCATTTCGACGGAGCGTTGCAACTCGGGCAATACATGTCCTTCCCCAGTTGTGATATCGAGTTCCGCAATTGCTCCATCGGAGGAGGAAGGACTGGAACCGGGGGGCGCGAATTGTTCCCGCAACACCTTGGCCATGTAGCTGCTCAGCGGCATGCGACCGCCCTGCCAGCTGGGGATCTTGCCTTTCTGCTCGCGGCTTTTCCGCACCTGCGCCACCAGTTCCTGCACGCGTACGAACTCCAGGCTGCGTCCAGCGAACCAGAATACATCGCCGGGCTTGAGCTGGTTGATGAACCATTCCTCCACGGTGCCGATGCGCCCGCCACCGATGTACTTCACGGCGAAGCTGCTGTCGCTGGCGATGGTGCCGATGCTCATGCGATGGCGCAATGCAATACGGCGATCGAGGACACGCACCAGGCCATCCTCATCCACCACGGCTTTGTTGAATTCGTCGTATGCCGCCAGGCTTTTTCCGCCGCTGGTGATGAAGGTGAGCAGCCAGTCCCATTCCCCGGGTGTGATGCCTTGGAAACAATATGTGGAACGGATCTCCTTGACAAGTTCAGACGGGGAGAAGCCGTCGCTCACCGCAAGTGTGACCATGTACTGGGCCAGCACGTCGAAGCAGCGGATCAGCGGCTGGCGGGCTTCGATGTTGCCCGCTTCGGTGGCCTTGCGCAATGCGGCGGCTTCCACCAGTTCAAGCGCATGGGTGGGCAGGAACCAGATCCGGCTGGTGGCATCGGGGCGGTGGCCACTGCGGCCGGCACGCTGGATGAAACGCGCCACTCCTTTCGGTCCGCCGATCTGCACGACGGTCTCCACGGGGAGGAAATCCACGCCGAGGTCCAGGCTGCTGGTGCACACCACGGCTTTCAGTTTGCCCGCTTCCAGCGCTTGTTCCACCCATTCTCGCACGCTGCGGTCCAGGCTGCCGTGGTGCAGGGCGATTGTACCCGCCAGGTCCGGTGCAATCCCCAGAAGGTGGTGGTACCACATCTCGGCCTGTGCCCGTGTGTTCGTGAAGATCAGTGTGCTGGTGCTCTGTTCGATGATCGGCAACAGGCGATGCGCCAGCTTCAGGCCGAGGTGGCCGGCCCAGGGATATTTCTCCAGTTTTTCCGGAATGATGCTGCGGACCTCGATGGGTGTGCGGGTGGTGCTGCGCACCAGCACGGGTGGGTATATGGTGGCACTGGTAGGTCGACCCAATGGGTCGACGGTACGGGTGCCACCATTGAGATCGGTGCCGTGCAGGACGGTCATCGCCTCGGGCAAGTTCCCGATCGTTGCGCTGATGCCCCAGATGCCCATTTGCGGGCGCATGGCTTTCAGGCGGCTCAGGCCCAGTTCCACTTGCACGCCGCGTTTGCTGCCCAGCAGTTCGTGCCACTCGTCGGCGATGAACCAGTCCAGGTGCTTGAACAGGTCCGCATAGCCCTTCGTGGCCAGCAGCACGTGCAGGCTCTCCGGTGTGGTCACCAACAAGTGGGGCATGCTTTTTTTCTGTGCGGCCCGTGCCTTGGTACTGGTGTCGCCGGTGCGAACGCCCACGGTCCATTCCAAGCCCACGCCGTCGCATAGGCGCTGTGCGCTTTCCGCGATCTCGCCGGCCAGTGCACGCAATGGTGTGATCCAGATGGCCTGCAGTCCTTTTGCCTTGGAGGTTTTCTGCAAAGCCGCATTCACCACACCGCCCCAGATGGCATAGGTCTTCCCGGTGCCGGTGGGGGCGTTCAGCAGGCCACTACGTCCTTGGGCCATGTGATCCCATGTCTCACGCTGGAAGGCCTGCAGTTCCCAGCCTTGATCGCCGAACCATTTGGTAAGTCGGCGATGCGGGCTGGCTGCCATGGCTGCGTTCGGGCTGTGTGTGGGTGCCGGTCCGATGCATGTCGGACCGCGACGTGGATCGCATCGGGTCTTGCGAACCTGTTCTCCATCGGAGCGAGCCAGCAGCTCGCGCCTCAATTCAACTCCTTGTACAGGGCTTTGAATTCCACGTCCGTCATGAAATGGTCGGCCCCCAAGGCGATCGTGGCACGTGCCGAGTCCTGCATGCCAAGCTCGGCGAGATGATCCGCATAGCGCACCAGACCGTCCTTCAACAGTTTCTTCTGATCGGCTGGCAGGCGGTCCATGTCGGGAATGCCCTTATAGGCGGCATCGAAAGCCCTCATGGTCTCCACGGCATCGCGGTGCATCCGCAGTTTGATCTGGGTGAGCGCAAGCATTTGCCAGGCTCCCGCGTTCTCGGGCATGTAACCGACCATGCGCGCATAGATCCGCCGCGCCTTGCTGTGATCGCCCATGTCGACATGGTGCCCTGCGACCTCCATGGCCTGGGTGTTCAGCGACATCCAGTAATCCTCGTAGTTGTGAACGAATGCATCCTCCTTGTCCTTCTTCCGGAAACGGACGGCGTACTTCAATGCTTCGCGATCGGCGAAGCGGTATTCATGCTGGGTGTTGAATTCCTCCAATTTGCTCATTTCGTGATAGCACATGCTCATGTATAGGTAGGGCAGCGGATCACGACGCGACGCATCGCGCTCGGTGTAGCGCTCGGCTTTGCTGATGCACTTCTCATATTCGGCATCGACATACAATATGAGCAGGTCCTCGTAGATGTGGTCCTGTGTGAAAGCTGATAGAAAGGGGAGGGGAAGCAGCAGAAGGATCGCGATGGTTCTCATGAGCACGGCATTTTTGTTCTCCCGCAGGCCACAAGGATGGTGCCGCCATGCTTGTTCGAACGAAACTCAGGGTGCCAGGCGCTTCAGGTCCTCCAATGTGTTCGCCTCTTCGGCTTTCTTGTCGTGCCGCCACCGTGCGATCCTGGGAAAACGCACGGCCATGCCGCTCTTGTGGCGTGAACTGGGGCCCAGGCCTTCAAAGGCGATCTCGAATACAAGTTCCGGACGCACCTGCCGCACAGGTCCGAAACGCTCCAGGGTGTTCTTCTTCACGAAGGCGTCCACTTCCTTCATCTCCTTGTCGGTGAGGCCGCTGTAGGCTTTCGCGAAGGTGACCAGCTGACCCTCGTGCCACAGACCGAAGGTGTGGTCGGTATAGAGGTCGGCCCGCCGTCCATGTCCCTGCATGCTGAAGGTGAGGACCGCATCGATGCTCAGCGGGTCGACCTTCCATTTCCACCAATCGCCACGCTTTCGACCCACGTCGTACGTGCTTGAACGGCGCTTCAACATCAAGCCTTCGATGCTCGTGGCCCGTGCATGTTCCCTGTACTCCACGATCTTCTCCCATGTGCGGAAAGGCAGCAGGGATGAAAGGACCAACGCGGGATGGGACGCCTGCTTCACGATCTGTTCCAACGCGGTCCTGCGCTTTTCCAAGGGGAGTGTCCGGATGTCGTTGCCGTCCTGCTCAAGGAGATCGTAGGCCATGAAGATGACCGGCACATCGCTGAGGATCTTTTTACCCACGGTCTTGCGCCCGATCCGTTTCTGCATCTCAGCGAATGGTAGCGCGGCATCATCCTTCCATGCCAGGATCTCCCCATCCAACACAGTGCCTTGCGGAAGCGCTTCGCACAGGGGGGCGAACTCCGGGTACTTATCTGTGACCAGTTCTTCGCCACGGCTCCACACGAAGTGCTGCTTTCCGCGCACGATGAGCTGTCCGCGGATCCCATCCCACTTGTGCTCGGCCTGCCATTCGGATGGATCACCCAAGGCCAGGAGGTCGGTGAGCCCCGCACCAGCGGCAGTGCCTTCGGGGCCTTCGATCCCATAGGCGAGGTAGAAGGGGTAGGGACGCGAGTCGTTGTCGCTGCTGGTCTCCTCCAGTACCAGTTGTTGGAAGGTGGTATCATGTGGCCCCCAATCGCCCATGAGCCGGTGCGCAAGGATGTCCTCGTGCACGCCGGTCGCTTTGCTGAGGCCCTTCACCATGATCTTCTGGCTGACGCCGATCCGGAACCCGCCTGTCATGATCTTGTTGAAGACGAAGAGTTCCATCCCATTAAGGCCAGCCCATGCGGCTTTTACGCGCAGCGCTTTTTCCGCTTCGTCCTGGTGCTTGAGTTCCTCTACATAGTGGACCCATTCGGTCAGGCTCTTAGCGATGGGTTGTTCCAGCGTTGCGATCAGCGTCACTGTTTCCGCGAAGTCGCCCACCACGTGGTAGCTGGCCTCGAAGAGCCAATCAGGAATCCCGCTGATCTCTGCGGCCCATTGGCGCAGTTGCGTGCTGGTCACGGGTCGTTTTGGCCGCCGGCCGCTGAGCAAAGCGATGGTCCAGAGCTTGTCCTGGTCCGTCGCTTCGCGGAAATATGCGGCCAGCGCGTCCACCTTGGCGTTGGTGCTGGCGGTGGCGTCGAGGGCGTCGAAGAGGGCGGCGGCGCGTTTCATGATCCTTCGTTGGTAGTTATCGGTCGACCCGGAGGGTCGACGCTACGGGTGCTTTCCGCACCCTCGCTGCTGACCTCGCTACCCCCTTCTCCAGTGAACTCGGTACTCTCCGCGGTCGCATCATACCCCACGCTCCGCAGATACTGGCTGAAAATGTCGGTATATCCGTGTGTGGCGATCACACGTTCCGCGCCGGTCTCCTTCACGGCAAGCAGGAGTGCGTCCCAGTCGGCATGGTCGCTCAGCACAAAGCCCTTGTCGATGTTGCCCCGGCGGCGCCATCCACGCAACTGCATCCATCCGCTGGCCATGGCGGAGCGGTAGGGCTTCATCTTATTGGACCACGTGGTGCCGATCGCACTACCCGGGGTGATCACCAGCGCGTTGCGGAAGCGTTCCTTGGGCGTGTCCTTGGTGATCAGCTCCCACGGCGGAAGCTGAAGTCCGGTCGCCTCAAGCACATTGTTCATGTTGGCCACCGCGCCATGCACCAGGATCGGGCCGATGCCCGGATCGATGCCCTTCAACACCCGTTGTGCCTTGCCCAGGCTGTATGCGCTGATGATGGAGCAGATGTTCTCCGCTGCGTTCGCACGCCACCATGCGTTGATCTCAGCGAATACTTCGCGTGGCTCCTTCCAGCGGTAGATCGGCAACCCGAAGGTGCACTCTGTGATGAAGGTGTTGCAGCGCACAGGCTCGAAGGGCTCGCTGATGCCGTCCTCATGCCGCTTGTGATCCCCCGTGGCCACCCATACTTCGCCCTTGTATTCCACGCGCACCTGAACACTGCCGGGTATGTGACCCGCCGGATGCAGACTGAAGCGCACCCCGTTGATCGTGACCGCTTCGCTTTTGCCCAGCACATCGATATTCAGGTCCTCCCCATAGCGTGCGTGCATCAATGGCTTGGTAACAGCACTGCACAAGTAGTGACCGCTGCCGCGACGGGCATGGTCGGCATGCGCGTGTGTAATGATGGCACGGTCCACACCCCGCCATGGATCGATGTGGACATCGGCTTGGGCGCAGTGGATACCACGGGGTGTGAATGACAGCAATGGCGTCGATCCCATGCGCTCAAGATAGCATGGCGACCTACCGGATCCGAGGGTTTGGGGGGTGTATTCCAGGGCGCATCGCACCGACTTTGCCCCAAATGGTTATTTTCGGATCGTGCCAGTCACGGTGGAAAAGGTCTGCAAGGAATGCGGTGAGCCGATCAAGGGGCGCACGGACAAGCGTTTTTGCTCGGACGCCTGCCGCAACCTGTTCCATTACCACGCGAACAATGCGCCGATCAACTACGTGCGCAACGTGGTCAACTCACTGAAGCGGAACCGGCGCGTGTTGTCGGAACTGAACAACGGGCCCGAAGGAAAGACCAGGGTACACCGGGACAAACTGTTGGAACGGGGGTTCAGCTTCACCTACCACACCAACACGCATCGCACCAAGGCGGGGAATACCTACGTGTTCTGCTTCGAGCAGGGCTACCTCGAACTCGGTGAGAACTGGTTCATGCTGGTCAGACGGGACGAATACCTGGGCCGCGCGGGCGACCTGAACAAGGACTGAGGCCTTCGCCTTAGCTGGCCGCCCAGATCAGCAGTACGATCGTGGTGAGGATCATCAGTGCGAACAGCACCGGTCCGCCGATCTCGTTCTCTTCTGCTTCATCCGGAAAGTGGCCTTCGAAATGGTCGCTCATCGTTCTTTCGGTTCGATGGGCAAATATAGACCGTGATGGATACACCGATGGACCGGCCTCATTCGCCTGGCCACAGTGACCCGGAAGAAGGCTTCAGTTCAGGCCGAAGGTGGGTTGACGGAGCACCATGCGTGCGATGACGGCACTCTCGTTGGTGCGCATGCGTCGGATCAGGTCCAGTACATGTTCATCCAATTCCCGATCGCTCAGCTTGGCCAAGTCCTGGTACACCGGAAGGCTGCTTCTGCTCTTCAGGATGAGCGCTATTTTGTAGGTGCGTGACATGGTCGCTGGTCAATAGACGAGGGGAAGCCCGAAAGGGATGCCTGTGGGACCGATCCAATGTTCGTGGATCGGGGAACGGTAGGGCATGGAAGGGGAGTGGTTGGAAGCAGCCAGAGGGTTGGAGGAAGGATCGATGTGGCTTCGTATCCAAGCCCTGCTCGCTTCGCTCACGGGGTTTGATCTGGTCGGGGTGAGAGGATTGCCCGAGGCGGGCTATCCTTGGAGGGGGTGGCCTCATATCCAAGCCCTGCTCGCTTCGCTCACGGTTTTTTTCATGGACTTCCTCGCTCAAGCTTGGCTTGGCTCGGGCGTCCATGAAAAAC
>JBGTIB010000055.1:0-9365 GCA_041745875.1 Flavobacteriales bacterium | reverse complement strand
GCACGATGCCCTCGTTGGGCAACCTGCAACCACAGGCCGCGGGGATCCTCGCCTTTGCACCGGGCACTTCCACCAACCCATATCCGCGAGCGGATGGCGACGGAGTACAACCGATCGCGGTACCTGCTGCCCCCATCGATCTCTGGTTCGCCTTCGCGGATGACAACACCGCACCGGAGGACTTCACTCACAACACCTACAAGTTCGCAACCACCACCACCGACCTCGCCACGGTGCCCGAACTACCCTTCACTATGGGCCAGAGCCTGCAAGGCATGGGTTTCGGGAATAGCAGCGCCACCTTCACGCACAAGGCGATACTCGACCTTTCGGCCTATTCGGCGGGTACGCTCGTGTTCGTGCGGGCGTACGTGAACGACGGGGAGCAGGCGATGCCGGTGGAGATCCCCAACGACGCCACCGGAACGGCCATGCTCGATCACTTCATCCTGCGCATCGAGCCATGAAAGGAACGATACACATCATCGCAGCGATCGTACTGCTGGCCGCCTGTGGCAAGAAGGACGTGATCCCGACCAGCCCGGAGATCGCCTTGATCGATACGGCGCCTTTGCAGGTGGTACAGTTCGGCGAGCGCGTGAAAGTGCGCTTCAGCTACAAGGATGGCGATGGCGATCTGGGCCAGTTCGATCCCGACATCGCCTCGCTCGAAGTGAAGGAGGCCCGACTGAATACCGCCGACTGGTACCATGTACCACCCATCTCACCCGAGGGCTCCGAAGTACAGGTACAAGGTGAGCTCGAAGTGGAATTGAATGCGCTGTTCCTGCTCGGAAACGGCACGGAGGAGACCACGACCTACACCCTGCGCATCAAGGATCGCGCGGGCAACTGGAGCAATAGCATCACAACACCTACCATCACCATCACGCAGTAGGATCGATCCATGCGCCTGCTTCGCTCCATAGTCGTTCCGGTCATCGCGGTGTGCGTTCACGCCTTGCATGCACAGGAGTTGCCGGAGTTCAACATGACGGACACCACGGTGACCATCTGCAAGGGCATCCTGTTGGACAGCGAGGAAGGGCTCGGTGGCACCACCTACGCCAACAACGAGGACTACACCTTCACGATCGATGCAGGCAGCACCATCACACTGACCTTCACCGGACCCTTTTGTTTGGAGCAGGGATTCGACTTCATCACATTCTACGATGGGCCGAACACCAACTCGCCGCAGATCGGTCCAGCCTATTCGGGGATCGTGGCTCCGCCACCGATCGTCGCATACAGTGGTGCGCTCACCGTTCATTTCACGAGCGACCACAGCGTGACGTACTGCGGCTGGGAAGCACAGTGGACCGCCGAAGTGGACCCACCCGTGCCACCGGTGATGACGATCCCTGCGGCCCCGAGTTGCAACAGCAACGTCATCAATGTTGCGTTCAGTTATCCGATCCCCTGTTCCGCGATCGTTCCCAATGCGTTCCAGTTGAGCGGTGGCGGTAACAAGCTTGTCACAGGCGCCAATGCGACCGGGTGCAGCAATGGGGAAACAAGCAGCGGCCAGGTCCTGATCGATCCAGCGTTCGATCGCAATTGTCCCTACAACCTCAGCTTCGAGATCGGCCTGTACGATCGCTGCGATTCACTCTGGTTCTTCACCATCAATGCGGAAACGCAAGTGGTGACCTGCCCACTCGGGGTACTGGTGGAGACCTCGCAGGATACGATCTGTGCAGGCAGTTGTGTGCAGCTCTTTGCCGATGTGCAGGGCTGTCTCACCTATACCTACGCATGGAACAACGGACTGCCAGCCAGCGCTGGTCCGCATACCGTATGCCCCACGGTCACCACCACTTACACGGTGGATATCGTGGAGCAGGGTACCGGGCAATCAGCATCGGGCAGTGTCACCATTGTGGTGATCGACCCGCAGATCGAAGCGCCGAACGATGCCATTTGCCAGAGTGCCGATCCCTTCGACCTGATGGCCACACCGCCGGGCGGACAGTGGTTCGGTGCAGGGATCCAGGATGGCACATTGGGCACCTTCGATCCGGACAGTGCAGGCCCGGGCTTGCATGCCATCTCTTACTTGATGGACTTCGGTTGCACCCATTCCGTGGTCATTGCGGTGGACTCCATGGATGCCGGACTGCCCGAGGCCGCATGCCCCGGAACGGATCCCTTCATGGTGAATGGTTTCTCCCCGCAGGGAGGCGCTTGGAACGGCCCCTTCATCCAGCCCAACGGCCTCTTCGACCCCAGTACTGTGGGCAGCTATGAAGTGGTGTATAGTGCCGGGAATTGCAGTGACACCAAGATCATCAACGTGGATGATCTGGTGGGACCCGGATCGCCATTGGATACTGTTTGCCAGAGTGAAGTGCCTTACATCATTCCTGTGTCGCCCTTCGGAGGGCGATGGAGCGGGGCAGGCATCGTTGATACCCTGTACGGCGTGTTCGATCCCGATGAAGCAGGCGGTGGCGATCACGTGATCACCTACACCATGCACGGCTGCGCAGAGCAGTATGCGATCCATGTGAAGCCCATCGACATTGGCGACGACCGTTCATCCTGCCCATCACAAGCACCGTACGCCTTGACACCGGCGGCCATACCTCCCGGAGGGACGTGGTACGGGAACGGCATTGTTGATCCCCTTGCCGGTATGTACGACCCCATGCAGGTCTTCAATGACAACCCCGTTTGGGACGAAGTGACCTACCACGCGTTGAACGGATGTATCGACACGATCAACATCCTCACCACATGGACGAGTGTCACAAGCGATACGCTATTCTTCTGCGTCGGCGATGAGGCCATGATCCTGGATGATAGTACAACGGCCCGCACACCATGGGATGGTGCGTGGACCGGTGCAGGTACGTCAGAGGACGACGAAGGTGACTGGTACTTCGATCCCGCCGTCGCCGGTATCGGGGCGCATACGCTGAACTATGCTGCCAATGGATGCGATGATGATCTGATCATCGTGGTGCATCCCGATGTACTCAATGTGCCACCCACTTCCGTATGTGGCGCCGTGGATCCCTTCGTTGTTGCCAACGTGCCACCGGGTGCCACATTCAGCGGTCCGGGCATCATCGACGCTTCCGTAGGCCTCTTCGATCCGGTGGCTGCAGGTCCCGGTATCCATGCGATACAGTACATGGCACCTGCCGGATGCAGTGACGAACTCACTGTGGAAGTGATCGCGTTCAACCAGGCCACGATCAGTGGTGTGCAGTCGGAATACTGCGGGAACAGCATCACTGTGGAGCCGATCCTCTCACCGACGGGAGGTGTCGTCGAAGGTCTTCCGGGGAACGCCTTCGATCCCTCACAACTCGCGCCGGGCACATACACCTTGATCTATACCGTGGGAAGTGGTGCATGCAGCAGCAGCGACACCCTCACCTTCATCAACCACCCTGCACTGGAGGCCACGCTGAGCGCATCACTGACCACGATCTGCGGTGGTGGTTCCGCGCATTTGCTGCTCGATGTACAAAGCGGGCAGGTCGGCCTGCCGTATTTCATCCAGTGGGACAATGGCCTCTTTCCCGTGGAAGGACACACGGTCAGTCCTGAGGAGGAGACGACCTACACCGTGCAGGTCTCCGATGGTTGTTCCGATCCGATCGTCCTCAGCGTGACGATCGCCGTGTTCCCTGAATTCACGCCGGCGTTCACCTACAGCGACATGCAGTGCTATGGGGAGCCGGGATGGGTGCAAGGCAATGTTCCACAGCCGGGGGACTACACCTTCACCTGGAACACCACGCCACCACAAACCGGCCCCCAAGTGAACGCACCGGCCGGACAAAGTTTCGTGGTGACGGTGGAGAACACCACGAGCGGATGCACGGTGGAACAACTGGTGCAAGTCCCGAGCTGGCCCGCCGTCACTGCGATGTTCAGTGTCAATCCAAGTTTGTCGTGCATCCCCTTCGATCAGTCGGAGGTGACCTTCATCGATCTGAGCAACAACGCTGTGGGTGGCGAGTGGATCATCAATGGCAACACGATCCCCTACGTGCCCGGCGAGTATCCGGTATATGACCTCGGTGTGGCCGGTCAGTACGGCGTATCGCTCACGGTACACAACGATGGTGGATGCACCTCCTCCCATGCGGAGCAGATATGCATCCTCTCCAGTACACGCGCCTTCGTGCCGGATGCTTTCTCACCGAATGGGGATGGCAGCAACGACCTGCTTTACGTCCGTGCTCCGGGTGTTTCGGAAATGATCTTCCAGGTCTATGATCGCTGGGGTGGGCTTGTCTTTGAAGCAAGCGATGTGGACCAAGGCTGGGATGGCAGCACCCGTCAGGGGAAGGCTCCTTCGGGCGTCTATGTCTACGTTTTGGATGCGGTGATGATGGACGGGGAATCCGTGCAGATGACCGGTGATGTTACGCTGCTGCGATGATGCGTACATGGATCCATATCGCCTTGTTCACGCTGCTCCCTTTGTGGGCAACAGCGCAGGATGTCCACTTCGCGCAGTTCTACAATGCTCCACTGTGGCTCAATCCGGCGCTGGCAGGTCACATCGCTGGCGATCAACGCCTGTCGCTCATCCATCGCAACCAGTGGCAGAGCCTGGGCAGCCCGTTCCGCACGAACGCGGTCTCCTACGATGCCCCGCTCTTCCGCGGGCGCATGGAAGGCCGCTACCTCGGTGTGGGCCTTTCCGCCTTCAGCGACAAGGCGGGTCGTAGCAGTTTCGGCGATTCACAGTTGAACCTGAGCCTCGCCTATGGTATGCAGGCCGGCTTGAACAGTACGCTGGCTTTCGGTCTTCAGGGTGGCTACGGACAGCGAAGTGCGATGCTGAACGATCTGCGCTGGGACAGCCAGTTCAACGGATCGGGTCATGACCCTTCGCTCGCCACGGGCGAATCCTTCGGGAACATGAGTCGCTCCTTCATCGACCTGGCCGCTGGCATGGTCTGGAGCGGTGAGCGCAAGGATGGCATTCGATGGTCCCTCGGTGGCGGTGCCTTCCACCTCAACCAACCGAAGGTCTCGCTCTTTGCCGATGGTGAGGACCGCCTCCTGCGCCGCTACATGTTGCATGGGGATCTGCGCATCGAAACGAAGCGATGGACCTTGCTACCCAAGTTCTACGCCGGTGTTCAAGGCGGTGTGCGCGAGATCAACTACGGTGGACTGTTGCACCGTAGGCTTGGCCAGGACTCGCGCTACACCACGGATAAGACCTCCTCTGCCTTCTACTTCGGCGCGTTCCATCGCTGGGGCGATGCCATCGTACCCACATTTCTGTTCGAGTACAAGCGCATGATCTCCATCGGCATGAGCTACGATGTGAACATCTCGCCCTTGCGCAGCCAAAGTCGCTTCCGCGGTGGGGCTGAATTGTCCATCCAATGGATCGGATCGTTCACGGACAAACGAAGGAGGTTGCCGAACACGAAGCCGAAAGGCGTGGAGTAGCACCGCTGGGCTGGCTCACATCAGTGTCGCTCAAGCGTGAGCGTTTTCGCAGCTTCGTCGATATGCCACCGTTTGAATTTCTGCAGGAACGATTTGCCGAGGAGGTATTGGATGTTCTGATCCATGCTGGCCGCCACCACACGATCCGCGGTCAATGGTCCGATCTGCATGCCATTGATCACATGGCGCTTACAAGTAATGCGCGTGCCATCGGCGAGAAGGTATTCGCGATCGTCCAGGATAACGCTCTTATCGATCGCCCCTGACTGCTCCAATTCAGTAGCGAGCTTGGTGGAGATGAAACAATCCTCTGCACCGGAATCGATGATGAAATACTGATCCGCTCCGCCAAGTCGGATCTTAACCTTGTGGACATTGCTGAGCGTTAGGACAGGGACCGTGATCGTTTCGGATGGCCCGGAAATATCCGCAGGGGACGGGCGATACACGGAAGTGGCGGGCATCGCCTCAATGGCACAGGGCATGAACACTTCGTTGTAGAGCGGGGAATTGGGGTCCATGGCGGTATAGACATCGCCGATCGTGAGGTCCCTAGCTACGATGGCCCCGAAAACACAGTCGCACAACTTGACGGGATCGGCACCGGCATTCTGGATCGTGGGCTCCTCGCGTAGTTGTACGGCGCATTGCTCCCGCATTTCCGTGAGTCCCTCTTCTCCGAGTGAAGCGAGTCGGATCCCGTTCATGTTCAGTTCTGTACACGTGGTGAGGTGATCGAAAGAATCATCATTGCTCATGATCAGGATCCCCAGGTCGACATTTTCGAGAACATTGACATTCTTCGCCGTTGCAATGGCTTCCGTGGAGAGCACGATCGGAAGCACGCATTCACAGAACCGATCGCGATCGAAAATCGCGAACATAGGTTCGTCCGTCCATGCCTTATGACACTTTGCGTTGAACGCGCTTCGCGTTCCGATCTTGGTCCCGACCCGGTTGGTCAGGATGTCATCCTGAGCTTGCATGTTGATCGCCGGGAGGAGAAATGCCAGCAGTGCATAGAAATGGTTGAGGGTGGGCATGGTTGCGAACTAGTTTATACACATCGAATGAACGATATTCAGGCGTGATCCACCGCTTCCACCCAATCCCCGTGCTCGCGTATCAATGCGATCAATTCGTCCACCGCCCTTTCGCTCGGCACATTGCGCTTCACCACTTCCTTCTCCTTGTACAAAGTGATCACGCCCGGACCGGTGCCCACGTAGCCGTAATCGGCGTCGGCCATTTCGCCGGGGCCGTTCACGATGCAGCCCATGATGCCGATCTTGATGCCTTTGAGATGACTGGTGCGCGCGCGGATCTTCGCCGTGGTCTCCTGCAGGTCGAAGAGCGTGCGGCCGCAACTGGGACAACTGATGTACTCGGTCTTGCTGGTGCGTGTGCGTGTGGCTTGCAGGATGCCGAAGGCTGTGCGACACACGAGATCTTCTCGACCTCCATCCTCGTCGGCGAGGAAGATCCCATCGCCGAAACCATCGAGGAACAAGGGGCCCATGTCGGCACTGCTGTGCAGCACCAGCTCGTCCTTGTCGATGTTGCCATAAGCCCTGCCGATGATCACGGGGGTTTCGCAGCCCTGTTCAAGCAAGCTGAAGAACAGACGGCGTTGCTCGGCCATGCCGTGTACGTTGTAGGTGTCGATCAGTAGGACGGCCGTGGGGTCCGTCGTCAGCTTCGCGATAAAGGCATCGTCCAGTTCGGACAGCGTGGCATACACCAAGTTGAACTGCGGATGTTGTTCGACTCCTGCGAGATAGGCCTTCTTGTTGATGAATGGGTAATGCCGCTCCTTGCTCTTGTTGGTCAACCAAACGGCATGCTCCTGCACAATGCCTAGCGTTCCAGGGATCTCGAAGTCGATCGTGTTCTTCCCGATGAAGGCATAATCGCAGGCCTGGTCGGTGATGTTCCACTTGTCCAAGGGCACGCTGTAGCGGTAGCCCCATGCGAAGAGCGTGGCGGGCGTGATCTTCTGCTTGCCACTGAGGTCGGCCATCACCACCGGTACATGTCGCGCACCGATGTTGAGCACCTCGTGCGTGTGACGTCGAGCATGTGAGAAAGGATCGTAGGGCGGTGATGCGATCGTGGGGATCGTTTCGTGTCCAGCGCGTGTGGCGTAGCGATCCACCAATGCGCGCGCCACAGGGATCTCCGCTTCAGGTTCCTCGGTGAGGCTCACGCGCACCGTGTCGCCCAGGCCATCCTCCAGCAAGGCACCGATGCCCGCCGCGCTCTTCACACGGCCGTCCTCACCGTCGCCCGCTTCGGTGACGCCCAGGTGCAGTGGGTAGTCCCAGCCCTTGGCCATCATGCGGTGGACGAGCAAGCGGTAGGCCTGCACCATCACCTGCACGTTGCTGGCCTTCATGCTCAACACGATCTCGTGGTAGTCCTCGTCGCGGCAGATGCGCAGGAACTCGAAGGCGCTCTCCACCATGCCCTGCGGTGTGTCGCCGTAGCGATTGAGGATGCGATCACTGAGGCTGCCGTGGTTGGTGCCGATGCGCATGGCCGTGCCGTGCTCCTTGCAGATCTTCACAAGCGGCGTGAAGCGCTCGCGGATCCGTTGCAGCTCGGACTCATACTGCGCATCGGTGTACTCGCGCACATCGAACTTCTTCTTGTCGGCGTAGTTGCCGGGGTTCACGCGTACCTTCTCCACGATGCGGGCCGCGACTTCCGCAGCGTTCGGCGTGAAGTGGATGTCGGCCACCAGCGGCGCACTGAAGCCCGCCGCGCGGATATGTTTCTTGATCTCACCCAGGTTCTCGGCGTCCTTCTTCGAGGGGGCCGTGATGCGCACCAGTTCGCAACCCGCCTCGATCATGCGGATGCTCTGGGCCACGGTGGCGGGGGTGTCCATCGTGTCCGTGGTGGTCATGCTTTGCACCCGGATGGGGTTGTCGCCCCCGATGCCGATGTCGCCGACCTGTACGGTGCGCGTCTTCCAGCGCTCGTAACGGGTGAGGCTGGGATTGTACTGCCAGGGGGCCAGGAGGGTGGTTGACATGCGTTGCGGCTTGCGGTTGCGAAGATACCGGGGAACAAGCGGGAGCCGGGCGTGGTTCACTAACGTCAGGGTACTTACTACACCTTCAGGAAATGTAGAATGTAGAATGAAGAACCGCAGAATGTAGAATGGAATGCGCGCTCTCCGAGGTCTTGTCTCGTCCTGAAAAAGGTTGACGGGTTTATGGCGTTAGTTCTGTGTCGGAGTTACAAGTTCGGGTTCGTCCTGGGTGACACCATCCTCAAATCGCCAACCGGAATTCTCAACCACGGCACGAAGCACCGCAAGCATGTCGTTGCGCTGGCCTTCGGCACGTTGGTACAAGCCGCTGGACGGCACCTTGCCTCGGATCAATTCCTTCGCTTGCGCATTGATCCGCGTGTGATCCGCAGCGGTGAACGAGGTGAAGGTGCCCGCTTCGATGTCAAAATAATCCACATCGTGTTCCAGGGAGAGCAGCTTGGGCTGGTCCATTCCGAGCAGTGTCACTGTACGGCTATCCTCATCGATGTTCAGGTTCAGCCCTTCGAGGTCGTAGCCCACACTGGCCCGCCCTTTCACACGGAGGATCGCTCTCTTCTGAAAGGGACTGAAGCGCTTCATCCAATCGAAGGTGGCATCGCTGCTGCGGTAGGTGTACAGTTCGCTGAAGTCGCCTTCCACGGTCACCAGCTTCAACACGGGGCGCACACGTTCGAGGAGCACGGTACTGGAAATTTGTTCGCTGGGTTCGGACGGTCCTTGGTAATAAGCGCGGGTGAGGAAGAAGACCAGGAGCGCCAGCGCCAGCAGGATCAGCGCGGAGAGAATGCGTCGCATGGGTACAAAGATCGGACGGAAGTCATTAGTGGATAGTCGTTAGTCGTTAGTGGCTCCGGGGCAACTCGCCACTAACGAC
>JBGTIB010000054.1:0-9931 GCA_041745875.1 Flavobacteriales bacterium | reverse complement strand
CGACGTGCTCATCCCCCACCTTCGTGCGGTCTTCGATCTGGGATACTTCCATGGGATGCTGGTCCAATCCTGTTTCTTCGGAGCCTACTTCATCGGATCGCTGACCTACTATCTGATCTCCAGGCGTGGGGTGGACCCCTTACAGCGCGTTGGATACAAGCGTGGATTGTTGGCGGGATTGCTCTTATCCACCTTGGGTTGTGCCCTATTCCTGCCTGCCACCTACCTACAATGGTATGGTGGGTACCTCTTCGCGCTGTTCGTGCTCGGTTCGGGATTTACACTGCTTCAGATCGCCGCGAACCCCTTCGTGGCGCTGATCGGAGATCCGGCTGGAGCGAGCAGCCGGCTGAACCTGGCCCAGGCATTCAACTCACTCGGCACCACCCTGGCTCCCATTGTGGGCGGTGCCTTCATCTTCCACTACTTCGCCGGGGACCAGGCCGTGCGCTGGCCATATGTGATCTTCGCCATGGTGCTGTTGCTCCAGGCGGTGTGGGTGTTGTATACACGCCTGCCGGAACCAGTGGTCGTGCCCGTACCCGGCCGTAGCCATGCCCTGCGTCACACACACTTGCGGGCAGGAATGGTGGCGATCTTCTGTTATGTGGGTGCGGAGGTGGCGATCGGCAGTTTGATGATCGACTTTATAGGCCTGGAAGGCATCGCCGGGCTGGGACCCGATGATGCCAAGATGTACTTGAGCCTGTACTGGGGTGGCGCCATGGTGGGAAGGTTCCTGGGTGCCGCGTCCATGAGCCAGATGACGAGGTATAGGCGGGATCTGGTGATGATCGCATCAGGTGCACTGCTGTTCCTGGTCCTCTACGCCGTGAACCATGTGGAGAGTGGTGTGGAATTGGCAGCGTTCTTTCCGATGCTCGCGTTGATCGGTGGCAATATCCTCATCTTCCGACTGGTCGGCACAGGTCCGGATCGGACTTTGGGCGTGTTCTCGTTGGTGGCCGTGGTCCTTTTGTTCCATGCATCCGTGGGCGGTGGGGCTTCAGCACTGTGGGCCCTTACGGCAGTGGGCCTTTTCAACTCCATCATGTGGAGCAACATTTTCACCCTGTCCATCCAGGGGCTGAAGGAGGATACCGGTCAGGGAAGCAGTTTGTTGGTGATGATGATCGTCGGTGGCGCCATCGTACCGGCACTTCAGGGAGCGGTCGCCGATGGGCCGGTCGGCCTGCAGGGTTCTTTCCTGGTACTCATCCTGTGCTACGTTTACCTGGCCTACTTCGGGTTCAGGGGATCACGTCCGGCTACTATCGCAGCATGACCGTTGGGATCGACATCGGAGGCACCACCACCAAGTTGGGTCTGGTTCGCAATGGACAGGTCGTGGCCACTAGCTTCTTTTCCACCCAGGTCCATCGCGCACCAAGTGATCTCGTGGATGCCTTGGCCGCTTCGGTGAACACGTTGCTCAGTGGCCCACTTAAGCCTTCTCAGGCGGAAAGGGACGGTCTGCGCGTCGGCATCGGAGCACCGAACGGGGATCAACTTTCGGGCATCATCAATGAAGCGCCGAATCTGCCTTGGAAGGGACATCTACCACTGAGGGACCTGCTTGAGGCGCGACTGGGTATCCCGTGTACACTGGGGAATGACGCCAACGCCGCAGCTCTTGGCGAGTTGCGCTACGGCGCAGGCATCGGATGCACCGATCTGTTGGTGGTGACCCTGGGGACCGGGCTGGGCAGTGGGCTCATCGTGGATGGCGCACTCCTGTTGGGACCAAGAGGTGATGCGGGTGAATTGGGACACATCACACTGATCCCGGAAGGTCGGCCCTGCACTTGTGGCCGACGTGGCTGCCTGGAGGCCTATGTCAGCATTCGCGGCATTCGTGCCACCTACGATGAGCTGTCCCCGGAAGATCCCGTGCTGATCGAGGATGGAGTGAAACCTGTGGCCGACGCCGCGCATGCAGGCAGCGTTGCGGCACTGCACACGTTCGAGGTCACGGCGCGATGGTTGGCGATAGGCCTGGCGAATGCGGTGGCCTTGGTGCCTCCTCAGCGCATCGTCCTGGTGGGTGGCATTGCGAGGAGCGGCGACCTGTTGTTGAACCCATTGCGCCCCGCTTTCGAGGAGGCCCTCCTCCAAATACATCGGGGCAAGGTGGCACTGGGGCTTGGAAAATTGCCGAATGATGATGCCGGAGTTTTGGGCGCTGCTGCCCTGACCACCATGAACACATGACCATCCCTCCATGTCGTACAGGATCCACAAGTTGACTGAAGCGTTGCGACCGGGGCCAGGCACTGCCAACCAGTTGGTGGTGGTACTTGCATCGACGATGCTGTGCGTCGTTGCACCCTTCTGTTCGAAAGTCAGCGCCCAATTCCCGAACATCGCCCGCGACCTGGTCAACCCTTTCATCGGCACCGGTGGGCACGGACATACCTTCCCTGGCCCCTGCGTCCCATTCGGATCGGTGCAGTTAAGTCCTGATACACGTCCCGATGGGATCCATGATTGGGATGGAGCCAGCGGCTATCACTATGGCGACAGTGTCATTTACGGTTTCAGCCATACGCATCTAAGCGGCACCGGGGTTTCCGACCTCTGCGATGTCCTGCTGATGCCCATGAGCGGATCATTTTCCACCGATCCCGATGAATACCGCTCCTCGTTCAGAAAAGAAACCGAGGAAGCCTCGGCAGGATATTACCGGGTGCATCTGGATGAACCCGACGTGACCGTGGAATTGACCGCCACGCAGCGGGTGGGGGTTCATCGGTACACTTATCCAAGGGGTAGCACGGCCCATGTGATCCTTGACCTGGAGCATCGCGATTTCGTTCGAACGACAAGCATCGTGCGGGTGAACGATCGCGAGGTGGTAGGCGAACGTCGCTCCTCATCGTGGGCTTCCGATCAGCGTTTGTTCTTCTGCATCCGCTTCGATCATCCCATGTTGGAGAATGATGGGCAGCGGTCCCTGGCAGGCGCGATCGCGGCCTTCGGCAAGGAAAAGGACCATTTTTCCTTCGGGGATCTGGCGGGTGAGACGCTGGTGGTCAAAGTGGGTATCAGCGCCGTGAGCATCGAAGGTGCCCGAGCCAACCTGGATGTCGAGGTCCCCCACTGGGACTTCGACCGTGTGCGCAGAGAGGCCGAATCGACCTGGAATGCCACCTTGGGGAGGGTCCACGTGAAAGGAGGCGGACGCGAAGAGCAACGTATTTTCTATACGGCACTCTATCACAGCATGATCGCACCCTGCATCTTCAACGATGTGGACGGGAACTACCGTGGCATGGACGGGGAAATACATCACGCCGACCACGACGTATATACGATCTTCAGTCTGTGGGATACGTTCCGATCATTGCATCCGCTGATGACGATCCTGGAACCAGAACGCACACGCGATTGGATCCGCACCATGCTCCTGCATTACACACAGGGCGGGCGACTCCCTGTGTGGGAACTCTGGGGGAACGAAACGGACTGCATGATCGGCTATCACAGCGTCAGCGTGATCGCTGATGCTTACCTCAAAGGCATCAGGGGCTTTGATGCGCACCTGGCCTTGCAGGCCATGGTCGCCAGCGCTGAAGCCGACCACTACGGCCTGGACGCATACAAGGAACGCGGGTACATCAGCAGCGAGGATGGTCCGGAGAGCGTAAGCAGAACGCTTGAATATGCCTACGATGACTGGTGCATAGCGCAAATGGCGGAGGCGTTGGGAAGGCAGGATATCGCAGACCGCTTCACCTTGCGAAGCAGACAGTGGCAGAACCTGTATGATCCCGGAACCAAGTTCTTCCGACCCCGGCGCAACGGGGGCTTCATTGAGCCCTTCGACCCCCATGAAGTGAACTTCCACTACACCGAGGCCAATGCCTGGCATTATGCCTTCTTCGTGCCCCACGATATGACCACGTTCATCGGCCTGTTGGGCGGAAGGGCGGAATTGACACGACAGTTGGACGCGCTCTTCACTGCCGAAGAGCGAACGACCGGGCGGGATCAGAGTGACATTTCCGGCATGATCGGGCAATACGCGCACGGCAATGAACCCAGCCATGGCTTTGCCTATCTCTACAACCTATCGGACAGGCCGTTCACTACGGATCTGTATGTGTCACGCATCATGCGCGAGCTGTACAAGGATGCTCCGGACGGCCTTTCCGGGAATGAGGATTGTGGCCAGATGAGCGCGTGGTATGTCCTCAGTGCGCTGGGGTTCCACCCCATAACACCGGGCTCAGCACACTATTCCCTAGGCATTCCCCTGTTCGAGGAAGTATCGATCATGCTGGGCCCAGAGCGTACGTTGCGCATCACAGGAGCCGCGGAGGCCGGATCCCGTGACCATGTGGTAAGCATCGAATGGAACGATGAGGATACCAAGGCCTTTCGCACGCTTGCACACGCGGAGCTGGCAGAAGGCGGGCATCTCCACTTCGAGTTGGGGCCCCGTCCGGGTTCCAAGCCTGTCGATGTCATGGAAGAGGAGGATCCTTTCATATTGCCACGTTGGGTTCCCGTCCCGATCATACATGCCCCGAGCGCCGTTCTTACAGAGTCGATGGAAGTGGATATTTCCTGCAGTGATCCACATGCCGAACTGCTCCATCGGATCAACGGTGGCGACTGGCAGGCTCATGAAGGACCTCTGGTCATCGACATGGATACCCATTTGGAGGCCGTAGCAGTGCGCCAAGTTCCGAATGATGGCGGCGAAGGCATCCGTTCGCTCCCCGTATCGGCCAGGTTCAAATTGATCGATGGGAGCCGGACCATGACATTGGAAAGCGAGCCTGCACCACAGTACTCAGCCGGTGGCGAACAGGCCTTGGTGGATGGTGAGCGTGGCGGCAGTGATTTCCGTACAGGGGAATGGCAGGGATTCGAAGGCCAGGACCTGCTCGCCACCGTGGACCTTGGCCGTCCGCAGCGCATCACTCGTTTGGGGTTGGGTGTTCTTCAGAATGAGCGCAGTTGGATCTGGTACCCTTCCGAAGTGGAATTCGCCGTCAGTACGAACGGAAGACAATGGAGCACCGTGCATGCCACGCATACCGTACCGCGTGATCTGGAAGGCAGCCACAGCATGGAACTTTGGACCGATGAATTCGTGAAGCGTGCCCGGTATGTGAAGATCATTGCCCGTTCCGCCGGACCCTGCCCGGAGTGGCATCCCGGTAGTGGTCGACCATCCTGGATCTTCGCGGATGAGTTCCTGATCGACGTGGAATAGGGTTCGGCCCAAGGATGAAGATCTGACAGAAAGGACCTTCAACAACCTGCATGGCCGACAAGCATTATGGCATGTAACGAAGAAACCCCCGGGGATCCGGGGGCTTCTTCATTATCAGTGGTAAGCAGCTCAACGCACCAGTTGCACACGCTGGGTCCGTACCCATTGCTCCGCGATGAGTTGAACCATGTATTGCCCGCTCATCAGTCCTTCCATATCAATGGTGTTGAGTTCGCCTGCGCGCGCCACGATCTGTTGCTCGATCACAGCACGGCCGCTCATATCCAACAGGCGCAGTTGCAACTTACCGTGGTCCTCATTGCCCAGGTTGATGTACAGCAGGCCATTGGTCGGGTTCGGGAACATGCTGAAGTCGCCTTCCACCATATCGTCGACCCCTACAGCACCGCATGCCACATACCACCTCAGAGGAGTGGTGGCCTGGCCATCATCGCAAGATCCCGTGGCGTTGGAGTTGATCCGGAGCGTGAGCACATTATTGGCATTCTGGGAGTTCACCGCGAAGCCCGATAGGTTGCCCTGATTGTTGCCCTGATAGATCACGGCTGCATTCTCGTCGTAGCCATTGTATACAACGATGAAGTCACCGGGCAACATCTGTCCTTCCAGGAAGCCGATGGTGATGGGTACGCTCGCATCCGCTTGAAAGGTGTACCACCGGTCCTCATCGTTCATGTAGCAATACTCAAAATTGTCGAACCCACAGGTGCGAAGCACGCAGTCCTCACTGGCGTAGGTCGTGGTATCGCTGAAATAGGAACATAATGGGTTGTCCAAGCCGATGATCTCAAAGGCGGTCGGTGCATCCTGGTCGTACGGTCCGAACCCATAGACGCCCGTTGCATTTGCCATGATGTTCTCCCCGGTAAGGACGTTCTCGATCAGCAGACCTTCCGCAGGAGGAGCTTGTGTCACGATCACTTCCGTCGTGAAGGTGCGATCGAAACAGTTGGGAACCATGTTGTAGCTGATGCCCGGGGCTTGGCAGCCAACACAATACACCTCCCATTCCCAAGGATCATAATCAGTGCTTGAACTGCAGTCAATGATCCCATCCGATTCCATTTCCATGTACAGGCCGCCAGAGGTGGATACCACATCCACCCCATAATAGTTGCCCGAAGCATTCAGTACCGCACTTCCGATCGGACCAAGGTTGTAGGTCAATGTGTTGGTATGCGAGAACAACAACGTCCCTGTATTGTCCGCCCCATCATAGATCCGCACCCGGTCCCAAGTGCTGCTTTCAATGGTCCCCCGGATAAATGTGAGATGCAACGCACCGGTTCCTCCGGCCAATTCATAGGACCATGCTGAGTTGTCGTTGAACGTGTAACAATGGGTTTCCATCAGTTCTTCAGCCCCACAAATGATCTGCGGGCAGATCGGTGGGTTCGTGAAGTCGCCCAGGGTCACATTGCACAAACTGTTGTCCTCATGTTCGATCAACACGTTCACTACATCACCGAACGCGAAAGGTCCCAACTCGCTTTCACCAGTACCCAACCCATCAACGGACTGGTCGGGTCCGCCGTTCACCGTGTACACGATGTTCACAGTGGCACCGCTCCCTGTCGACACGATGTTCACCGGCAGCACGAAAGTGCTGTCCGTACAGTTCTGTATGGCGGTGGCCGAGGCGTCGGGCAACTCGCAATCCAAGCATACCACTACCCATTCCCAGGGGTCGTATGTGGCTGAACTCGAGCAATCCACAAAGCCATCCGAGGACATCTCCATGAACAGGTTCCCTGTCGTGGAATAGACCTCGACCCCGTAGAAATTCGTGCTGGCATTCAATACCGCACTACCCACCGGCCCGAGATTGTAGATGTCCATACTGTTGTGTGAGAACAGCAGTGGGCCTGTATTGTCCGTACCATCATGGATGCTCAAGTTATCGAAGAAATTGCTCTCGATCGTTCCCCTTATGAAGGTGAGGCGCAGGGTCCCGGACCCGACGATCTGATAACCCCAGGATGTGTTGTCAAAAGGGCCATAGCAATACGTGGTTTCCAATGCCGGTTCCCCGCACGTGATCAGGTTCGGGCAAAGCCCTGTATCTGTGAAGTTCCCCAAACTGATGTTGCAAAGTGGATTCGTCTCATGCTCAACGCTCACGTTCACTGTGGATCCGAGTGGGAACGGTCCCAGGGTCGTCACGCCGACACCTGCACCTTGCACAATGATGGTGTCACCATCCAGGATGTAGACAATGTCCACTGTGGTTCCATCACCGGTGTCGGTCACCTCCACAGGGACCGAGAACTCATCGGTATCACAATCATCCACTACTGTGGCACTCACCTGAGGAACGGTGCAATCGAGGCAGACCACCTCCCACTCCCAGGGGTCGTAATCCGCCATTGAGGAACACTGCACACTTGCGTCCGAGGACATTTCCATATACAGGCTCCCCGTGGTCGAGTAGACCTCTACACCGTAGAAATTCGTACTGGTGTTCAGGATCGCACTGCCGACCGGACCCAGGTTGTAGGTAACTGCATTGGTGTGGGAGAACAATACAGGGCCGGTATTGTCAGTACCGTCATAGATGCTCAGATCATCGAACGTATTGCTCTCTATCGTACCCCGACCGAACGTCAGGCGCAGTGTTCCTGCACCGACCGACTGGTACAGCCAGTCCTGTATGTCATTGCCCTCATAGCAATACGTCTCCTCAAGTGCGATGGCACCGCAAACGATAAGGTTCGGACAAGTGTCGGTGTCCGTGATATCACCGAACTCGATATTGCACAAAGCGTTGCTCTCATGTTCGACCGTAACATTCACCACGTCATTGATGGTGAACGGGCCTACTATGGTTTCACCCACCCCTACATCCGGCACGATCGTAGGTGCGCCACCGTTGACCGTGTAGGAGATATTCACGACAGCGCCATCGCCGGTGGAGGTCACATTGACCGGAATACTGAATTGGTTATTCGGGCAATCATCCACCACGGTCACGTTGGCGACCGGGATGGTGCAATCAAGACAAACTACTTCCCACTCCCAGGGATCGTAAGTTGGTGTGGTGGCACACTCCACGCTTCCATCCGACCCCATCTCCATATAGATGCTGCCGATGGTGGAGTATACCTCCACATCATAGTAATTGCCGATCGTGTTGAGCACCGCGCTACCTACAGGACCCAGGTTATGGGCCGTGGTATTGTCGTGGGAGAACAAGAGGTCCCCGTTGTTGTCCGTCCCCTCGTAGATCCTTAGTTGATCGTAGAAGTTGCTCTCGATGGTCCCCCGCAGGAAACGTAGCCTAAGGGAACCACCGCCGACAGCAGCATATGACCATGCACTCAGGTCATTCGCCACATAACAATAGGTTTCCTCCAGGGGAGGCTGGCCGCATACCACAAGTTCAGGACAAATGGGGTTCTGAAAAAGGGGGGAATTGATGTTGCACAACGGATCGTCGTTGTGTACCACGGTCACTGAAACACCATCAATACTGGAGAACGGACCCAGTTCATAGGTGCCGACCCCCACTGCGGTGATCGTGTCGGCCCCGCCGGTGTTGGTAATATCAACCGTCGTGGCATCCCCAAGATCGGAGATCGTCACTGTAATGAAGTAGGTCGAATCGGTGCAATCGGCACTGGTGGCGAAGCTGACCTCAGGCTGGGTACAATCCAGCAGGAGTTGTACGGTCGTGACCTGGCACACAGTCGCCGTGGCACACGTTTCATCCACATTATAGTGGACGTAAAGGTCCGCGTTGGTCGTTGTGCTCACTTCCACAGGACTCACACCCTGTGCCAACACGACACCTCCTACAGCACCTTCCCGCACAGTGATATATCCATTCTCAGTTGCCGTGAACACATAAGTGCCGCCTGCCTGGATGGCAGTGAACTGGGTGAACTCCTGGAAATAAATGCAAAGGGACACCTCCTGCACATTCCCCAAGGAAGTTACGGCTACGGGGTCAAGTGGGAACTGTGCGGAGTTCTCGCAATTACCTTGTGCGATCACCTGAAAGGTCCATCCGGTGGTGCAGAAAAGCAGGGCGGATGCCAATAAACAACGTACTGAAAGTGTCATGTTCGTGGATTGGGTTGTTGGGGGTCGGCGGGTGCCCAAATGTAACGCCCCCCTTTGCTACTGGACCGTCTTCTCCTCATTGCCTCGTGGGGTGCAGTAGGTGGGGTCGGGGTCCCAAGGTCCGATACACTTCCTTGGCCTTAGGCCCAGTGGCTGACCAGGGTTACAGACCCCATAAGTGTGAAGACCAATACGCGTCCATTGACGAAGGGGACGACCTGCACAGCGACAGCATTATATACCATTCGGGTCGACGCCCTAGGCCATGGGATACCATGAGCAGGGAAAACTTGGTGAAAGACCTCGGCTGACCTGTAACCGGGATATGGCCCAGGCCAGGATAGGTCCTGAGCATGTCATCCATGATCGAGGTCCCAAGGGCCGGCCAAGGAACCGGCATGCCTGACCAGCGTTGTGTAGAAATGAAGAAACCCCCGGGTGTCCGGGGGCTTCTTCATGATCAGTGACAAGTTGCTCAACGTAGCAGCTGCACGCGCTGGGTCCGTACCCATTGCTCCGTGATGAGCTGCACCATGTACTGTCCGCTCATCAGTCCTGCCATATCAATGGTGTTGAGGTCGCCTGCGCGAGCCACGATCTGCTGCTCAAGCACAGCACGGCCGC
>JBGTIB010000053.1:0-5973 GCA_041745875.1 Flavobacteriales bacterium | reverse complement strand
GATCTCGTTGCCCTCGTTGCGAATGGTGAAACCGGAGGTGTGCAAGCCAAGGCCCGCTCTGCGGATCTGGGGGCTGATCAGCTGCACAATGCCATCCTCCACGTTGTTCGTCGGATTGCCGGGCAGCTGCCGCATCACCAGGTCGATCGCTTCGCTTTCCACCACTTCAAAGGCGTTGACGATGGTCACCACAGAATCGGGCAGGGTCAGTTCCACATCGTAGAGGCCCAGGTCCACACCGGCGAGGTCCACGCGGGCATACAGGAATGGGCGCAGGTAGGGATCGGTCGCGGGTTCCAGTCCGAAGAAGGGCACGTCCGGGAAGCCAGTGCGTACCAGGCGCATGGAGAGCATGGTCTCCACCTCGCCGCCCCGCACATCGGCCAGGGCCACGCTGCCTTCGGAGCCACGTGAAGGGGTGATCTTGAAGCCACCGAAGAAGGCCACGGGCTGGCACTCCGAAGTGCTGCCACAGGCGTTGGTGGCGGTGTAGCACAGCTGGTAGTTACCTCCGTTCAGGTACTCGTGGGCCGGTTCGGCGCCCGTGCTGCTGCCACCATCGTCGAAGTTCCACGCATGGCTGTCCGCATCAATGGAGTTGTTGGATACCGCGATCAGCATGCGCTCGCCGGTGGACTGCGTGAGCGTGTAGTCGATCTGCGGTACGGGCTTGGGGGCATCGTTCACGTATGTCGCATAGGCCGTGGCCTGGAGGACTGGCAGGCAGGTGGCACGCACGTTCAACGTGGGGTCGCATTGCCCCAGAACGTAGTAGCCATTGTCGAAAGGCAGCACGCCTCCAGTTCGCGCATTCTGGGAATTGAGCGAGGTGATGAAGTCGAGGTACACGATGCCATCTTGTGGGTGGATGCGCCCGTGGGCCACGGACGGCCCACCGACCGATGTATAGGTACCGTTCAGTGTTGCAAAGCTTGGTACCCGCAAGCTGAAGAAGGTGCGACCATCCGGGGTGGTGGCCACAGAACCCGTAGTAGGGAGAAGGCTCGCAGGGCTTCCGATCTGTACGCCAGCCTCTTCGTTACCCAGGCTGTCCACGAACATGAACAATGCCTTATTGGTAATGGTGCCCAGACCACCGAAATCCTCCCCGGCGAATGTGACTGGCTGCACATGTTGAGCCAGAATTACAAGCCCAAGATCCGGGGTTTCTGCAATGCTCCCAACACCCCTGTTCGGATCCACCGCGTCGGATGCGAAGGACTTGTACCAGCGCAGCACTCCGTCCTTATCGAAGCGGTAGGCATAGATGCACGCATTGGAGATCGGGCCATCGATCGTCTGCCCGCTCAACGGGGCCGTGTCCGGCCAGGATCCAGCAACCACCAAGCTACTGTCCGCCAACACGGTGAACACGGGCACACGGGGCCAGCTATTGAAGTTGTAGGGAATGCTCAGCACTACGGCGCCGGTCAAGGAACGCTTTTGGAACGTGAATGAACCCAACATGCCGTAGTAGTGCCCCCGCATGTACCGCCAATTGGTCGCATAGTTCCCTGGGCTGTAGGGCAAGGTCATCGTCACTTCATCAAAGGTGCCATCAGCCTGCAGGCGGAACATGATCCCCTCGCTGAGGGTCATGGTGGTATCCTGGAAACGGTATGTTTGAGTACCCTGGCTGGCGAGATAGAGGTGTATCCGATCCTCTTCGTCAATGCTTAGTGTAGTTTGACCTAGCTCGCTCCCAACAGCGTTGCAACCCAAGGTTTTGTGCCAGAGCAAGGTTCCGGAAGTATCGACAGCGACAATGGCGAAATGCTTGTCCTGAGGAATAGGTGCCTGGAAGGGCACAAAAGGGATGGTTTCACCCAGGAACGCGGTGTTCGCAGTGATCCGCGATATCGCAATGATGTTCCCCTGACTGTCCAAGCCACTGGAGATAAACTCATACAACGAGCTGGCTGGACCTGTGCTCTCCTGGAAGCTGGCGATCCATTGCGGGTGCTGCGCCAGAGCGGAAGTGCTACTGATACACAGTAGGAGAGCGATCAATATTGGTCGAATGTGCATCATGGTTGAAGGGGTTTTTCGCGGAACCAGTGTCCGTGCGCCACCACCATGGTTCGGTAGGGGGCGCGCAGATCATTCAAGTGAGTTTGGATACAAAGGACCCAAACCCACAACTGCCCTACAATAGATCATTTGTTGACGATCGCCACAATGGGCGCGGACTACCGCCCGAAATACCTGTTCACCGCCTCGGTGCGGTTCTGCACATGCATCTTCCCGTACATGCGGTGGATATGCTGTTTCACCGTGCCGATGCCGAGGCCCATGCGGTCGGCGATCTCCTTGTACAACAGGCCTTGGGCAAGGAGTTCCAGCAGCTCCGATTCGCGTTTGCTAAGGCCATGTTCCTTCAGGTCGGCAGACGCTGTTGTTTCACGGAAATGGACGATCACGTGCCGCGCTACCTGCATGCTCATCGGTGCGCCACCCTGCACCAGCTCGTGCACGGCATTGATGATCTCGTCCGGCGTGCTGCTCTTAAGCAGGTAGCCGTTGGCCCCCGATCGCAGGGCTTGGAAGACCCGTTCATCCTCCTCGTGCATGGTGAACATGAGGAACTGCGTATCGGGCATGCCCGGTGCCAGTTGCCGTACGCATTCGATACCGCTGATACCCGGCATGCTGATGTCCATGAGCACCACATCGGGTGCATCGTTGGGCAGTCCTTGCAGTGCCTGCTCCCCGTTTTTGTAGGCCTTGCCAACGGCAAAGCCCGGCTCGGCAGCGAACAGTTCCGAAAGCATGCTCCGGATATTCGGCTCATCCTCCACTATGCCGATGCGGATCGGGTCGCTCATGAAGGGCGAAGGTCCGTAAGCGGAGGCGTACCGTCAACGTAACTTTTGTTCAAGCCTTCGGCTGGTATATGCACTTCCACCACGGTCCCCGGGCCACTGTGGAAGGCGATCTCACCACCCATCTCCGCCACGCGTAACCGCATGTTGCGCAGGCCGTTGCCGTTCTCCGAAGCCCCCCCGGGAATGCCAAGGCCATTGTCCCGGATCACCATGTGCAGGCCATTGTCCCATGACATGCGCAACTCCACCCGCGTGGCCTGGGCATGTTTCACCACATTGTTCAATGCTTCCTTCACCACCAGGAACAGGTTGCGCCGCTGTTGCGCCCCCAACACCATCGGTGGCCAGGGGCCATCGCAATGCACTTCCGCTGCCAGCCCTTGCTCGTCCAACAGCTTGCGCGTGTACCCGGTCACGTATGCCGCAAGGTCCTCCAGGCTGCTTTTGCCCGCGTTCAAGGCCCAGATGATGTGCCGCATACTGGCGATGAGCTCTCCGCTCTGCCGTGCCATCGCGTTGAACTGGACGCGCTTGTTGGGGTCCTTCTCCGATCGGGCCACCAGTTCGGTGTGCAGTTTCAATGCGCTGAGCCCAGCGCCCAGATCGTCGTGCATGTCGCGCCCCACCTGGTCGCGTATGCGCAACTCATCGATGGTCCTTTCATGCTCCACGCGCAACAACTGCAAATGCGCCAGCCGCTCCTTCTGGCGCAGGCGCTTGATGTTCACCACGTACAGCAGGCAGAGCACCACCAGCAACAAGGCAGCGGCAGCGATGATGATGGTCCGTGTGCTGCGCTCATAGGCCAGCGTCTCCGCATAACGCAGCGTTTCCAATCGCTCCACGGCCAGTGTTTTGTCCGTCTCCAGCAGTTCAGCCTGGGTGGCCAGTGCCGTATGGATGTTGTGCGCCGTGATGGTGCTGTCTATGCGGTGCCATTGTGCCAACAGCAACAAAGCACGCGGCAGGTCGCCCAAGGCATTGGCCGCGGCTGAAGCCGTACGGGCATAGTTGCGCTGGGTGACCAGTCCGATGCCTTCGCGGTGGCGTGCGAGGTATAGCGCCGTGCTGTCCAAGGCGTGCCGGGCCTCATCCGGTCTACCCAGCGCCACCAATGCCAGGCAACGCCCCACCAGGGCATCGACGCCGATATCCCGGTCACGGGCATCGTTCGCCACGCGCACGGCCTGGTCAAAATGCCACAAGGCGCTGTCGGCCTGTTGTCTTTTCAGGTAGAGATTTCCCGAGGACCAATGTGCGACGGCGATGGCGCGGGGGGCATTTGCGATGCGCGCATAGTGCAGGGAGAGTTTCAGGTGCAGCGACGCACTGTCCAGGCGGTCCAGCGTGGTGAGGTGGCTGCCCAGATTCCCGTGGATATGGTGCAGTTCGGAGACCGGGTAGCGCGCGGCAGGCTTGTTCGGGAACCAGTCCAAGGCCAGCCGCAGGTAGGGTAGTGCCAACCGGCTATCCTGGATGTTCTCATGCAACAAGCCTTTCAGGTTGTAAACATTGGCGATCAAGGTGCTGTCACCAAGTTCCA
The DNA here is from genome assembly GCA_041745875.1 of Flavobacteriales bacterium. GTDB lineage: Bacteria > Bacteroidota > Bacteroidia > Flavobacteriales_F > PHOS-HE28 > PHOS-HE28. Next base: position 1,605 of record JBGTIB010000053.1, on the reverse strand, counting down.
CCGCCAGCTCCTCGCAACGGTCCAGGTCGCGCATGGCGTCGTTGAAGAGACCTTCGTAGTAGAGCACTTCCGCGCGGTAGCCCAGCAGGTAGTGCAATACCTCGGGGTCCCCATCAGCCTCTGCACGCTGCATTGCCTTACCGATCAGGTCCATGCTCCGCTCGGCATGGAAGGCGTCCATGGCCACGAGTATGTCCTGCATGCCTTGGTGCAACACGCTGTCCGCGAAGGGCGGCAACTGTTGCATGGTATTGCCCAGCCGTTGTTGGGCACCAACGTCACATTGCGCGAGGCAGGTAAGAACCAGCAAGGCCCCGGCAGGGTTCAGGTTCATATTCTGGGTGATGAAAGCCGGCCAGGGGGGCGTTCTCAGTTGCCAAAGTACTTGTTCACCGCTTCCACCCGGTTCTGCACATGGAGCTTGGAATACACGCGGTGAATGTGCTGCTTCACGGTGCCCACGGTGAGGCCTAGGCGTTCGGCGATCTCCTTGTACAACAGACCTTCCGCTAACAACGCGAGCACCTGGAACTCGCGGTCGCTGAGCTTGTCCTTGCCCTGGTCGTTGCGTGATTGGATGGGCCTGAAGTGGTTGATGACCCGGCGCGCAACGGCGGTGCTCATCGGTGCTCCACCTGCCAACAGTTCCTGCAGTCCGGCGATGATCTCGTCCGGTGAACTGCTCTTCAGCAGGTAGCCGTTGGCCCCCGCTTTCAGGGCATCATACACACGGTGGTCATCATCGTGCATGGTGTACATAAGGAACTGCGTGTCGGGCATGATGTGTACAAGCTCCCGCACCAGGTCGATGCCGTTCATGCCCGGAAGACCGATGTCCATGATCACCAGCCCCACATCATCCGCCGGCAGGCCTTCGCGGGCGGTTTCGGCATTGGGGTATGCACGGACGAATTCGAAGCCATCCTCCCAGCCTAGCAGGCTAGACAGGGTTTCCCGGATGGAGGGTTCATCCTCCACGATGCTGATGCGCACCGGAGCGGCATCGCTGTGTTTCCCAAGGTGTGTTCTTTCCATGGTCCCCGTGGCTCGATGATGAATGGAATGCACGTGCTATGGTCATGCCCCATCCATGGGCTGGCACGCATCGGCGAAGGTGGCCCCTTCATGCGTAGGTTGCAATAGAACGTTCGTTAGTGGTTGTTTGTCCGTATTGTCATCAAGCGCCCGTCAACGGTACGGTGCATCGAAGGGTGGTGCCGTCGCCGTTCATGACCTCGAAGTGGCCGCCCATCGCGGCCATGCGCTGGCGCATGTTACCCAGGCCGTTGCCGGAAGCGGATGCTCCGCTGAAGCCCACGCCATTGTCACTGATGCTCATCCGTAGCTGTCCATCCCAAGCCAGCGACACATTCACATGATCGGCCCTGGCATGTTTCACCACGTTGTGGAGGGCCTCCTTCAGCACGAGGAAGAGGTTGCGCCGCTGCTCGGGGCTAAGGGTGATCCGCGGCCAGGGTCCTTCGGTCCTTATCTCGGTCCGAAGCCCATGCTCGGAGAGGTACTTGCGTGCATACCCCGTGGCATAGGCTACCAGGTCCTCCAGATCGCCCTGATCACTGCTCATGGCCCAGATGATCTGGCGCA
>JBGTIB010000052.1:0-7448 GCA_041745875.1 Flavobacteriales bacterium | reverse complement strand
GAGCAACGCCGTGGAGTTCACCGCGCTTCCGCTTCCGCCCGATCCACCGGCGGGGTTCAACGGGGCGGTGGGAGAACTGCAGTTGAGCGCGAGCATGGACCGCACCGAGGTGCAGGCCAACGAGGCCATCGAGATCACATTGAAGTTCAGTGGGCGTGGACAGTTGAAGTTGCTGGACCCACCCAAGCTTCAATTGCCGACCGACTTCGAAACCTATGATCCCAAGGTGGTGGACCGCATCACGGTGAACGCCAATGGCATGAGCGGCACCCGTGAATTCCAATATCTGGTGATACCGCGCTACGAAGGCTCCTACCCCCTCGATGGGATCGTCTACAGTTGGTTCGATCCGAAGGCGGCGAGTTACCGGACCCACCAGGCGGACCCCATCGTCGTGGAGGTGCTTCCGGGCAAGGACGGTGCGCTTTCAACCGCACCGCGTCAACGCAAGACCGATGTCCAGGTGTTGGATACGGACATCCGCTACATCCGCGTGGACGATCTGGACCTACGCCCCAAAGGCGAACAGTTGTATGGTGCGCCCGCCTATTGGGTGGGCATGGGGGCGCCTGCATTGGGGTTCCTGCTCTTCCTCCTCTGGCGCCAACGCCGCGATAGCCGTCTTGCCGATGTGGGCGGCATGCGGCGCAAGCGTGCGGATCAAGTGGCCAGAAGGCATTTGCAACAGGCGGCGGCAGCGCTCAAGGAGAATGCACCCGGCCCGTTCCATGCCGCGCTCAGCAAGGCTTTGAACGGGTACATGGCCGACAAGCTCGGGCTCGGTGTGGCCGAGATCTCAGGACCACGGGCCAAGGAGGCACTGTCGGCCTACGATGGCGGCGAGGCCGTCGCGGAGGAGTATGCACGCTTGATCGCCACCTGCGACATGGCCCGTTTCGCACCTGTGGAGGACCGCCCACGACAGGAGCTCCTGGATGCGGCCACCACCATGATCACCAACCTGGAAAGGATCCTTCGCAAATGAGAGCGCCGTACATCCTGATCCTCATTCTATGTGCGGTCCCGTTATGCTCGCAGGCACTTAGCCGGGAGCAGGCGGAGGAACTTGTGGCCCAGGGAACTTCGTCCTATGCCGAGGGCGACTACAAGCGGGCGCTCCAACTTTTCGATTCCGTCAACACCACATGGTCCTCGGCCGGCCTGTTGTTCAACATCGGCAACTGTCACTTTCGTTCGGGCGATGTGCCGCGGGCCATCCTTCACTACGAACGAGCACTTCGTCTGGCCCCTGCGGATGACGATATCCAGGAGAATCTGGACCACGCACGCCAGCAGGTGGTGGATCGTTTGAACGAACTGCCGGGCTTCACACTGGGTGCCACCTGGAGCAAGTTGCAGGGAGGCACGGACATCGATGCCTGGGCGCGCCGTTCGCTGTGGGGCGTGTACGGTTTCTTCATCGTGCTGGCCGCAGCATTGCTGGTGCAGGGGCGTGGGTTGCGCGGCGCGTTGTTCGCACTGGGCGGCCTGCTCCTGATCTTCACGGTGGTGTCCGTCACCTTCGCTGCGGTACGCTCATCGGCTCTTCAAGATGATAGTGCTGCCATCATCCTTGCACCGAAAGTCGATGTGCTGGGCGAACCACGCAATGGTGCCACGGTGCTCTTCATGCTTCACAAGGGCACGAAGGTGCAGGTGTTGCAGGACCGCGACACGTGGTACGAGGTCCGATTGCCGAATGGCAATGTGGGTTGGATGCCCGCTGCTTCGCTGGAACGGATCTGATATGCTCAGGGCAACTGCTGCTCCCGTACGATCGTGGGAACCACCCCGCCGATCCCGCTGAGCACGACGTCCGTGTCATTGCCGACCCCCGTATATTTCACCCATCCGTCCATGTTGACATCCTCGGCACGGTATCCCACCACCGACGCCGTGGGCACCAGGCCACCGATGGCCTCCAGGATGAAATCGCGGTCATTCCCAGTACCGGTATATCGTAACATGCCATCACCACTGGAATCGCCGGCCCACAGCGCCCGCACATTGCCCTGTACCTGCATGGCATTCGTTCCGTAAAGCGCTACGTTCTGGGTGGTCAGGTCAACGGTGATACCGCTTGACTCGATCGGGTTGGCTGTCATCACACCCAGGTGGTTCCGATGGCGGACCGCCAGATGCTTTCCGGCCACCGGCACGGCGAAGACCACCTGGTTCGATCCATCGGTGGACACGACCTGGCCATCGGCCCGGACCAATGCCGCCCGGCGATCGGCGACCGCATTACCTGACCCCGTGTAGCGCAGTTCGAGCAGGACCCAATCCACGATGGCCTGGGAACCGGTCTGGTTGAACAACCCTGGTGCAATACTGGCACCGAAGTTCATTACTGGCAGGCCCAGGGCGGTGTATGGCTCCAAGGTCGGGATCACTCCCAAGGCGCGCAGGTCGCTGCGCATCTGACCGGTGCCCCAATTCATGGAACCGGCCAGCATCACCTTCACACCCAACGATGGTGGGGCAGCAGCACAACCCACCGCTTGTGTGCGATACAATACCACCGAACCGTAGGGTGGCACGGATACCGGGTTGCTCACCTGCTGTCCCGCGACGTTCGACCAGCAGCCGGCCGGCGTTGAGAAACTCGCAGTGGTGGACGAAGTGTTCCTGAATATGATGTGCCGTTGCAAGGGGTCGACCGGGGTCACGCTCACCCGGTAGAGTTCCACGTTGTCTATCCAATAGGTGCTTTCCGTATGGCGATTCGAGAACAAGGCCTGGCCTGGCTCGGTCCGATCGCTCTGGAAGACCAGTGTCATATCACGTCGCTGGTGATCGAACGGTACCATCTTGGACACGATGTTCGCGCCGGTACCACTTTGCGACTGGCCCTTCACCTCCACCTTCATGTTGCCATGCATTCCCGTGTACGACTTGGTGCTGTAGCGCAGCTCATACCACGAACCGTTCTGCAGACTTGTCTGGGTGGGTGTGTGCTGCAGGTAGAATTCGGGCGAACTGCTTCCGTTGGTGAATTGCACCTTCATCGAACCACCGTCCAACATCCCCGTCTCGTGTGTCATCACGCCTTGTGTAGGCCAACCGTACCACCCCGACAGGTTGGAGCTGAACTGTCCGTTGGTGATCATGTTCGATCCGTGGACCTGGGTCACATCATAGATCTCCAGACGTTGTGGACTTCTAGTGGAACCTACATCTTCGCTACGCTCGAACTGCCATTTCTCCAAGGAATAGATGATCTGTGAAGTGCCGATGCGCCACACCATGATGCTCATTTCATTGTATGGATTGAAATACTTGTTGTTCGTGAAGGTGCCGTAGTCCACGAAGTTGGTGCTGCTGTGCATGCCGTGCTGTTCCATGCAGAACTGATCGGCGGTCACGCTGTACATGATGTTGCCACTGTATACATCGTTGTACTGCGCCTTGAAATAGGGTGGTGTGGCCCCAGGCCCGTTGTAATTGGAATAGTCGGTGATGGTCAGCTGCGTCCGGTTGTTGAACAGGGTATTGTCCTTCACCTGCAGGTTGTTCGAGACGAGGGTATGATCGACGAAGATCCCCGAACCGTCGCACCGGCTCACCGTGTTCCGTTGTACGACCGTGTTGTTGATCACCGCATTGCCGAAGAAGATACCGTGACACATATAAGTGGTGCTGGACGAACTCTCCAGATCACCGCGTAGCTCACTGATGATATTGTCCTGTATCACCGCACCGCTCACATTGTCGAAGTGGATCCCACCTCCATCGTTCAGGATGGCCATCGCGTTCGTCACCACGTTGCGCTCCACAAGGGTGTTGCCCTCGATGAAGATGCCCGAATACCCTACGTTCTCAAAGCTGTTGGTGCGGATGGTATTGCCACTGCCGATCATATACATCCCGAAATAGCCCCATGCGTTCTCTCCAAGTCCCGGCTCCAGGGCGATATCCACGAACGTGTTGTTCTCCACCAGGCTGTTGGTCTCGATCAAGCTCATGCCCGTTCCATAGGTGCGTGTAATGGTGTTGCCCGAGTAGGTGCAATTGTTGCCCAAGCTCTTGATCGATGTCACCATTTGTTCGAAGCTGCAACCCGTGACACGCACGTTGCTGGCTCCATTGACATACACGCCGGAGTACCACTGGCCCAGAAAGGCAAGGCCTTCCATACGGATATGCTGGCGCTGCCAGCCGGCCTCGACACCATGTTCATGCACCGATGCATACACCGATAGGTTGTTCGGGTTGGCATTGCCCGGAGCCCAGAAATACAGGTAACCCGAAGCGGCATCGTAGTACCACTCGTTGGCTATGTCCAATGCAGAAAGCTTGTTGCGCAGGAAGAACCCCCAGCCACTTCCGTAACTGTACGTGACCGCAGCGGAGGTGATGGTTCCGTTGGCGTGGTTGGTGATGTTCGCCCGTTCGTAGCTCCAGTTGGAAGTGCGCCGCACCAGTTCACCACCGTTCCAATAACCATTGCCTTGCGTGATCCCGGCGCTGCTCACCTGGGTCTGCGAACTCGAGCTGGTGTAAAGCCATCCGGTGTTCGGGAACCGTGCCAGGGTCATCAATGTACCATTGGACCAAACCTGTTTCACCGGTGCGGCAACGGATGTGCGCCAGATGTTCCCTTGGTACTGTGTCCATCCCGAGGTGAGGATGCTTCCGCTGATCACAGGAGCGGCTCCACTACCATAGGCTGAGATGATGATCGGGTTGCTGCTGCTCCCGCTGGAATTCACAGTGAGCTTCCCGGGGTAACGTCCGCCACGTTCGAACAACACCTGATCCCCGGCCTGAAGAGAGCCTGCGATCTGTTGCACACGATTGATCGTGCGCCATGCCTGTCCCGACGATGTACCACTATTGCTATCGTTGCCGGTAGGGCTGACATAGTAGGTCGCTGCAAGGCCCAGGAACGGGAGACAGACGAGAGAGGCAAGGGCAACAAGGTGGCGCGTGGTCATCTTCCGTGAGCGATTTTGGACGGCGTGAAATTGAAGCTTCGCGCCTTACCCCAACGCACCCGATGGCATGATCGACTCAACAATTCGACCAGCAGTAGTTGCGAGCCGATGAAGGGCCACAAAGCACGGAACGACCGTCACAATTGGGGTTTCCGAGTTTTCATCGGGCTTTGACACGTGTTCGTCGAGCAGGTTTTGCATCAACCGGACCGTGGTTGATCGCAAGGATCGCGACGTAAGAACAACAGCGTGCGACAGGTGGTGCAACTTCGATGCGAACGTTCCGAATGAATGATCCCGGAACGCATGAAGCCGCCCCGATCCAGGACGGCTCCCTGCCATTGCGATGTGATCCCGGTTGGACTCGAACCAACGACCACCAGCTTAGAAGGCGCGTGGTGCGATATGTGGCTCAGGTGGTGTTCGTGTTGGTGGACGTGGGAATGGTGAGGGATGGCGGGCTTCCTGTGATGGGGTGAGATGTGCGTGGTATTGGCTGATATGGGGCATATGTTTGCCATATGTTTGCCAGACCCACTTACCGTGTTGCGCGAAGACTGGACACCGGCGATGTGGAATTGCGGGTGACGCACGGCCGCAAGATGCGCAGACTTTCGTTGGGGTACCGGTGCTCGGTGGCGCAATGGAACAAGGCGGCGGCGCGCTTCACGGCCCGGATGGATGGGCACCACATGAAGAACGAGGCGCTGGTGGTGGTGCTGAAGCGTGTGGGCGATCTAGTGGATGCGTTGATGCGCAGCGATGCGGGCTTCAGCTTCGAGGAGTTCCGCAAGCGCTTGCGACCGGATGCGAGCGAGGGCGATGTGGTGACCTATGCGCGTGAGGTGCGCGACCGACTGAAGGCGGCCGACCGCGTGGGCAACGCGAAGGTGTACGGTGGGCTGGCGACCATGTTGGAGCGGCATAGTGGTGGGCGCGTGATCCCTTTCGAGGCGATGACGGTGCGCTGGCTGCGCGGGCTGGAGGATGCGCTGTGGACCAGGGGGTGCACGGCGGGCGGGATCGGGCAGTACATGCGCACGTTGCGGGCGTTGCTGAACAGGGCAATGGAGGATGGACACTTGCAGCGCGCGCACTATCCGTTCCGGCACCAGATGAACCCCAGCGGATACGATGTGGCGCGCTTGCGTGGTACGCACAAGCCGCGGGCATTGTCGCAGCGCGACCTGGACCGGCTGAAGGCGATGGCCACGAAGGCGGATGCACCGGAAAAGCTGGTGTGGTGGATGTGGATGTACCACACCAGGGGAATGAACTTCGTGGACATGGCGTACCTGCGCTGGCCGGACATCTACGACGGCAAGGTGAACTACACCAGGCGCAAGACGATGCGCAACGGACATGGTGCGAGCTTCCGGCTGAAGCTGACGCCGATCATGGAGCGGATACTGGCACGCTACGCCGATGATGGGCGGGGCTTCATCTTCCCGGTCCTGGATGAACGCCGGCACCGCACAGCACAGCAACGGCACGACCGGGTGCACAAGTGTCGCACGCAGATGAACAAGGAGATGCGCGAGCTGGCGCACGACATGGGCATCGATGCCTCGGTGACGACGTATGTGGCGCGGCACAGCTTCGGCACCACGTTACTACGACAAGGTGTGACGAAGGAGGTGATCAGTGCGGCATACGGCCACCGCAACCTGGCCACCACGGAGCACTACCTGGAACAACTGCTGGGCGATGATCTCGATGAGCTTGGTGATCTGCTGTGAAGGATCGTGTATGTTTGCGGCGTCATGAAAGACACCATCACCCATTGTCCGAGCGGTAAGGTGCCGCTTTGCAAAAGCGGTTACGCCGGTTCGATCCCGGCATGGGTGTCATTTGGATTTGGTTATTGGCGCGGATAGTCCTTCGGGATGTTCGCGCGGAGCTGGCCGGGCCTGTAAAGCCCTCGCCTTGGTGGTTCGACCCCATCACATCCCACAAGCGTAAATAGCTCAGCGGTAGAGCAGGTGCCTTCCAAGCATCAGGTCGCAGGTTCGATCCCTGCTTTGCGCACTTCGCGAAGGACAGCCATGGGGCGGGCGGGCCTCCAAAACCTTGCCGAGTGGGTTCGATCCCTACCCTTCGCGCAATGCTCACGACATGAATGTCGTGAGCATACTCGCGGCAGTAGCTCAGTTGGTAGAGCGCCGGACTGAAAACCCGGTGTCGGTGGTTCAATCCCATCCTGTCGCACGAATTGATGTGCAGGGCCTTCAGCCTTGCGGTGATCATTGTCCGAACAATTGTGTGTACACTTGCAGCGTCATGAACTATCGCCTACATGCATAGGCGATCGCTCCGCTTGGGATGATTCATGGTCGCAGGTTCTTGACCGGCTCTCGGCCATTGTCAGCGTAGGCATCAGCGCCCGGGGGGTGCGGACGATCACAAGAAATCTAGGTCCAAAAACACATAAGGAGTGGAGCCAACATGACCGATAACGACGGGTCTGATTTCATCGAGCTCACGGCAGATATTGTTTCCGCTTATGTCTCG
>JBGTIB010000051.1:0-33475 GCA_041745875.1 Flavobacteriales bacterium | reverse complement strand
CCGTATCAATGTTCTCCAATAGGCCGCTGAAGCCAGTCTCCGTGGACAAGGGTCCCGTTTGCTCGAGCACCTCCGTCCAGGTGGACACCCACTGCGAGGGTATGCCATGCACCTGCACCATTCCGGTGGCTTCGGCCACGGGGCAGTCGTGGGGGGGCGAGATCAGGCGCAGCAGGTCCAAGGCATTCTCGTAATGTTCGCGGGCACGGGGCACGGTCTCGGCGGTGTCCGTGGTGAACTCCGCATCCGCATAGTCCAGCAGGCACTGCACGATGGCCCTGATGGTATAGCGGGTGTAGGTATGCGGACGCAAACTGGCGATGGAATGCGGGTTCAGGGGGTCGGCATACCAATTCAACATGCGGGTAGTGTCCAGCGGCAAATTCTCCTCATAGACCAGCCCAAACCAGATCTTCTGTTCATTCCAAGGCTTCGTGTGATCCATGACCGTCCGGAACCATTCAAGGGCCTGCAGGTAGTGCCCGTTGACCTGTAACTGCAGGGCGATCTGCATGGGAACGAAATAGTATGCTTCGAGGATGGGATCCTCCACCTTGGGATTTGCGTTCCGATTGTCGAGGAAGTGGATCTCGGAGTGGTAACGCCTGGCGTCCAGATCGGTCTGTGCGAAAGATTCCTGGATGACAGGCTGGTACTGCAGTACAGGAGCGAGTGGCATACCGTGGTGATCCAGGGTCATACTGGAATCAATGGGGGAATTTTCGTCGTACTCCTTACCACGCCAGGTAATGCGAGGGGCAGTGTGGCTCGTGAAGTCTTGTTCGATCAATATGCCACCGTCGGGCGGCACGGCAGGCCCTGCATGTGCGCGAACAGGTGCGATCAACGATGCATGGTCATCCAGCAAGGTAGGCTCCAAAATGCCTGACTTGGCCACGATCTGTCCTGGCTGGTCGGGGTCATATCCAATGGTATTCCGAAAGCGTTGCCCGAAGGCTAGGATCTCCAGATGCAAAGTCTGTTCGTCATGGAAGGGCACCAGGTCCGTTACTTGGTAGGTTGTGCCATTCATTGGATGAACGAGGAACTGGATCGTATCGGCCCACGTTCCTGAGCCTTCTCCAAAGATCTGTACATACGCGATGGCATCTTGAGCGCTCATCCCCTGGTCCAGTACCTGGGATGGTTCCTGGTCGATGCTGGTGTCGATCTGGTCATCGATGTGTGCATGATAGAACGTATATCCTTGGATGTTGACCTGGCTAAAGAATGGAAACATGTTGAAATACACCTTTGCCGCGAGCAGCAGATTATGCCACGTATGCCAAGCGTTCCAAGCGGGATTCCATTGAGTCACTCCCTGCGCTCTTAGTACGAATACACTGTGGTCCATCTCCTTGAAGTTCTCATTGACCACGATGCCTTGGAAATGCCGGACCTCGCCCCGCAACACTTTGTTGCCGTGGATACAAAGCCGCCAACCATCCCCTTCCCATCGGGGTTTGAACTCCTTGCCGTTCTCATCCATGGGCCAATAGAACGTGTAGAGGTCTTGGGCATAGCCGTCCACCTTTTGCAATGAGACCGCCACGGTAGGCGCAACGTTGTCGCGGTCGATGTGCCTGACCTTAAGGGCATGGATGCGGGTGGAGAATTGTTCGCGCTTGAAGCTGCCATATTCCGGAGAGGGTGTTACGAGATGCACCCTGAGCTCGTCCTGTTCGACCTGGAATTCCAATGGCTCGTCTTCCCATCGCGCGTTTTCCAAGTCGTATCGCCGGGCGTAGAATTTCTCCCTTTCCTCCACTCCATCCACGGTATAGAACAGGTAGATGTACCGACCTCCTGCCGAGGGGTTGTATGCCGCACATCCCGCGATCCTCACCTTGTCGTCCATGCCGGGAATGGCTTCCCAATAGGTGTTCTGTTCGAACTCGTCATTCGCATGGACGCTGACCATGGTGAAGTATGGCCTCTGGGATACGCGCCCTTGTGCGAAGAGAAAATTTCGCCGGCCGTAGTCGGTGGAAACTTGACCACACCCTGATTCCTTGATGAAAGTGCGCGCTTCAGCGGCACACTTCACTTCCAAGTCACTTATGTCCGCCAGATAGTCGCTGAAGACGCGCCCCACCGCGCAAGCATCGTGAGGCCCGAAGCGCCGATTGTTCCGCGTGGCCTGGACCACTTCGCGGAAAGCGGGCGTCATGTTCTTGCGCAGGCTTGGATGAAGTACGTTCTCCGGATACAGGAACACGAACATGGCAGCACGCCAATTGGCATAGCTGCCCATCCAGGTCCAGGCCTGGTCGAAGTCATCGCCCACGTAGCGCATCGTGGGGTAGTGGGCCAGTATGGCACCGGTGCGGTTCTTCCACAGCAGTTGCTGCATGGTCTCTATGGCCGCCGCCACACGGTTGGTCTTGTAGCAGCAGTTGTTCTCCAGATCGGTCAGCAGCAGGTTGCCCAGATGCCGCGCGTTCTCCAACAGTCCCTTGGCAGGATCGCCGTTGGCGCGCACCAATGCGTCGCGCAGATGCACCATGGTGGCGTCATCCACTTCAAATAGTGTCTCGTGCCAGGCGTCGATCACGCTTTTCTCCTGCTCGATACGGCCGCGTAATTGTCGGCGCCAGAGGATGAGGTCGCGCTCTTCGGCCAGCCACGGTACAAGAGGGTTCTCCGCAACTGGCGGGAAGCTGACGATCGGCTGCTCGCGTATTTGGAAAAAATCCTGGGACAGTGTGATCACTGGTGCAGGTGCCACCGGGGCCACCTCCTCCAGCCGATGGGCGAGCACGTTCCGTTTCTTTCGTACGTTGACCAGGATACGCTGCACGATGAACTTCTCCTCCACGGTAAGGCTGTTCGAAGTACTTGCTGCAAGGATGTCTCGGCACACCATCAACTGGTTGAACTCGGCGTTGCTGAGGGTGAGCTGGGCCAACCTGGGCCTGATGTCGATACCGTCCGCCTCCTGCTGTATGCGGATGGCCTCAAGGTTCACCTCGGCGTGTTGGAGGTGGGCTGCCGTCAGCGTGTCGAACTCACCGAGGTTCGCGAGGAACTCCGGCGTGGTCTCTTCCGGATCTCCGATGTCCCCAAGCCATCCCAGCATTTCCACGCGCCGCGCCTCCCACAGGTCGAATGCGTGGTTATCGGATTCGATGTCTTGGAAGTCACCCGGCCCGATCAGGTCGGCGTCGACGATGGGCCTTTCGCTGTTCTCGGCAAGTGCGGCGGTCCATTTGTTGCGGCTTTCAAGCGGTGCACGCCAGGTGGGCAGGGCAGCCTTGCGCATCAGCCATTGTTGCTGAACCCCATCCACCATCAGGTCCGAGCTCGGGTCGGTCTCCTGAAATATCCACGCGGGATACAGCACGATGCGCTTGTATGCGCCGGTAAGGATGGCGAAAAGGCGGGTCAGGTCGCGATCAGGGATCGAGGTACCACTGAAGTGGGTCTTACCGAGCTCCACAACGAAGATGAACTCATCGGCAGTAAGATGGAAGGTCGCTTCCACTACAGCGGCGGCTTCCTGCTGTGAATCAGCTCCAACAAGTTGTTCGCGAAGGGCTGCGTAACTGGGCGGTATGGGATCATCCCAAGTGTAGCCGGGGTTGCTGAAAGCCAGGTTCAACATGGCCATGAAACCCGTATCAAAAGCGTCCTCGATCTGCTCGCGGATCTCTTCGATAGCCTCTTTGCGTGCATGGAACACTTCCAATGCATTGGTGTTCGACATGGCTTGGGCTACAACCGGCCCCGTTCCCGGGCCACCGGGGAGGGAGAATAGGTGTGCTTTGCGCACAGTGATCTCCGGCAGGTCGCGCACAGTGATCAACTCGGGGTCGATCAGGGGTAGTTCGTTGGTATTAATGATGGGCCATGCGCCGACCTTTGGAGCCACAACTGGGGACCAGAAGTGCTTTGGTTCCAAGAGGACCTCCCCCGCTTCCTCGCTGCGCCAGAACGCGGCCACGAGCCGTTTGAACACTTGTACCAGTATGTCGCGCAACTGGTACCATTTATCGAGCCCATGGTTCTCGTTGGCGTGTACATTGACGTGTACATTATGAGGGTGACCCTCGTAGGTGTCCAACAACTCCGCCATCCACAGCAACTCGGCAGGTTCCAAGTGCAGTTCTTGTTGTAGATCTGCAATGGCATCTTCGTCGCCCTCACGGACCAATTGCGCACGATCTTGTAAATAGGCGAAGAGTTGGTCGATAGTCGGTGAAACGACTGCGAGCGGCGCGGCCCAATCCGGGGTCAATGTTTCGGGAGTACCACCCGTGGGATAATCCACGGACCCGGTCATCATTAGCGTGAAGATGGCTTGTAGATCCGGCGCTTCGAACGTGCGGACCATATTGATGTTGCCATCATGCACTCCTGAAGCACCCCATGTGATCACGCCACCACCACGGTCGATCTCGATGTTCTCATGCACGGTAAGTTCGACACGGTCATTGAGTAGGGCCTTGCTCTTGACCCGATATTGCTGCGAGAAGCTTGGGTCTGAAATAGTGTAGGTCAACGCGGTTGCCTCATCCGGATCGGAGTGGTCTAAGAACTGACCGAAGAGCGCCGCAGCTTCTACCGGATCGTCCTCGTAGAGCACGACCACATTATCGCTGGCACGGTGATCGATCAGCGCGATGTCATAATCTTCGAGTGGAAGGGGGTTCAGGATCGTGTCCAGCCAATTGCGGCGTTTCCGCCAAAGTTCGAAGGGCACTTTAGTATCCTCGGGGAAACGCAGATCGTCCACCGTCACTATATCGGGGTCGATGACCACCTCTTGTGCCGCCACCTGTGTCGTATGCCAGAAGCGATTGTCCAACGCATGTTGTTCCTCCCAGATCTTGCGAAGGCGTAACTTCTTCCATTTCTCCACGGACCCTTCCGGAGTGGATTGTAACATGTTACGGGCCGGGTCGCGCAGCCCGAACAGCGTCTCCAGCGCAACGATCGCAGTTTCGTCCACTTGGGGCAGGTCCATCAGCAGCTGTTCCAGCGTGTCGTTACCCTGGGGGTCCCTATGTACGATCCCCAGCCGGTCGCTAAGCCGCTTGCGATCATCCGAGTCGGTGAGGGCACGAGCCCGTCGCAGTTCGGCGTAACTCGTGCCCAGTTTGTTCAGGAGAAGCTGGTAAGTGTCGGCGATGTAGACCTTCGTCTCAGCCAGCAAGGCATCCAACTGAGCCTGGTCAGGTTGCTCCCCGGTGAGCCGCTTCAGCAGCACCTCCGCCGCGATACGGTTCTGGCAGATACCACTTTTGAGTTGCTCGCAGGCCACGCGCAGCTGTCCGAATGGCTGTTGCAGGGCTTGATGCAGATAGTTTAAGCTCAGCAGTACCTCGCCACTGCCAGGGTCGTGCTTCAGGTTGGTGGTTGCGAAAAGCAGCAGGTCGGCCAAGTAGGCTAGCGGGCTCACTGCAGAACGACAATCCGGGCAGTTGCAACCGCTGGCACCGCCGGATGCCGAGGGATCATGGTGTCTGTCGCCATGGGCCGGGATCGCGGTGAGCCCGCTAGCGATGCCGTTGAGCCCGAACATGTGGATCGCCCGGGCTGCATAGTGCATTTGGGCCGAACCGAAGTCTCCGAGGATGGACGTGGTCGCTTCCACGAAGCTACCCTTCGGAGCAAGGGCTATCTGGACGATACCGGTGTAGCCCATTTCGTACAGGGCATCGCTTTGCACAACATCCTTCGAGATGATCTCCAGGCTCGCCAAACCATCCAGCTTCAGCAGATCCAGATCCTCCTTATCGATCGTGTCAGTGGGCAGGTTCTTAAAGCCGCCCAGTCGCCGGATATCCGCTAGGCTATCCACCACAATATTCTCGGCTGTCAGATAGTTCAGTACGTCCGTGGGAATGGTGATGCCAGTGGAAGTGATCTGCGTGGACTTCACCGACGGCATTTTCACAATGACGCTGAAGATCACAGGTTTCACTACAGGCTGTGCGACAAATAGAAGTTCCTCGGTCACAGGGGGCTGGATACCAACATGCGAGAACGTGAATAGGAGCGCGTACGTAGCCTCCGGCTCAATTCCTTCCAACACAGTGAAGGTGATACGGAAATAACCTTGCCTATTGGTGGTCGTGTTTCCAAAGTGCCGCGTGGTGGTAACAAGTCCTTTATCCTCGCAGGAAACAAGTACTCCTGCCACAGGTGCGTCGTCGTTCCCTTCGTCAACCACCCTGCCGATGAAGTGGTATGTGTGGAGGTTTTTGGCGACGTATTGCCCGGCAATGAATATGTAGTAGCCCGCAAGCGCTTCGAAGAAGAGTTTGTCCTGCTCCGCCTTTGCATCACCGGCCGTGGTGGCCACCACAGCGACCAGCTGCTTGTAGGCATTGTCGACAAGCACATTATCGATAGCACGCGTAAGTGCCTCCTGCTTGACAGGGTGGAAGAGCGCGTGCACTGCTGGCATAAGCCCTGCGATAACGGCTTGCTCTTCGGGTGTGGGGTCATCCGGATCGACCGGTTCGAATCCGTCGAGCACTTGCGTTGCGGCGCTCTGTAACTTGACCCAGAACGCATCGAAGTGATCGCTCCCGAACTCCTCTATGTCCACCCCCAATGTGGCACGTTGCGCGGCGGCCAGTTTCCAGATGTCCTTGATCGTATCATGGGTTCCCAATTCATCCACCAATTCCTGAGCTTCCGCATGGTCCAGAGGTGGAAAGAAGGTCGCATAGTTGTAGAAGGGGCTAGCCATGGTATTGGGGGATGTTGCAGGTGCTGAATCTATCGTGAATGGTTTGAAACATATTGTTCGATCGAATCAACGTCGATCGTTGAAAAGCATGTTTTAGCTACATGACTTTTTGTTAATCAGGTACATACGATGTAAATAACTTGTCCAACGTTTCAGCAAGTTGTCTTGTCTGATAGCGCATGATCGTCAAATGCGACCGCACGGTTCACCCGAGTATTCACACACCCTTAACTTGCATTGCAAGTGAGTTCATTGGACCTGCACTGGTACTCGGTGTATATATGTGCTAGGGTGTTGCTTTGGCATCCTTGCATATGGCATATGCATAGCGCAGTGTTGGCCGATCAGATTATCTGCGGCAAATGCATGCGCTGAGGCTGTATTGAGATGTTAGCGTGGTGCGTCCGCTATCCGCTACCTCCACCCACATGCATCACACGCGCCTTACCAGTCCACCACCCCAAAACCGCCAGGCTCAACACCCACGGCAACAACGGCACCATAAAGCGTACGCTCCATTCATCGTGCGTGAGGCCCACGAGGACGATGTGCAACAGGAGCATTGCGGCCACCAGAGCCACCGTTGGGTGCAGTCGCCAGCGCCACAGCCCCCATAGGGCCAACGGGTACAGCAGCATCCACACGCCGTTCAGCAGGTTGTGGGCCGTGGAGTAGTAAGGGCGAGTGAGATCTGGTAAGGAGGCGGCGCGGCGCACAAAGAGCATGGCCCACTCCGCCAGGCCGTGGCGCTCCAATAGAAATCGTTGTGCGGCGAAAATGCTGCTTCCTTCGAAATGCGCCATGGCACCCGCATCGCGTGGAAAGCCGGCGATCACGTGCGCCTCCACAATGGGCTCCAATTGCGGTGCGTGAATGCCGGGCAGTGCGATGGCGATCAGCAACACCACGGCATAACCCGCCGGTAGCCAGGCCTTGAACCGGGGTCCTGCACGGGACTGTGCGGCCTTCCAAAGCAGGGCCGGTCCCACGAAGAGCATGCCCACCGGCCGGGCGAATACGGTGAGCAGTGCTAGGACGATGGCCCACGCATTGGGCCGCTGTGGACGGGTGATGCGCTCCACAAAAAGGATGGCCATGCTGGTGAAGAAGGACTCGGTGTAAAGGGCGAGCGTCCACTGTTGCACAGGATGACACAGCAGGAGCAGGGCCATGGCCATGTTGCCGGCAAGCGCGTTGTCCGTGATGCGTTCGACCAGGCGACCCAAGGTCAGGGCCGCGAGAATGCCCAGGACGATCTGTGCCACTACTGCTAGTTCGGGCACGCCAAGCGCCACGAAGGGTAACAGGAAGAGCACATAAGCGCCGTACTTCAAGTAAGTGCCCAACAGATCGGTCAGGTCGCCGTGCAGGATGTCCCGTGCGCAGCCGAGGTATTTCAGCGCTTCCTTGTCGGTGTGGATGCCTTGGTGCAGGTAGATCCCCAGCAGGAACAGGATATGCAGCGCGACGATGCCCCACCGTGCACGCGGCGATCCCGACCAGGTGAGGAACTGCGGGGGCATGCGATCAAATGTAGCTGGAGAGTGCGAGGGTGCGAGCGTGCAAGGGAGCAACGCTTGGCACCCGTGCACGCTTTGTCTCTCGCACCCTCGCACTCTTTCACCCTCGCACCCTCTCGCTGCGCCCGGCCACATATCAACAACTGTGGATGATCTACTGCCCGCGCTTTGTACACACCGGGTATCTTTGACGCCGCACCCCAAGCCGTTCAACAAGCATGCTCGTAAGCCAGCGCCCCGAAGCCGTCCTGTTGCTCGCCGATGGAGTGCTTTTCAGGGGTCGCGCGATCGGGGCGCCGGGGATCACCGTAGGCGAGATCTGCTTCAACACCGGCATGACCGGCTACCAAGAGATCTTCACCGACCCCAGTTACACAGGCCAGATCATGACGATGGCCTCGCCGCACATCGGCAACTACGGTGTGAAGGTCTCCTCCGCTGGTGCTCCTCGCGTCGCCGAAGGCTATGCGAAGGCGCTGTCGGCGACCGAAGGGGAGGAGGAGAGCGGTAAGATCACCATCGCGGGCTTGGTGGTGAAGAAGTTCAGCGAAGTGTGGAGCCGCCCGGGTGGCACTTCCTCCCTGGAGGAGCTGTTGAAGGCCCAGGGCATCACCGGCATCAGCGACATCGACACGCGCAAGCTGGTGCGGCATATCCGCGACCACGGCGCGCAGAACGCATTGATCAGCAGCACCGAGATGGACCTCGACGTACTGCGCACCAAGCTGGCCGCTGCACCCAGCATGGAAGGCCTGGAACTGAGCAGCACCGTTAGTACGCAGCAGGCGTACGAGTTGGGCGAGGCTGATGCGGCCTTCCGTGTGGCGCTCGTGGACTTCGGCGCGAAGCGCAACATCGAACGTTGTTTAGTGGAACGCGGCTGTCTGGTGCGCGTGTTCCCCATGAACACCTCCCGGAATGACATGCTGGCGTGGAAGCCGAGCGGTTTCCTGCTGAGCAACGGGCCGGGCGACCCCGGTGCCATGCCCGCCAGTGTGGAACTGGTGAAGTCCATCGTAGAGAGT
The DNA here is from genome assembly GCA_041745875.1 of Flavobacteriales bacterium. Lineage (GTDB taxonomy): Bacteria > Bacteroidota > Bacteroidia > Flavobacteriales_F > PHOS-HE28 > PHOS-HE28. The sequence goes on along the minus strand of JBGTIB010000051.1, from coordinate 24,230 downwards.
GAACTGCCTGTCTTCGGGATCTGCCTGGGCCACCAACTGCTGGCCGAGAGCCTGGGTATGGCCACCGAGAAAATGCACCACGGTCACCGCGGCATCAACCACCCGGTGAAGGACCTGACGACCGGCCGCGATGAGATCACCTCGCAGAACCATGGCTTCGTGGTGAAACGCGATGATGCTGAGGCCCATGAGGAGGTGGAGATCACGCATGTCCACCTGAACGATGGCAGCGTGGCCGGCATCCGCTTGAAGAAGCGACCGGTCTTCAGTGTGCAATATCATCCCGAAGCAGGTCCCGGTCCTTTGGACAGCCGTTACCTCTTCGACCGCTTCGTGGAGAACATGAAAGCGCACAAGGACGTATCAACGGCACTTGAGCAGAACGCATGAACCTGTCCGTTCCCCTCTTTCCCCCTTTCCTTTTTCAGCTTTCCCTTTTCCCTTTTCCTCCTTCCTCTTTCCCTTTTCCTCTTTCCAAATGGGCCTGATCGCCAAGATCCAAGCACGGGAGATCCTCGATTCACGCGGTAATCCGACCCTTGAAGTGGATGTATGGACCGATACGGGGCACATGGGGCGCGCTGCAGTGCCCAGCGGAGCCAGCACCGGAGCGCACGAGGCCGTGGAGCTGCGCGATGGCGATGCCAAACGTTTCCTGGGCAAGGGTGTGCTGAAGGCCGTGGAGCATGTGAACACCACGCTCAACACCGAACTGAACGGCGCGCTGGTCACCGAGCAGGCACTGATCGACAAGGCCATGGTATCGTTGGACGGCACACCGAACAAAGCCAACCTGGGGGCCAATGCGATCCTCGGCGTCAGCCTCGCCATCGCAAAGGCAGGGGCCAGTGTGAGCGGACTTCCGCTGTACCGCTACGTGGGCGGTGTGCAGGCCAACACCCTGCCCGTCCCGCTGATGAACATCCTGAACGGTGGCGCGCATGCCGACAACAAGGTGGATGTGCAGGAGTTCATGATCATGCCCGTGGGCGCTGCAAGTTTCGGCCAGGGACTGCGCATGGGCGCCGAGATCTTCCATGCCCTGAAGACGGTGTTGCGGAAGAAGGGCCTGAGCACCAACGTGGGTGACGAGGGCGGCTTCGCACCCGACCTGCCCAGCAACGAGGAGGCCCTGAAACTGGTGATGCAGGCCATCGAACAGGCGGGGTACAAACCTGGCGAGGACATCGTGCTTGCCCTGGACTGCGCCAGCACCGAATTCTACAGCACGGAGAAACAGCGTTACACCCTGGAGAGCACCGGTGATGTGCTCACCAGCGACGAGCTTGTGGCCATGTGGGCCGATTGGGCGAAACGTTATCCCATCGTGAGCATCGAGGATGGCATGGCCGAGGATGATTGGAGCGGCTGGGCGAAACTCACCGAGACGATCGGCGAAAAGGTGCAACTGGTGGGCGACGACCTGTTCGTGACCAATACCGAACGCCTGGCCAAGGGCATCAACGATGGCATTGCCAACAGCATCCTGGTGAAGGTGAACCAGATCGGTACGCTCACCGAAACGATTGAGGCGGTGGAGATGGCGCACCGCGCGGGCTACACGAGCATCATGAGCCACCGCAGCGGCGAGACCGAGGACAGCACCATCGCCGACCTGGCCGTGGCCCTGAACTGTGGCATGATCAAGACGGGAAGTGCCAGCCGAAGCGACCGGGTCGCCAAATACAACCAGTTGTTGCGGATCGAGGAGCAGCTCGGTGCCGCCGCCCGCTATCCCGGCCGGGATCTGTCGTACGTGGGATAAGGTTCAGCGTTCCACCACCACACGACCGATGGAGCGCACCCGTCCATCGAGACCCGCGAATTGCAATAGGTAGGCTCCTTCGGCCACCCCGGCCAGACCGAATCGCTGCGGCGCGCCCAGCCAGCGCTCCGAGCGTACTATCCGCCCACTGGCATCGATCAATTGTACGGCCCCATTCAACTCCACTCCTTCATCCAGCGTGATCATCACATGATCCTGCGCAGGGTTGGGGTGCAGACCCCATTGTATCAGCAATTCGTTGGCTTCAGCGATCCCCACCGCGCTTTTGCGCCAGGCCATCGTGTATTCGCCGGCCTGCACGTTGTTGAAGTCGATGCGACCCATCTTGTCCGTGGGACTGGAGAGCGGGTTCACGGTGAAGTCGGGATGAAGCGACCATGGCACACGTTGGTCGGGACGATAGAGCAGCACCAAGCTGTCCTCCCGGAAGGTCACACCATCCATGTCCTGCATCAGCTCCACGTCGTATGATGCCGAGGTGGTGGGTCTTCCGTCATAGTTGATGCGTGCATTGATCACGGCATCGGCGGGGATGTTGCCGATGATGCGCCACCATCGATCGGGCGAGACATGATAGGCGAAGGCCTCGTCCACCTCAGTGTCGGCCGCCACCCAGTATTCCTCAAGCCGGATGGGTACGGGAGCCGGCACGTTCACGCTGGTGAAGCGCAGATCGGCATTCGAATAAACGGGGAACGAAGGCTGGTCCAGTGTATCGATATCCACGGTGATCGCAAGGCTGATGCGCTCCTCCTCGTTGAGCACGATGGTGCCGGGCGCGAAGGGTGTGGTCAGGGTGAAGCTGGTGGTGGGTCCACCCACGAGCACCGCATCGGGCGCCTGCCAGGAGGAACCATCGGGGTGGATGCAGGTGATACGGAGGGGAACGTTGTTGTAGTGCTGTGCCGGTCCGCGCATTTTCTGTTGCACATGGACGGTGGTGAGGTATCCGGCCCCGTCCGGCAGCGAGGCGAAGGAATCGACCTCGAAGGCCGCCCAACCGGGCTGGAAGATCCAGTCGTCGAAGAAGTCGCTCATGTCCACGCCGGTGGCCAGGGTCAGGTGGTCGCGCAGCAGTGCACTGTTCACCGAACGGAAGGCGTTCTCCTCCAGGAAGCTGCGCAAGCCCAAGTTGAAGAGCGTATCGCCTAAGTAACCGCGCAGGCTGTGGAGCACATCGGCGCCCTTGTTATAGCTGTGTTCGCCATAGGTCCAAGCCTGTGGTACATCGGCCAAAGCCCACCAGCCTTCATCCAATAGATGTGCTCGATGTACCATCTGTCGGTGATTGGCGCGCACTTCGTTTCGGTAGCGACCGGGCCCGTACACCGCTTCGAGGAAGAGGAAACTGAGGTACTCGGCAAATCCCTCGTTGATGTACATCTCCTCGGCACGATCGCAGGTGACCAGATTACCCCACCACTGATGGGCCAGTTCGTGCGCCATGATATGCTCGTACTGCAGGTTACCGTTGGCGATGAATTGCGGATAGTGGATGCTGGTGCTGTGCTCCATGGCGCCCAGAGGCGTAAGCACGAAGCCCACCTTGTTCCAGCTGTAGGCGCCGAAGCGTTCCTCGAAATGATCGAAAGCTGTTCGAAGGTTGATGAACGAGTTCTTCATGTTGGTGGTGTCCGGCGGCCGGGCCACCAAGGCCACGGGCACCTGCTGTCCGCCCAAGCTGGGGAAGGTGTCCTGCACGCTCACGTAGTTGGATGCGGCCACGGATGCGAGATAAGCGGGCATGGTCTCACTGATCGACCAGTGCCGTTCGAGCGTGTCTCCACCCAGGACCGTTTCGGAGATCATTTCTCCATTGCACCAGGCGTTCCGGCCGGCATGGGTACGCACGATGAACTCGTAACTGCTGCGCTCGGTGAAGTTGTCCACGCAGGGGAACCAGGCTCTTCCGTAGGAGTGCGGGATGTGCGTGAAGGCCACGCCCAGGTTGTAGATGTAGGTGCCCGTATTGTACCAGCCCCCGAAGCCGCTGGGGTCGGCCGTAGGCACACCTTGGTAGTGGATGGTAAATAGCAGGGTATCGGATGCTCCCACCGGTCCGGGCAGGGCGATATCGAGGGCTTCATCCACATGGGTGAAGGGCAGGCTGACCCCGCCCAGGGTCACCGAATCGACGGTCAGGGATCTCAGTTGCAGGGAGAAGGTCTCCAGGTCCGGTTCGCGCGGCGTGGCGAGTATCTCGCAATTGGCGCGAATGCTCCCTGGCAGTGTCAGGTCCAGCCAGATCCGCTGGTGGAGGATGTCCATGGGCCAGAACTCGCCGGTACCGCCGTCGCGTAAGTGATGGCCCGGGGTTCCCTGTTTGCTGTGCTGGCAATCATACTGGGCGCGCAGGGATGCAAGAGTGAACAGACCGATGGACAGGATCGTTATGCAACGGATCGAGCGGAGGGACCGGGCGTGATGGACCATGAGACCAAAGTTAGACGCCATCATGAAAGGCCGCTGCGACATCGATGGAGTTGGAAGGATCCCTACTTTTGAAATTCTGGGTTGGGATCCAACACGAAAACGTATTCCTTGAACGCTCATGAAGCCCAGTACCGAACTCTTCGATCTGATCAAGTCGCTGACCAAATCCGAGAAGCGCTTTTTCAAACTGCATTCCTCGCTGCAGAGTGGCGACAAGAACTACCTGCGGATCTTCGATGCGGTGGACAAGCAGAAGGTCTACGATGAGGAGGCCTTGAAGAAGGTGTTCGCCAAGGAGACCTTCATCAAGCATCTGCCATCGGAGAAGAACCATTTGTACAAGCTCATCCTGAAGGCGCTGCGGGCCTACCATTCGGAAAGTTCGGTGAGCGGGATCCTGAAGCAGGAGATCAAGAACATCGAGATCCTGTATCAGAAGGCGCTTTATGTGGAGTGCAACAAGTTGCTCCATCGTGCCAAGCGGATCGCCAAGGACAACGAACGGTTCTACTACTGGTTCGAACTGCTGAGCTGGGAGAAGATGTTGCTGGAGGAGGCCTACGAAAGCGGCGAGTTCACCAAGGACCTCGATGCCTTGATCGAGGAGGAGCGCGACGTGATCGAGAAGTTGCGGAACCTGGCCGCCTACCACATCCTGTACTCCAAGATCAACTACGTGTTCCGTAGCGGTGGCTATGTGCGCACCGACGAGGAGCATGCCATGGTGGACGAGATCCGCGAGCACCCGCTGATCAAAGGGAAGAACACTGCCCTATCGCGTCGTGCGGCCACCATCTGCTTCTACACCCAGGGTTCCTGCCATTGGGCAACCCGTGACTGGGCCACAAGCTTGAAGAAGTTCATGCGTGTGAAGGAGATACTCGATGAGAATCCCACGATCAAGGCGGACCTGCCCAAGCGTTACATACGGACCCTGCATTTCATCATCAATGCACAGATCGAACTCGAGGAGTTGAAGAGCGCCCGTGAGAACATCAAACTGATGCGCGGGCTGCCCGGTTCGCAGGGCTTCATCGGACCCAACATCGAGACACAGATCTTCGTGGCCAGTTATCTGGGTGAACTGCGACTGCTTGCTCGTTCGGGGGACTATGGTCAAGCCGTTGTCCTGGTCGATGACGTGATCCAGGGCATGGAGTCCATGGGGCCACGTCTGCACAAGGAGCACGAGCTGGAATTCTACTTCGCACTGGCCAACGTGCATTTCGGTGCCGGCCAGATGAACAAGGCGCTGTTCTGGCTCAATAAGGTGCTCAACGACAATGAACCGACCCTGCGCCAGGACATATTCGCCTATTCGCGGCTCTTCAATCTGGTGGTACACTATGAGCTGGGCAACTACGATCTGTTGGAGTACATCGTTCGTTCCACGCAGCGCTTCCTGAGCAAGCACCACCGGGCCCATGAGGTGGAGATCATGCTAGTGGAAACGATCAAGAAGCTGGCCCGTGCCACCAAGGATCAGCAACGCACCGATTTGTTCCGGTCGATGAATGAGCAACTCACCGAGCTTTTCAAGGATCCGAATGAGAGCCTTGTACTGAAGTACTTCGATGTGCGCTCCTGGGTGCGCAGCCATGTGGAAGGTGTACCCTTCGAAGAAGTCGTGAAGCGCTCCCTTTCGGGAAAGGTGGCCAATTGACGAAGGCCGGTGCTTGCCGGCCTTTGTCAATGCGGAACGGATCCGAGCATCAAGGGTTCGCCGCTTCCACCCGGGTCACCTTGAACTCCGTACGTCGGTTCACCTGGTGTTCCTCCTCGGTGCATTCAACACCATCGCGACAGTGGTTCACCAGGCGGCGTTTGCCGTAGCCTTTCGCGGTGATCCGCGAGGCGTCCACACCGCTTCTGATCAAGTAGTCCACGGCACTTTTCGCGCGCGCCTCGCTCAAAACCAGGTTGTACAGGTCAGTGGCGCGGCTGTCGGTATGCGAGCTCAATTCGAAGTGCAGGCTGGGATTGTCGGTGAAGATGCGCACCAGCTTGTCCAGTTCCACCGCAGCTTGGGGGCGCAGGTCCCAACGATCGAGGTCGTAGTAGATGTTGTCCACCAGGATCGGCTTTTCGATGATCACCTCCTTCAAGTCGAAATCCTCGCGGTAGGTGCGGCTGATCCGCTGGCCCACGGTGGACAGGTCGCGGCTCTCTGTGAACATACCGTTCTTTCCGCCGGAGACCCGGTAGTTGTGGCCCTTCTTCAGCTCGAAACTGTAGGTGCCATCGGGTCCGGTCAACAGTATCACTTCTTCGCCGGTGGTCCGGTCCTTCAACTTCACTTCCACATCGGCCATGGGTTCGCCGTTCGCTTCGTTGCGAAAGACCCCTACCAACACCAGCGTAGGATCGTGTTCCTGGAAGGCATGGATACGATCGGTGCCGCCACGGTTGCTGCTCAAGTAACCACTTCGGCCATCGGCATGCATCACCAGCGCAAAGTCATCGAATGGTGTGTTGATCGGGTAGTTGAGGTTCTCCGGTTCGCTCCAACCGTCATCCTGGGGTACACTGCGGAAGATATCCAGTCCGCCAAGGGTGCGGTGACCGTTGGAGGCGAAGAAAAGCGTGTCGCCCTGCAGCGTGGGGAACATCTCGTTGCCTGCCGAATTCACGGTGGGCCCCAGGTTTTCCGGTTCGCCCCAACCTTCCTCCAGCCGGTGGCACCGATAGATGTCCGTTCCGCCCAGTCCACCGGGACGGTCGCTGATGAAGTACAAAGTGTTGCCATCCTTGGTCAAGGCCGCATGGCCCGTGGAGAATTCCTCGCCGTTGTGGGCGAACTGGTGGATGTCGCCCCAGGTGTTGTCGGCACCCAACGTGGCGCGGAAGAGTTTCAAATGGCTTACGGCATTGCCATCCTTGTTCAGGCGGAACTTGTAATAATCGCTGCGCGTGAAGTACATCACTTTGCCATCGGCACTGAAGGTCGTGGGCCCTTCATGGAAACGTCCGTTCACTTCGCCGGGCAAGGGTGTGGCGGTAAGCCATGAACCGCTCAGATCCTGGGTGGTACTGTACAGGTCGAGGTAGGAGAGCCCCGTCCATGGGTTCTCCCGTTGTGCGGGTACGTCCTTTTCCCCGGCGAACACGATGCCCTTGCGATACGGGGTAGCAGCGAACACACTGGCCATGCCAGGGAGGTTCATGAGTTGCACAGTGAACAAAGTGGTGTCCACATAGAACATGTTCCGTGTTTCAGTGGCTTGCCACGCTTCCAGTGCGAGTACATCATCAGGACGCGCAGCCAGGACACTGTTGAATTGTTTCAGGGCCTCAGGGGTACGATCCAAGCTTTGGAGCACCTGTCCGTAGCGGAAGGCATCGTCGGCCGCAAGGGGCTCCAAGGCATCGGCAAACGCATACCACTGTGCGGCCCTGGCAAGCTGGTTCTGCTTCTGGTACGCGACGGCAGCACGGATCGCGGCACTGCGATCGCCTATCGTCGGCAACGCTTTCTCGTAGCTGCGTGTCGCTTTGGCGTAGGCCATGCGTTCGTAGGCCTTGTCAGCTGTGGCCAGGTGGTACTGCGCGCAGGAGCTCAGTGCGATCACTGGCAGCAGGTACAGGATCTTCATCTTCATGGCTATGGTGCTGGGGCGTGCGTGCGTGCTGTCCATGCGCATCAGAAATAGCGTGGTGTCTTGATCTTCACCAGGTCGCGGCCGAAGTCGATGCCGAGCATCACTTCGTGGCTGCCGGTGGTGTAGTTGCGCATGCGTGCGGCCGACATGTCGTATGCGTAGCCGATGCGCATCTGTGGGTTCACCTGGTATTCCACCATGGCCACGATGGCGTCGCCGGTGCGGTAGCCCATGCCGAACCACACACGCTCCTTGTAGAGCAGGTTGCAGTTGATGTCACCCTGTATCGGTGCATGGGGCAGGTACTTGACCAGGAAGCTCGGTTTGATGTCGAACACTTCGTTCAACGGGAAGATCTTGCCGGCGTTCAGGTAGTAGTGCTGGGTGTAATAATTGTCCAGCGCATCGCCTACATCAGCGGTGATCCGGCCATCGGCAGCATAGATGGTGGGTACCGAGATGCCCACATAAGCGGTGCGGTCGTACCAGTACATGCCGAATCCGAATTTGCCCACGGGTTGATTGCGTATGTCGGCCTGGAACACCTGGTCGTTCTGGTCCCAATAAACGAGTTCGCTGAGGCGCGCAGAATAGATCGACACACCGGCTCGCAAACCGAATGACAGGCGGCTGCTCTCGTTCAATTTCAAGTGATAGGCATAATGCCCGGAGATGTCCAGGTCGCGGCTCACACCGATCTGGTCATGCACGATACTGAATCCGAGACCCATCTTGCCATGCATCACGGGTGCATCAACGGCCAGCATGCTGGTGTTCGGTGCGCCTTCCACCTGCATCCATTGGGCACGGTGCAGCAGGCTGCTGGTCCCGTATCCATGGCTGCCGGCATATGCCGGGTTCAGGAAGAGCCCGTTGAACATATACTGGCTTACCATCACCTCCTGCTGGGCATGGGCGGTGGCGCCGGCCAGCAGTGCCGCCGCGGTGATGATGATGTTGCGGATATGCTTCATCTTGTGACAGTGTTGTTGATCAGCGACGCAGGTCCACATAGCCTTGCAGGGTACGTTCTCCATTATTCACCTTCAGGATCGCGAAGTAGGTGCCGTCGGGCAGTGGCTGACCCTGGGCGTTCTCGCCGTTCCAATCGTTGCGGTAGTTGAGGCGGTCGTAGACCACGTTGCCCCACCGGTTCACGATCACGAAGGTGTTGGCCGGGTACGCATCCAGTCCGCGTATGATGAAGTTGTCGTTCGCGCCATCGCCGTTCGGGCTGAAACCGGTCGGCATCTCCAGGTCCTCGGGTTGGGTCAGTTCCACCATCAGGTCGGTGGTGCATCCGTTCGCATCGGTGACCGTGAGGGTGTACCACCCAGCCGGAATCCCAATCAGGAATGAAGTAGTGGATCCCGTGCTCCACAGGTAGGTGTAGGGAGCGGTACCACCGCTTACTTCCGTGCTGATGTTTCCGTTCGATCCCTGCCAGGTGCTGATGTTGTACCCACCGGCATAGTTCGATAGCGTGGTATCGATCACGATCGCATTGTTCTGTTGCACCACATAGGTATCGGTGTAGGTGCATCCGTTCACATCGGTCACGGTCACGGAATGGTTACCGGCGGCAAGGCCGTTGACATCCTGGCTCGTGGCACCAGTGCTCCATGCATACGCGAAGGGTGCTACACCGCTCAACACCTCCAGATCGATGGCGCCTTCCTCACCACCATGGCAGAGATTGTCCGTGGTGCTGCCTTGTGCTGTGACCGCCGGGGTACCTATTATGGTGGCTTGTGCTGTGACGATACAGCCGTTCGCGTCGGTCACGGTCACATTGAACAGACCGGGATCAAGGCCGGTGATGTTCTGGGTAGTGGCACCGTTACCCCACGCGAAGGCATAAGGAGCTGAGCCGCCATTTACCTGAAGCTGGACCGCTCCGATGGACTGACCGCAATCCGCGTTCTGTGCGCTGGTGCTGGCAGCGAGCACATCGGGTTCGGTGATCGTGGCACAGCTCTCCGCTTCGCAACCGTTCGCATCGGTAACGTTCAGGCAGTAGGTGCCCGGTGACAGACCGGTAAGATCGTTGTCGGTGGAGTTGAAGCCATCGGGGCCGTTCCATACGAGTGAATAGATGGGCGATCCTCCAGTGATATCGGCCGAGATGGATCCATCATCGGCGCCGTGGCAGCTGATGCCACCACCGCCCGGGAAGCTGAATGCGTTCAGGTCGTTCGCCAACGGATCGGGAGCCATCAACGTCACACCCTCCACCAGTTCGCAACCGTTCATGTCGGTGATGGTCACCTCATAGTTGCCTGCGACCAGGTCGGTGAGTTGGGTGCCGCTGGCCGTAAAGCCCCCAGGGCCGGTCCAGGTGTAGGTGAAGCCACCGTTCCCTCCTGAGGCAGTCAGGTCGATGCTGCCGTTGGTGGCCCCATCGCAACTCACGTTGTATCCATCGTTGTATTCGCTCACGATGAGCACGGCACTGAGGGCGCTGTCCGGTTGGGTCAGCACCACGTCAGTGAAGAAGGAGCATTCGTTCGCATCGGTGACCACGAGCTCATAGGCATACTGACCTGCAGCCAGTCCGGTGATGGTCGGCGTGGTCCATTCCGTGCTATCCGGTCCACGCCAGAAGAAGGTGTACGGACCCACGCCACCAGTCACGGTCGCACTGATCCAGCCATCGCTCGCCCCATGGCAACTGATGTTGGTGCCGCTTGGGAAGAGCGACACATCCAGGGTGGTGCTGATGACCTGGTCAGGTTGCGTCAGTGTGATGGTCGTGTCCATCACACATCCGTTGGCATCCACTAGGTTGACCATATAGTCACCCGCAACGAGCCCAGTGTGATCGTTCCCGGGCGCACTGTACCCTGCGGGTCCTGTGGTCAGCACGGTGAACGGTGCGGTGCCCCCCTGCGGAGCCAGTTCGATCACACCGGTGCTATCACCCACGCACTGCAGGTTGTACTGACCATAGAAGGACACATAGGTCCCACTGGTCAAAGGGGATGGTCCAACGAGCACGTGATCGAACGTCCCCGTGCAACCTACCGCATCACTGATCGATACGGAGTAGGTTCCGGCAATGAGCCCGGTGAGATCCTCACTGTTGGACGTGAAGCCGTTCGGTCCGTTCCAAATGAGTACATAGGGTTGCGCACCGCCACTGATCGTCGTTCCGAGCGCTCCGGTATCATCACCTGGGCAGGTGTTGGACGTGGCGGTGAAGGCCACCTCAAGCGGCACTGGCTCCTGTAATTGGTAGTTCGTTTCGAAAATGCAGCCGTTGGCATCGCTGACCACCACGTGGTAGATCCCCGCTCCAAGGCCATTGATGTTCTGATCCATGGATCCGAAGCCGTCAGGACCGGTCCAATTGAAGCTGTACTCTTGGGTCCCTCCTGTCACGTTCAGGGAGATGGCACCGTCATCGCCTGCGCAACTGACCTGATATCCCGCACCGATGTCGCTGAGGGTGGCTTGGAGGTCGAGCACCGCAGGTTCGCTGAGGATGATCGTGGCAATGGCATCACATCCATTGGCATCCGTCGCGATCAGTTGGTATTCACCCGCCATCACGCCACTGATGGTGACATCGGTACTGGTGAAGCCGCCTGGTCCGCTCCATGTGTAGGCATAACCTGGGAGGCCACCGCTCACAGTGGCGTTGATCTGTCCGTCGCTTTCGCCTGCACACGTGATGTTGTGGTCACCGTTCCAGGTCGCTGCATCGAGTGCGACACTGACCGGTGTTGGAGCAGTGAGTTCCACGGTGTGCAGCTCGGTGCAACCATTGGCATCCGTGATCTCCAGCGTATAGGTGCCTGCCATGAGGCCACTGATGGAAGTTGTGGTGGACGTGTATCCATTTGGTCCGCTCCATGTGGTCGTGTAGGGTGCGATACCGCCAGTGATCGCGGTGCCGATGCTGCCATCCGCCGCATTGTGACAACTGACCGAGAAGCCGCCGGGCAGGATCGCCGTGATAAGGTCGGTGTTGATCGGTTCGGGTGCAGTCAGGGTGTAGCTGGAAAGGGCTTCACAACCATTCGTGTCCGTCACGGTCAGGGTATAGGTGCCAGCGCCGACCCCTGTCAGGTCGGCATTGGTGCCGCCCGTATCCCACGCGTATGCATAGGGAGCAGTACCACCTTCCACAGTGATCGCGATGTTGCCGTCACTACCTGTGGCGCAACTCACGTTGTTCCCATTGTTGTTCGAGAGTGTCGCATTGATGCCAAGTGGTTGCGGGCTGATGAGAGTGATAAGATCCGTTGCCTCACATCCGTTCGCGTCAGTAACAGTGACCTGATATGCGCCGGCCCCTACCTGATCGATATCCTCATCGGTGGAATTGAAACCCAAGCCATCCGTCCATACAATGGAGAATGGCCCGGTTCCCCCATTGATCATCAGATCGACCCCGCCATCGGAGGTACCGGAGCAGGAAACATTGGACCCGCCAGTGTACAGCGATGGTACCAGGTCCAAGGCCAATGGATAGGAGGTCGTGATGGTGGACGAAGTGAAGAGTACACATCCGTTGGCATCGATGATCGTGGCCGTGTAGAGGCCCGCTCCAAGTCCGTTCAGCACCGCTGCGTTGGAAACGAAACCATCGGGTCCTACCCAGGCGATATCGAAGGGCGCAGTGCCGCCAGTGAGGAGCAGTTCAATGCTGCCGTCCACGGCACCTGGGCAACTCACACCCTGGCCGTTGAAGTCGGAAAGAAGGGCAGTGGCATCGATCGGAAGTGGGGCTTCCAGGGTGATGTTCGCTGTTCCGGTGCATCCATTGCCGTCGGTCACGACCACGGTATATGTACCTGGGGGGAGGTCGGTAAGGGCGGTGGCGGTGCTGGCGTATCCGTTGGGCCCCGTCCATGACAATGAATGGATGCCTGAACCGCCGCTCACGCTCGCTGTGATGCCACCATCACTTGCTCCGGAACAGCTGAGGTCCTCGCCATTGTGGGAGGTGGTTCCGAGTGCGATGTCCAACACATCGGGTTGGTCCAGAATGACCGTGGTGCCGGTGGTGCATCCATTGCCGTCCGTGATCAGCACGGTATAGCTCCCGGCGGGGAGGTTGAAGAGGTCCTGGGTATTGGCGCTGAAGCCGGAAGGCCCGCTCCACGCCACAGTGTAGGGTTGAACCCCGCCGGAAACGGTCAGATCGATGCTGCCCGTACTTGCTCCGTGGCACGCGATCGCTTCGCCACCCGGTGCGGTGGAATGTGTAGCGGAGGTGAGCAGGGGTGCAGGTTCAGTCAGGGTTATCACAGCCGTACGAACGCATCCATTGGCATCCGTGGTGGTGAGTGTGTACGTGCCAGGCCCGACATTGCTGAGATCCTCCTGCGAGCTGGTGAACCCGTTCGGGCCGCTCCAACTCGTGATATAGGGAGCCGTTCCGCCAGCGATCGTCGCGTTGATCACGCCATCCTCCGCTCCACTACAGGAGATATGATGGCCACCGCTCACAGAGCTTGAAAGGGTGACGGTCAGCGGTGCCGGTGCGGCGATCACGTGGGACACCAGGTGTGAACAGCCGTTCTCATCGGTGGCCGTCAAATGGTAGGTCCCTGGGCCGATGTTCGTCAGGTCCTGACCAGTTGCAGTGAAACCGTTGGGACCGGTCCAGGCGTAGCTCAGGGCCCCGGTTCCTCCGGTCACCGTCGCGCTGATGCTACCATCGGAGGCTGATGCACAACTGACATTCCACCCACCGGTGTAGGAGCTGATCACGACATCATCGGAGAACAGTCCCGGTTCGCTCACATCAAAAGCTTGCATGCCGGCACAACCGTTGGCATCCGTGATGTATGCCGTGTATACCCCCGCTGCGAGGTTGTTGATGATGAATGTATTCGCGGAGTATCCGTTGGGGCCTGTCCAGAAAATGGAGAAGGGTTGCACGGCACCGGTCTGGGACATGGTCACTGATCCATTCGAACTGCCCTGGCAGGACGCGGTGGTCACGATGCCTTGCATGACGATGGGTGCCGGAGCAACGATGGTCACGCTGGTATCGATCGTACATCCATGGGCGTCCCACACGAGCAGGTCGTAAGTGCCTGGATCAAGTCCCGTAAGGTCTTGTTGCCCCGTCGTGTTCCCGAAAGCATCGGACCAGGAATGAGTATAAGGCATCTCGCCACCGGATATCTGGAGGCTGATCCCGGCATTGATGCTGTAGGAGCAAGTGGGCTGTGTTACAATAAGGTCAACGATGACCGGACTGTCGGGACCTTCGATGGTAACGTCATAGAACTTCGGCGTATCGCAACCATTGTTGTCGATCACCTCCACAGTGTATAGCCCGGGAGCGAGGCCTGTAGCCGTGAACCCGACAATGGGTGGCTGTGTATCCCAGGTCACAGTGAATGAGTTGCTACCCCCACTGACCACGACGGTCGCTGAACCTGTATTGTCGCCGAAACATCCTACATGGGTCACCTCTTCGAAATAGGCATCCACACCGAACTGTGGCTCACCGATGGTGACACTGGTACTGGCCACGCACCCGTTCGCATCGGTCACCGTCACGATCCATGGACCTGCGGGCAGTTCCGTTGCGTTGGGACCGGTCTGCGCAGGTACGCTGTTCCAGGAGTAGGTGTACGGCTGCGTCCCACCGGTCGCCAGGGACTGGGCGGTCCCTTGTTCGGTCTCGAAACAGAGCACATTGGTGAAGCCGGTGATGGACACGGCAAGTGCGGTGGCAGGACCGTTGATCGTGGCAGTCGTCGTGGTGCTGCATCCATTCGCATCGGTTGCCGTCACCATCCATTCACCTGCGGGCAGTCCAGTGGCGGTAGCACCGACCTGCACTGGCGTCGTGTTCCATGAATAGCTGTAAGGTGCGGTACCACCGCTGATCGAAACAGTGGCGCTACCGTTGCCATCACCCAGGCACAGTTCGTCCGTGGTATTGGTGATCGTTGCGCTCATCACTGCTGCCGCGCCGGTGATCACCACCGTGGCAATGGACTGACATCCGTCGGCATGTAGGGCGGTGGCCGTCCATGTACCTGCCGGAAGACCGGTCGCAGTGGCGCCGGATTGGGGTGGTACGGTGTTCCATACGACGGACTGGATCGCGGACCCGCCGCTTACTTGGACCGTGGCGCTGCCACCATCACCGGCACAATTCAAATTGGTTTGCTGCACCACCGTGATCGATGGGGTGCCGGGCTGACTTACCGTAACCTGTGTCGAGGTCGAACACCCGTTGGCATCCGCAACGGTCACCGTGTAGGTGCCCCCGGCATTGAAGTTCCCGACCGCTGTTGTCTGGGCCGGCACAGTGTTCCAGTGATATTCGTACGGTCCTGTACCACCGACCACGACAGCCGTGGCAGTGCCATGCGGGTTCTGCTGTCCCTGGCACTGGAATACATTGTTCACGTTCGTCAAGGATACCGTCATCGCCACCAAGGGCTCCGTTATGACCACCTGGCCTGGCGCTGTGCAGCCGTAGCCATCCGTCACGGTACAGGTCCACGTACCAGCCCCCAGGCCGGAGACTGTCGCAACGCTTTGGGCTGGTGACGTGTTCCACGCATAGCTGTAAGGTGGAATTCCGCCGATCGCTGTCGCGGTGGCAGCACCATCGGCTCCTCCATGGCAATTGACGTTCGTCACATTGCTCATGACGGGCGTCAATGCGGGCGGCTCAACAAGCGTGCGATCCGTTGATGCCGTACATCCGTTCGCGTCGGTGACGAGTACGGTGTAGGTGCCAGCACCCAGACCTGCCAAGTCCTGGGTAAATGCTGTGAAGCCACCGGGACCGCTCCAACCATAGGTGTATGGCGCAGATCCACCGGAGACCGTGAGGTCCAAAGTGCCATTCTGCCCTCCGGAACAGGCAATGTTCTGACCATAGGGAAGGATGCTCGGGACGACGTTGATCGCCAGCGCCGCAGGGGTGTTCACATTGAAGCTCTGCACCCGCGTACAGCCTGTGGCATCGGTCACCTGCACCGTATAGGTGCCGGTGCCCACGTTCGCCAGGTCCTCCGTGGTGGCGTTGTAGCCGTTAGGGCCAGTCCATACGAAAGAGTATGGAGCCGTGCCGCCTGTGACGCTGAGGTTCACCGCGCCATTGCCCTGTCCCTGGCACAAGGGTGGAAGCACGTTCGCGCTCAGGGTCATACCGCTGACCGATACAGAGGTGTTGAGGCTGCTGGTGCAGCTACCGGCCCCTACTGTCACTGTATAGTTCGTAGTGGATGTAGGCGATGCTGTTGGGTTGGGGATGCTGTTGTTGTTCAAAGCGGTTCCCGGGCTCCAGGAATATGTGACCCCACCGGAGGCAAGGAGCTGTGTGGAGCTGCCCGGGCAAATGGTGGTGGGAGGGGAGACCGTGGCGAAGAGCGAATCCTGGATCATCAGGTCCAGACTGTCAAGGTAGAATCCGGGACAGGTGGAACTTCCCAGATAGACACGGATGTTCTCCACCCCTTCGGGCACACCATCGGCGTAGGCATCGAATACGACTTCCACGCTCGACGCACCTCCGGGGATGATGGCGATCTTCGCCACACTCGGATCAGCATCCCCGATAAGTGGGTAATCCACACCATTGGTGGCCGTACCGTTGAGGAAGTAGGGTACTTCGAGCGGGTCGGGTGTGATCACCTGGCGCGTGAACCGCACCATACCGGCATTGCAACCTTCCACGATGTTGTTGAACGCGCTTGCGGTGAACGACTCCATGGTCACCGCATTGCTCTGGATGCGCTCAATGAACACACCACTATCGAATTTCCGGTCCGACGCGTCCGCAACGATCAGTTTCAAGCGATAGGTCTGGCAGGGTTGTACCACGGCAACGGCCTGCAATCCCTGGGTGATGCCGTCGTACTGGATCTGCGATCCGCCCGCATTGTGCAGGAAGTATCCTGAATTGGAGTTGTTGTTGACGTTGTTGATGGTGACCGCCTGCGTGGTGTTCGGGATCAGGGCGATGTTCTTCTCAGCACCGATCCCGGGATCACCGGCGATGCCCGGGCCACTGATGAAGAACCCGAAGACATCGTTGTACTGCGACCCCACCCATTCATTGTATTCCTCGCTACCAAAGGAGAAATTGAAACGCAATGTGTCACCCCCGGGGATCACATCGAATTCGAAATGGCAGGCATCGTAGGTGGTCCTGCCGGTCACCGTATTCAGCAAGGCATTGCCTGGAGTTCCCTGCTCGAAGGTGCGGTTCTCCACATTGTTCGGCCCGATCGCATTGTTGATGGTACCCGTGGTAAGCAACACGCCGTCGGTTACACCTCCCAACACGCTTCCGGTATAGGTGAATTCCCCGAATCCCGAGGTATGACAGTGGATCACCGGATCGGCGATCTGCACCCCTGGGCCCGTGATGGCTCGTGCCAATTCCTGCAGGTCTGTCTGGGGACTTACGGTCAACTGGGCTTGGGCGGTGCAGGCCCACATCGCGAACGCAACCGCGAGTGTGAGGTACATCATGTTCAATTTCGTCATGATCCGTTCCATTGGCCGTGTTGTTGCTTCCTGGGCTTGGCGTGGTTCGTTGCTCATGGCTGTGCGGTCATCGAGCGCGTACCTGGGCGCATAGTTCCTCGGCCTGGGTCTGTGTGACATCCAGTTCAGTCAGGTCCCTTGAACGGACATGCTGTTGCACGATCGCCAAGGCATTGCCCCGGAACCCGGTGGACGATGAAGATGCGGTCGGACGCAGGACAAGGATGCCCGCCGGAACGCAGGCATAGCTCACCTGGACACTTCCATTGGCCCGTAGGCCATCCATCACCGCATCACGTGCGGTGGTGTCCAGGTTTTTGATGTGCAGCACGATGGCACCGTCATCGGTACGCTGAGTTTGTGCCGCTGCTTCGGTGTTGACAAGACCCATGGCCATCAAGGCCAGGGTGAACACACACGGGAAAAGATCTTTGAGCATGGTCCTTTTCGTTCGGAAGGCCGCATGGGATGAGTGGTCCCGTACGCGACACTTGCATGACTACCGGCGGCTTATACCGCGGGCCACCCCGGAAGGTTCCAGGTCATGCACATCGGAGCGATCACCCCGTCCATCGGAGTGGTGCAGCATCGACGAAATGGTTTATCAGGCCGGGGACTTCCGTGCCATCAGCACAGCATGCAGCGCGATACCGGCAGCAACGCCCACATTCAGCGAACCGATCGATCCGGCCATGGGAATGCGTACCAGTTCGTCCGCCATTCGTAGCACCGAGTCCGAGATGCCTTCATCCTCGGCACCCAACACCAGCACCAGGGGCCCTGATAGGTCGGCGTTGTCCAGGTCCGTTCGCCCCTTCTCGGTGCAGGCCACCACACGAAGCCCATGCGCGTGGGCACGGGAGAGCGCGTCCTTCAGTCGATTTACACGGCATACCGGTTTGCGCAGCAGTGCACCTGCCGAACTCTTTACGGCATCAGGACCCAGACGCGCGGTACCCGTCTTGGGAACGAGAAGTGCATGTGCGCCGAAACATTCGGCACTACGGGCTATCGCACCCATGTTCCGAACATCGGTCACACCGTCCAACGCCACTATCAGTGGTGTTTCGCCCTGTTCGAAGGCCATCGTGATGACCTCGTCCAGATCTTGTTCCTCCACCTGGCTGAGGAAGGCGATGACGCCTTGGTGCTCAGTACGGGTCAGCCGGTCGAGCTTCTCGGCAGGGACGGGTTGCCAGGGAATGTCGCGATCGCGGGCCATTCCTTGGATCTCGCGGATGCCTTCGCCACCCGCATCGCGCCGCAACAGCAACTTCTCAATGTTCTTTCCGGCGAGCATCGCTTCGATCACCGGTCGAACCCCGCACACCATGTCATTCGCTGCCATTGTTCCTGCTCTTCGTTCGTTGATGACGGGTCCGTTCGTTGCCGATACATCGGCCACCACACCGTTCTCTGTGTCAGTTGTGTTGCACCCTTCCGTTCCTCCAGCTTTCCACGTTCCGGTACCAGGCGCCTTTCAGAATGGGATCGCGTTCCAGCACCAGATCATTGTCCGTGTACGGTCCGATGCGTTTCACGAAGATGAAGGTGAGGCTCATCAGGTTGTTCTCCTCTCCGAATACCCAGGTTTCACTTATGTCGCTCTTGTAGATGGAGTTCGGCGTGCCGAAGATGACATGTACGAGGCCCCGGTCCGTGCGCCATCCTTCCACGTGCGATGTGAAGTGCCGGTTGGCGTTCTCCACACGGCTGTAGTAGATCCTGAGGGCCTCGCGTGCTCTTTCACGGTCGCCTGCGGCATCCAGCCAGAACCGTTCGATGGCTTGCCGAACGTTGCTGGAGGTCGCTATCCTTTCGTATTCCTGAAGTGATGTGATGTATCGCAGTGGCTTGAGCATATCGATACTGGTACCTACATAGGGATGTCCCTCACCCAGTGCATAGATCGAAAGTCCCGTGGTATTTCCAGAGTCCGACCGCAGATGGTAGACACCTGGTTCGTTCAGGCCAAGTTCGAAACGTTGTTCGGTCGCATCCACGCTGATCGTAAAGAGACTATCCGCCTCTGGCAGCGGGCGTGAAGTCCCGCTTGTGGTGAAGACCGGTGCTGGAAGCGCGGGTTCGGAGGGATGATGGGAGCCCATCAATGTGCGTCCGGAAAAGAATTCACTGCGCACCGAGACACGCTGTCCGGGTTGCAGATGATCGGAGAACAAGGGAAGACCACTGCCGGGATCCATCGGTAGGAAGTATTGGCCGATGCCTTCCTCCTGACGTTCGACCCGGACCATGGTGGTGGTGACATTATCACGGTGCAGGTCGTGCGCGGTGATCCGAAGCATGTATAGCGACCGGTCCAATGGTCGCAAAGGCAGCGTGCCCACCAGTTCCTTGTCCTCGGAAGTGTCCGTGGATGAGTCCTGTATCAGTGTGCTGGCACTGTCCAACAAGGTCTTGGCGTTCCATTCCGCATAAGCCTCATAGCTGATGCGCACCACAGCTTTGTATGGTTTTCCACTGCCTTCGCTTTTGTAAAGCAGATCACGTGTCCGGAGTTTGAAATACAACGTGGAGGATTCGTTCGAGGCATGGTAGACGCGTGCTTCCAGAAGCAATGGGGGGCCACCACGACCATAGAGGAAGGCCAGATTGTCACGCTTGGTGGTGGCGGTGCTGCTACCACAACCTGCTGCGATCAACAGGCATGCAGGCACCAGGACCATTGCTACACCGATGTTCATTGTTCCGGGGAATTGTGTTCCTCCAACGCGTGGGAAAGCAGGCTGTTGTTCACGCTCTTGTTGGTCTTGGCGCCCAGTTCCTTCAACATCTCCACCTGCCGCACGAGGTTGCCGCGCCCTTCGCTCAGCTTTCCCATGGCATCGTCGTAGCTTGACTTGGCCTGCTTCAATTGATGACCCACCTTGAGCAGGTCATCGGCGAATCCAACGAATTTCTCGTACAGCGCCCCGGCACGTTCAGCGATATCGAGATGGTTCCGCGCAATGCGTTCGTGCTTCCAGATGCCGTGCACGGTGCGCAGTGTGGCCATCAGTGTGCTATGTGTGACCATCACCACCTGGCGGTCATAGGCTTCCTGGAAGATCTCGGGTCGTTCGCGCAAAGCCAGCAAAAATGCGGGTTCCAACGGAACGAACATCAGCACGAAGTCCACGCTTTGCACCCCGTACAATTTGGTGTAGTCCTTTTCACCAAGCCCTTTGGCATGGCTGCGCAGACTATCCACATGCTGCTTCAACAGGCGTTGCCGCTCGGCCTCGTCGGTCACCGCTGTGAACCGCTCATAATGCAGGAGGGAGACCTTGCTGTCAATGATGAGATGTTTGCCGTCGGGCAGGGAGATCACCGCATCGGGGCGCAGTCTTGTGCCATCGGCGAGCGTGGTACTTTCCTGCATGCTGTATTCCTGGCCCTTCATCAAACCTGAGCCTTCGAGCAGTTTTTCCAGGATCATTTCCCCCCAAGCCCCCTGGGTCTGTGTGTCGCCTTTCAGGGCCTTGGTAAGATTGTCCGCATCCTGGCTCAAGCGCTGGTTCTGTTCCACAAGACGTCCGATCTCCTGTTTCAAGGCGAAACGCTCGCGACCCTCGGTTTCATACGCCTTGCGCACCTGCTCCTCGAATTCACGCAGTCGGTCCTGCAACGGCTTCACGATGGTACCCAGCCGTTCCTGCTGTTGCTCGCTCAATTCCTTGCCGCGCTGTGTGAGGAGACGGTTGGCGATATTCTCGAACTCAGTGGTCATCCTTGCCTGCAACTCCTCCAGTTCCGCTTTCTGTTGTTCAAGCCTGTCCAGCAGTCCTCGACCGCGTTCCTGTTCGGCAGCCAATTGGCTACCCAGGCCCATGGCTTCGCGCATATTGCTCTCGGCCCTGGCTTCCGTGTCGTGGATCCGTGAGGTCAACTCCTGCGTCTCGCGTGCATGCTGTTCGCGCAGCGGGGCCAACGTTCCTTCAAGGCGCCTTCCCGACCAGACTGCATGGGCCACGAAACCAGCCACGATGCCGGCAAGCAGGCCTATAAGTATGCTAAGGAGGTCCATGGGAAGGTGGTCACGAAGGTACGAAGGGGTGCCAGGGCAGGGTGTGCGTTCAACGCCGTTCCTCTTTCTTCAGTCGCTCGATGGTCTTGTGTGCCATCTGTTCCGAAAGCTGTTTCATGCTGATGCTGCCATCGGCTTTCATGTCGATGAGGTACACCTCGGTGCGTTTCGTATTGGTGTCCATGGCCACCCGTAGGGTTTGGCCATCAGGAGAGCGAATGGTGGCGAAAGCATTTGCAAGGCGGGGCTCCGGTCTTAGCACGGTCCATTGCCGTTCCCTCAGCGTGATCGCAGGCCCTTCTTCCAAACCCACCAGCACTGTCGTATCTCCCTTGGCATAACGTGAGAAATGGAGGACATGCAGACTGGGGAGACCGGGGCGCTTGTCACGTTCCTTCACAGGCCACAGATCGCCGGACAAAGGATCGAGCGCATAGTTTATTACCTCACCCTGGGTTCGGGTCAAGCCATCGGCGATCAGCACACCCATGACCCCGCCTAATGCCCCGCCCACAAGGAGGGCCGTGGCATCAGTCTGTGTGGGCGCCTGCCATCGCGCGCAGTAGTGGTCATCGTTGCGTACCAAGCGAACGAACTCATTGCCGAGGTTCTTGTAGATGTGCGTACCATCGGTGAATCCCCAGATGGCTTCGCGTGTATTGCGATCCACATGGCGGAGCTTGACGAGTTGATCCGTGTATAGCGAGCGCACCTTTTCACGCATTTTGATATCAAGGGTGTCAGGCCTGTTCTGAGCCATGTCGAGGTAGGTGTGGTATACTCCTGAGGGCCCTTGCCCGACGTTCCATACAGGGAGTTCGGTCGTGTGCACCTCCATGGGTGCGTGGGCCATAAGGCTGTCGACCACCACGCCTTCAACGTGTGCAGAGGCGATCGCCCCATATGATGTCAAGCACTCCTCGAAGGCCTGCGTCACGATCGCCGCGATATCATTCCTGCCACTTTTATTGGAGTTGATCGACGTGCCGTGTGCGTGCAGGCGCAAGTAGCCTGTAGGAGTGCGCTCCAGGAATTCCAAGTGCATGCCCAATTGAAGGCCAACACCCACTTGGAGTAGGCGTAATTGTCCCAATTTCAGTATCACTTCGCGTTCCGGGTTTTCTGAAATGGGTCCAGGTCGGTGTAAGGCGTTCATCAGGCTTTGGCCCACGGGTAGGTCCAGGAAGATGTTCACTGGCACACCAGCCTGGTACACCACGCCGATCGGTGCGGTTTCATCGAATGCCACGATCATCCGGTCAGCCACCTGGCCGATGGCCCCAACCTGCACCGTATCCTCCAGTACGATCACCATCTGGCCTGCCATGGATGAACTGATGGTCAGGCACAGAGTGGTGATCACGCGGCGTAGGAACATTTTCGGACTATTCACTTTGGTCAATTGTCCAGTACCACCACCAAAGCGCCAACAGGGAGGGCATCGTACAAGGCGATGACATCATCGTTGCGCATTCGGATGCATCCCCGTGAAGCGGCGGTGCCGATGGCTTGTTCATTGGCGGTGCCGTGGATATAGATGAAACGATCGTGGGAGTCATGGTCACCTCCCTTGTTGTGACCTTGTTCCAAACCATCCAGCCAGAGGATACGGGACGTGATCCAGTCCTTGTCCACCCCTGCGAAATCAGGATCAGCCAATTCCCCGGTGAACACGCGATCTTTGAGAATGCCGAAGGGGGGAATTCCGTCACCGAACTTCTCACTGACGCGGTGCAACCCTGTTGGAGTGCGGTAGGTGTCGCGTTGCGTGCCCAAACCGACGCGTGCAGTAGAAACGGGGTAGGACCCCATCAGTCTTCCATCGCGGGCATGGTACAGGAACTGGCGTCGGACACTGACGTACACGATGTCTCCCTCAAGATCTTGTTCAGGATAACGCACTTGCAGGTATTCCATGAGCATGTCCACCACACCCTGGGAGGGATGCGAGCGGTAAGGCAGGCCGTCATTGCCGATAAGACATGTCGGGCACGCAAGGAGGAGGAGCATGGAAAACGCGCGCATCGTACTCCAAAAATAGCTGTCGCAATGGGACGAAGGTGGCGTTACCTGGTGGCTATGCGATCCCGCATCACTCCGATCAGAACAGGGAGATGAACCCGAAGTGGACTTTCCCCCCCCGAAGCACGATCGGAGCGCCAAACTCACGGCCCAGCGCATAGGTGATACTGAAGAGCCCTGCCTTTGTCTCAAAGGTGGTTCCTGCGCCGAAACCCAGGGGGTTGTCCTCCAGCGGGACTTCGCGTGCGGAGTCCTCCCACCACGCTTGATCGATGAAGGCGAAGAAGTTCGAATTCTCTTCGAACAGGAAGCGGTATTCAATGGTGCCTATGGCGTAGGCGGAAGCGAAGATGGAGGCCTCGTCCACACCGCGAAGACTACGGAGACCACCGATCCGGTAGAGTTCGTTCTGGTAGAGGTCGTCATTCACCATCCACCCGCCCTGACCAACAAGGCGTACCGTGCTCTTCACGCGTATGGGGATGTGCAGAACGGCCATGGAGTTCAATTCGAACTGCAGGGACCGGATCTCAGGCGATGGCTCCTCGGGGCCGAAGACGGCCGTGCTGGTGCGTTTCGAACCAGCCGAGCCTTCCAATTTCAGGGCGGTCCCCCGGCGTGGATTGAAGCGGTAATCGAAGCGCTCGCGTAACACACCAACGCCATAGCTCAGCAGGCTGATATCGGCAAGCCCTGGAGTGGTCACCAGATTGGACCCCAATCGCTTGTTGCTCTTGTTATTGACGAAGAAGGACACCTTGTCCCCTTGTGGCAACAGGTATTCAACGCCTCCCCGGGCAAGTACTTCCAGGAAAGTGGTGTCCCGCTTGAAGAGTTGGAGGTTGCCATCCAAGCCGAAGGGTGTGTTGAAGGCGAACGGCAGGTT
>JBGTIB010000050.1:0-8919 GCA_041745875.1 Flavobacteriales bacterium | reverse complement strand
ATGACCGCGAACGTCCGTACCATATCCATCTCCAGTGGTGGAGCGCTAGTGTTAACCCAGCGTGTTGAACGCGGCAGTTCGGGACCATCCACGATAGCCTCGATCCGATGTGGCCGGCCGCCCATTTCAGGCTGAGCGATCCCGGCGCCGGGCAAGACCACACATCGCATCCTTCAGGACCTCATGTGGGACCCTCTTGTTCCTGACCTTCGCACGATCAATGTAGGAAGTGCCATGATCTATGTGGCCCAAGGACGCAAGCCATCGCTATCGTCCTCCAAACCAGCGAACCGTTGGTCTGTTCAACTTAAAATCGATAGCTGACGAAACCTCGAAGGAACCGTGGGGTCCCGGGTGTGTAATGAAGTTCGTCCACGGCCTCGGTCTCGAAGGGCAGGCGGCTTTCGGTGGCGAACTGGGCCTGGTTCCACTCCACATCCATGATGTTCTCGATGGTAGCACCGACCTCCAGGTTCTTGAAGCGGTAGCTCGCCACGGCATCCAGCAACACGAAACCTTCCGCCACGATGGAGTTGTCCTCATTGGCCGGCCGATCGGCGATGCAGCGATAGCGCAAACTCGCATTGAAGCCACGCTCCTTCACATAAGCCAGCCCACCGACGGTAGTGAACTCTGGTGCCAGGGGGATCCTGTCCTCACCGGCATCGGGGCCGATCAAACGGGCATTCACCACATTCACATCGATGTCGGCGAACAGCTCCTTGGTCAACTGGTAGCGCAGGCTCAGGTCGATGCCTACGCGCCGGGTGGGATCACTGGTTTCCACCACGCCAGCATCGCCCACGTAGACCAATTCATTCTCCAGGTACAGGCCCCAAAGCGCGAAGTTCACCAACATACGATCCGTGGGTTTGAACGTGGTCCCGAGATCACTGCCATAAGCGCGGGGTAGGGTCCGTGCCGCCTGGCCAAGCACCACCGCGCGCGCGTCGTTGCTGTGGAAGCCGATGCCATTTCGCAGGTAGATCTCGATCCGGTCGTTGAGCGCATAGGTGAAGCTGAGCTTCGGGCTCACGCGGTGCTGTACGGCTTGCCCGCCGAGTGTGTCACGGCCTTGCGCATCACTGTAGTTGAAACTGAACACATCCAGGCGTGCGGCGGCATTCATTGATAATTTCTCCGTGAGCGGATAAGTGGCATCGATGAACGCGTTCACATTCAACTGCTGCACGCTGCCTGCCACGATGGTATCATATACCACCCGCTGCACCGCGTTCTTCAGGGAAATGTCCGTCAGGTCGTGACGCATGCCGGCCCCGGAATTGAACCTGACTTTCGTGCCGAACAACGGTGCGGACCAGCCATAGGTGCCGGTGTAGCCCAGGATCACGCGATCATCGGTCTGTGCGATCATATCGCCCCGCACACTGTCCTCGGCGAAGAAGGTGAAGTTGCTGTATAGGTCGAAATCATATTTCACGAAATAGATCTGATTCCTGATGCTGCCCCCGTTGTTGAGGCCCGTGACCAATGTTGCGTAGGCATTGGTGCGTGAAGTGCTTCCGCCTTCAGTATCATCGATGGCACCGAAACGGTCTATAAGGCCATTCTCCACCGCACGTACGGGGATCTGACCGCTGGCATCCCAGGATGCGCCAAAGGTGGACCCGGAGAGGGTGAGGTGCGTGCGCTCCGACAATTCGCCGGTGTATTTGCCGAATATGTTGAAGCGGCCGAAATGCTGTTTGCTTTGGAAGAAGGCATCCGTGTAGGCATACTCACCAGCCACATAAGCGCTTTCCTTGCGCTGGCTGAAGAGGTTCTTCTTGCCGAGCACGTCGAACATACCGACAACACGTGTGGTATTGAACATGCCGCGTTCCACCTTCAGCAAATTCCGGTCAAGGGAATTCCTGGTCTTGAACTCGACCGTGCCACTGGTGGCGAAATCGCCAAAACGCGCTTCGTACGGCCCCTTGTGCACCACCAGCTTTTCCATGGTCTCCGGTATGGTGAAGTGCAGGTCGGCATAACCTTGTCCGTGCGCGTGGCTTACCATGTTCACCGGCATGCCGTCCACAGTGATGTACAGATCGGTGCCGTGATCGATGTCGAAGCCGCGGAAGAACATCTGTTCGGCCTTGCCACCGCCGGCATGCTGGGCAATGAACAAGCCCGGCACCAGTGTAAGCAGGTCCTGTGACGTATTTACCGGCCGGGTCCGGATATCCAGGGTCTGGATCACTTCGGAACCGGCACCGGAACTGGAGCGGACATCCACTTCACGCAATTCGATCGGTGCCAATTCAAGAAGGCTGTTCTTGATGATGTCCTTATCGAAGGTCATCAGCCGCTCCTGACGCTGGTAGCCCATCATGGAGAACACCACAAGGTGCTCTCCAGCGGGAATGCCTGTGATGCTGTATCGCCCGAGAAGATCGCTGGAAGACCCGGTGCGCAATGCGGGTAGATACACATCGGCCCCAGGTATGGAGGAGCCATCCGGTGCGGAAATCGATCCGGAGAGCGTATGGGTCTGGGCCATTCCATGGAAGGCCAGGACCATCAACAGAATGAGTGTGAAGGTTCGTAGCATGACGTGGTGGCGTGTGATGTTCGATCAGGAACGTTGCGCCTGCTTCGCTTCCTCCAGGAAAGGATGCTGCTGGTAGGGGTCCAAGGCGAGGGCTTCCTTGATCAACTTTCTCCCTGTGGTCTTGTCCCCCTTCTTCATCGCGATCAATCCGGCAAGGCACATCAACTGGGTGTCCTTGATGCCTGTACGAAGCGCCTTCTGCAAATGCTCATCGGCCTTCTCGATGTTGCCATTCGCGTAATGGATGGAGGCCAGCAGGCCGTTCACATCGATGTTGTCCGGCCTGATACCATGCTCATGGCTGGCGTGCATCAGTGCGGTGGGCAGGTCGTTATGGAACTCCAGTTCATAGCGGCCCATCTCGAGGCCTACCTCATGACTGTGGCCGTGATCCACGGCATTGTGATGGTGGTGCTCCACGCCATCGCTGTGGGAGTGTCCGTCCGCGCCATGGCTGTGCGGATGGGTATCTCCAGGCCCGCCGGCCAGGCCCAGGAGGATCTCTTCGGCCTTGGCGGAAGCCTGATCACGTTCCGCGGTGCGGCCTGCTGCCTCATAGGTGCGGGCGAGCTCCATAAAGGCATGCGCATCGGGCATCAACTGGATCGCATCCACCAGGTATTGCTCAGCCTTTTCATAGTTGCCTTTCTTCATTTCCATGCGTCCCATGGCCACCATGCCGGGAGGATAGTTCCGGCGCTCAGTGATCGCGGCCATGTACTGCTCTTCGGCCTTCTTCAGATCACCTTTGTTCTCGAACAGGCGGCCCAGCATCACCCGTGCCCAGGAGGTATCCTCAAAGCCAGGGTAACCCGCCTTCACGGCCATATCCATCGCAGCGATCGCTCCGGGGATATCACCATGCAGTTCCCGTATGTAACTCACACGGCTGTAACTGCGCAGATCGGGCCGGATGGCGACCATGCGATCGCTCAACTGCACCGCCGCGGCATAATGCCCCAGCTCCACATGGGCGTCCACAAGTACACCATAGTTGAATGCACGATAAGGATCGAGCTTGATGGCCTCCTGACCCAATGCGAGTGCTTCCTTGAACTGGTGCTGGCTCAGCATGATAAGGGCCTTCAGGGTAAGTGCTTCGCCCCTGATCTCATTGTTGGCCGGTGAAGAGGTCTTCGTCTTTTCCAGCAGGTCGTCCAGGATGGTCAACGCTGCGTCGTAAGTGCTCCCGAAATTCCCGGTGATCCGGGCCTCGGTAATGAACAATTCGGTCAGCTTGATCCAACTTTTCCTGTCGTTGGGATCGGCCCTCAACTTCTGCTGGAGTGTTGCATAGGTAGTGCGCCGTTGTTCAGCTTCGGCTGGATCGCCGAGTTGAGCGGTGCGCTCCGGGAAGGCCGGGATGACAATGCCCTTTACAGCAACACCAGTCGATGTTGAAGCAGCATTAGAGGACGTATTCCCGGCTTGAGAATCGGTGCAGGCGGTGAAGACCAGACTGCCGATGAACAGTAAGAATATGGACGTACGCATGGTGTTAGGTTCGGGTTTAATGGAATATGGTTCCCGATCCACCCCGGTGCACCACCCTTTGGTGCACCGGAGCTTCATGATCGGTATCTACTACTTGCTGACGATCACACGCCGCGAGCTGAGCTGTTCACCATGCAGTACGCGGAGGAGATAGACCCCATTCGGTAGCTGGCTGATGTCAGTTGTCGTGATGTTCTCCATACCAGCTTCCACCTGGAAACTGGCGACATTCATCAACATCCGGCCGGATAGATCGAACAGGTCCATCGTTACCAGAGCATCAGTTGCGAAGGTGGTGCTGATGAAGAGCATGTCACTGGCAGGGTTCGGGTATACATGCAGTTCAGTTGCTGCATCAGCTGCATCGCTCACAACGGACTTCTTCTCCATCATGGTGCAGGATAGCGCACCCTTGCCGTAACCAGCAAAGTTGATGACACCCAAAGCGACGTGTATCTGCTGCCTTGTGAAGGGTGACCCACAATCGCCGATATAGGCATTTGCCGCGGCCAGCACTTCATGCACCTGCCAGCCCTCGAAAGGCCCGAATGTGAAATAGGCATTGCCCAAGGCGAAGTTGCCAGGACCAAAGTCCGGATCGTTCGCATCCATTCCGACATTCAATGTCGCTGCGACAAGTCTACCGGCGAGCAGGTTGCCATAGTTGGTGGGGTTGGTCATCATACCCGATTGCAACTTTCCAGGAAAACCAAATGATGGGAGGAAGTTGGTGACCGCCTGTGCAGAGGTGAGCGTCAGGGTATTGGTGCACCCGATCTGCAGACCATTGGGGAATGCTGTTGCGAAATTCTGGTGCAAGTACATTCCGACGTTGCTCTGTGAAGGCAAGCCCCAAGCGATCATGCTCAGCGTAGTGAACCGGCAGTCGATGTCCGCCTTGGTGGGGTCCAGGATCTCAGGCTGATCATACGCGATGGGCAGACCACTGCATGCGCCGGTACCGCTGTGCGGTGGTGCCAGATATGGGAACATGCTCTGGAAAGGCAGATCGTTCATCTCCACACCGGTGGTGTAGGTGAGCACGCCCAACAGATCCGCGGTCACTGGGTTCTCATCACCTGCAGTATAGTCATCGTACCAAAGTCCGATGGCCGCAAGGACAACTCCACCAACAGCTTGCAATTCGATCCGTGTCACATCATCCTCAAGGCGGCGTCCGTTCGGGAAGCCATCCATATTGGGGATGAATTCAAGGTCGGTGGTCGTGTTGTACATCGGATCGGTAAGTCCCGCGACCGCCGCGGCGATAAGACCCAGCGAGGAGAAGGCTGGATCGTTGCGCTTGGTAGCAGGCACGGCCATGTTCAACCGCAACATATCCCCGCCGTTGGGAAGGAAGTTGTTGATGAAAGGCTTGCCATTCGCCAAAGGGTTGCCATTCTTTCCGGTAGCCAATTGGTAAGGCGCCAGGTTCGGGACTCCCGTATGGAAGATGGGCCAGAGATCCACACTTCGCGGACTGTTGTCCGCAGGCAGGAGCAAGCTGCCGAAGATCGCATCATCCAAAGCCGTACCTGCCACGGCAGCGCTTCCCTTCAATGGCCAGAGGCCGCTCTGTCCATTTCCGAAGTCGAAAGCCTGCAGGCTGTTGCGCTGAATGCGAAGTGGTCCGAAAGCAGGCACTGCACCACCGAACAGATCGTCATCCATGTATAACGCCAGCTCGGGGTTGTAGAAATGCTCACCGAAGATGCCGATGTTGGCTAGGTCCTCATAAGGTGTAAGCGAGTTCCACAGGTCCTTCTTGCCGATCGGTATGACCGCCTCGTTGGTCAATGGCATTCCCAAACGGGAAACCTGCACCCAAGGGCCGGTGAATTCCTGTGTGCCTTCGGTGTTCAAGGTGCGCATGCTCTGGCGGCTTGCGCTGGCCCACACACCGATCACGAAATCGGGGTCCAGGATGTTGGAAGCTTGTGATACATGCATACCATCCTTCTGCAGGTTGCTGATGGGCACTTTCAGGACGATCGAGTGTACATTCAGGCAAGCCAGGTTATCCTTGGGGGTTCCGTTCTGACGCGGCAGATCACCGAGGTCGAAGACGGCCGCGAGATCAACGAAGAAGGGATCGTCCACGGGACCGGCGAATACCATTTCACCGGTGGAAGTAGTGTGGATGGCATCTGCCATCAACTGTTCATACGTCGTGTTCAACCCTGCAGCACCCCCGATACTGCGCTCGCCCACATTGTAGGGAGGAACAGTCCCATTATTCAGGATCACTTGGAAGGAAGCACCGCCATCGATGCTGCGCTCAAGCGTGTAGGTGTTCTTCAGGTTCTGCGCACCCAGACGGATGTTGAAGAACGTGCTGGGGTCCTCGTTCGTCCTGTCGAAGGTGAAACGGTAGATGATATCATCACCAGCGGTGGCGGTGTTATTATCCACGTGGATCTCATAGCGGACATTCTCCCCGAAGAAATAATAGTTGGGGCCGCCATGTGGGAGCTGGAACGGAATGTAGTTCGCGATCAGGATGACCGAATTGGGGTCATCGGGACTGCGGAACGCATACACGTCCGTATTATCTGCAAGGGGATCGTACGCGATCAGCGGTGCCTCTCTGTGGCTGCTGGCCTGGAGCATGTTCGCAACGAACAGCCCTCCAATGGCCAGAAAGATGATGTGTTTCATGTTTTTCATGGTCTTTGGTGGATCAAACGTCCGTGCCTCTCCATGGGCTGGCCACGTAGGGGAATTGGCTCTTGAACGTGGTATCGTTCTGCTCAACACCGGTGCTGTACTGCAACACGTTGATGAGCAGGTTCGTCACCGGGCTCGCGTCCGGGTTGGTGGCATCATAGTCATCGTACCACAGTCCCACGGCCGCTAGTACCACTCCACCAACAGCCTGTAGTGAAATGCGCGTAACATCATCCTCCAGACGGCGTCCATTGGGGAAACCATCCATGTTGGGGATGAACTGCAGATCCGTGGTGGTGTTGAAGGCAGGATCGGTAAGACCGAGAACAGCCGCTTGTACAAGACCCAGTGAGCTGAATGCAGGATCGTTACGCTGGGTGACCGGCACGGCCATGTTCAACCGCAACATATCGCCACCGTTGGGCAGGAAGTTGTTGATGAACGGCTTGCCTGCTGCCAATGGGTTGCCTCCCTTGCCTGTGGCCAACTGATAGGGCGCCAGGTTTGGGACACCTGTGTGGAAGATCGGCCAGAGGTCCACGCTACGTGGGCTGTTGTCCGCAGGCAGAAGGAGTGTTCCGAATACCGCATCATCCAAAGCGGTGCCGGCAACGGCAGGAGTGTTCTTCAACGGCCATAGACCGCTTTGCCCATTCCCAAAGTCGAAGGAACCAAGACTGTTCCGTTGGATACGCAATCCGGCAAAGGCCGGAACGGCACCTCCGAACTGAGCATCATCCATGTACAGGGCCAGCTCGGGGTTATAGAAGAAATTACCGAAGGTATCGCTGTTCGCCAGGTCCTGGTATGGCGTAAGCGCATTCCAGAGATCCTTGGAACCGATCGGGATGACCACCTCATTGGTCAGTGGCATGCCCAGGCGCGAAACCTGGATCCAATCTCCACTTTCCGAATAGCCAGGGCCAGTGGTATTGAGGGTACGCATGGCAGGGCGGCTCGCACTGGCCCACACACCGATCACGAAATCGGGATCGAGAATGCTTGTGGCAGCACTGACCTGAAGGCCATCCTTTTGGAGCAATTCGATGGGCACCTTGATCGCGATGCTATGCACATTCTTGCGTGCAAGGCCATCGCGAACAATGCCCCCATTGTTCTGGCGGGGAGCATCACCCAGGTCGAATATGCCTCCGAGGTCAACAAAGAAGGGATCATCCGCGGAACCACAGAACACGGTCTCGCCACTGGCGGCAGTGAAGATCGAGGCGTTGATCAACTGCTCATAGCCGCCAGCGCCCAAGCCCACAGGGCCTTCGATGCTGCGCGGACCGATGTTGTAGGGAGGTACCACACCATTTGCAAGAACGGTG
This sequence comes from Flavobacteriales bacterium, assembly GCA_041745875.1. Taxonomy (GTDB): domain Bacteria; phylum Bacteroidota; class Bacteroidia; order Flavobacteriales_F; family PHOS-HE28; genus PHOS-HE28. The sequence goes on along the minus strand of JBGTIB010000050.1, from coordinate 870 downwards.
GTCCATGACTGGCCACCGTTGGTGCTCTTCTCCATGATGTAAGTAGTGTACTGGTTCTGCTGGCCCAAGCGGATATTGAAGAAGGTGCTCGGGTCCTGGTCCACCACGGTGAAGGTGAAGCGGTACGTGACATCGTCGCCAGGGGTGGCCGTGTTGTTATCGATGTGGATCTCGTACCGGATATTCTCACCGAAGGTGTAGTAGTTGGGTCCGCCAAAGGGATGCTGGGCAGGTATATAGTTCGCGATGATCGTGATCGAGTTCGGGTCATCGGGGCTGCGGAAGCAATACACATCCGTATTATCCGCGAGTGGGTCGTTGGCGATCAGCGGTGCTTCGCGATGGCTGCTGCCCCATACGCTCGGTGCGAGCAGAGCAGCCATCGCGAACCACGTACCGATCCTTCTCGTACGGTATCTCATGGTCATGAAAAGTTTTATGGACATCGGTTCATTCCGTGTCCAAATGGAGATACGAGCCCGGAAGGGTGATCGGATCAGTGGCGGAAGCGGTATGTCGAAAAAAGTAAGTCAGCCACAACGGTATCAGTTGGGGATCTCCCTCTCCTTCCAGGCTTACGGATCATACATGCCGTTGGAAGAGTAAGGGACCAACCGGCCCATTCACTGGTGGACCACTATGGCAACTGACCTGGTGCTTACGGACCGATATCACGGCGACCCGTCCGTGAGAAGAATGTCCACGTGCTGTAGAATGTCGTGACAAGACGGCGCATCCCCCTCATGCCGTCCTTACCCTGGGATCCAGCACGGCATAGAGCAGGTCCACCACCACGTTCATCACTACGAAGATGGTGGCGAAGACGAGCACGGCGCCCATCACCACGGGGAAGTCCTCGCGCTCCAGGGC
>JBGTIB010000049.1:0-5421 GCA_041745875.1 Flavobacteriales bacterium | reverse complement strand
GCTTGTTGTTCATTCGGTGACAATCCACATCATGGTATGCCTCCGAATCGCAAGTCTCCTCGATAACGACGGTTTGTGTGGTTGAGATCGAAGTGTTGTGCAATCCATCGTTGTAAGCCCATACGATATGGTCCAAGTCATTCACAAACGCACAACCCGAGTAATTACCAATGTCGGGAGCAAAAATTAAAAACATGGGGATTCCTTCATATGGATCAACAATATATAATCCGCTTGCAGGGTTTGCAATGTACAAAGGATGGCTCCAGGTGGAAAAACCAGGATTATATCCTCCTCCATTTGGAAGTTCTTGAAGGAACACGCCGTCCTTATCCATCACGCGGGTGCTGTTATGCATGTGGTAGTACACGATTTTTTGGAAGTCGTAGCTCCAGGCCCCGCCGAATTTGTTGCCATCAAAAGTGAGTTGTGTCAAACTGTCTCCGTTCGCCTTGATCTTGAAGATGTTGGCAGGCCAACCCGTGTTGATAAGGATCCAGCCGTCGGCGCCCCATTCTGCTGGCTTTAAGAAGTTCGCTTCTATCACGAGATCGAGTTCCTGTGTGATCAGGTGGTAGCGCCATAGCTTGGACGTCAGGTCCGGGTTGTGCTGTAGAACGAGGAACTCGTTGGGGTCATCGGGGTTCCAACGGGGAGCCCACAAATAAGGCTGTACAGGCCAAAGGTTCCACCCCTGAGGTGGTTGCTCGGGTAAAGGCACGCAAGGTACTGGACCACTTCCGTCCACTGGTGGCCCAGCACCGGGATCTTTGCGGCATGCAGTTAAGGTTACCATTAGGGTCAATGAGAGAAAAGCCCAACGCATGGCGATCAGTACTTGATGAACTTCCTGGTGATATTTGCTGTATCGCGCGAGACGCAAGTTCTAGTGATCATAGATGAACGCAAGATAACCATGACCCCAGCGTTCTGCACAGCACTTGGGCTTTGTCCTGGTCATGTACGGCCACAAGTGGAACTTGATAGTAGGGGATGGTCAAGGGTCCATCGCATTTCAACTTACCTTCAGCCTCACCCATGCGAATAAATAGCGCATTTCCGTTTGTACTCACGGTGCTTCCCTTTGCGCAGCTACATGCCCAAGGCGAGGAGTTGCGGGCGTTGCAGGCCCGCCCCATGCCTGAAGCGATGGCTACCCAGGAAAGGTCCACTGTACGTGAGCATTTCATCTATCAGTTCCAGCCGCAGGTATTGCCGCTGATGGACGACTTCTCGGTTGACCGCACCCGCAAGCGATGGGCCGGCCCGGACGATCCCGATGTCACCTTGGACGCGGTGATCCATGCCCTCGAAGTGGATGGCATTTCCACCCCCGATATGTCATTCATGATAGATACCACCTTCCGCTACACATTTGATCTATCTGTTCCTGATACGGTGATCGTCACCACGCAGGCACTCCCTGCGGCCACCGTCACCGTTCGCGACCTTTCCGTGTATCCGCCCACGGAGGAATTGGTGACTGGCTGGCCGCCATACAACATCTTCGACACGTTGCAGGCTCCACCTATTGACACCGTTTATCTCGCACAGGCCGACCTGATCCAGGATTCACTGATGGTGTACGCGGTAGCCCCTGACCCCCGTACGTACCTGATGAACGGGGTGGCCCAGCCTCTGATCTTATGGGAGGACGATGACGTGTTCGTGAACAGCACATACCCGCTGAACCCACCCACTGTGGGCGTGGCCACCTTCGACGGATTGTCGCGAAACGGCATGCCGTACAATTTCGCGGATTATTTCAGTTACGGCATTGCCGATCGGCTCACCTCTGTGCCGATCAACATGTCGGGCCCTCCTGCCGATTCGGTCTACTTGAGCTTTTACTATCAAGCACAAGGGCTAAGCGGTGATATTGAACACAATTCGACTGACAGTCTCGTGCTGGAGTTCTATGCCCCTCAGGAGGATACTTGGTACCGTGTGTGGCGTGCGCCCTATCCACTGGGGTTACAAGTACTTCCGTTCCAGCAAGTGATGATCCCCATCAAGGAGTTTCGCTACCTGCAGGATGGATTCCGCATGCGCTTCCTGAACTATGCCACCTTAAGCGGTTCCTACGATCACTGGCACTTGGACTATGTGCGCCTTGGGGCACAGCGATCCTTCGATGACACCACGATCGTCGATGTGGCATATGTGTACTCCACGGCAAGCCTTCTCGAGACATACACCTCGGTGCCATTCAACCGGTATCAGCAATCTCCAGCATCGTTCATGGCACCATCGGTGTCAGTGTTACAGCGCAACCTCGATGATGAGGATCGCCTGATCACCTGGCGCATGCGGGCCAACATTGATGGTGAAGCGCCTGGCACAATAACCGACATATTGGGGACGAGCATCGCCAACAATGCATGGACGGTATTTCCCAGTGAGCATCCCATCGGCAATAATAGTTTTTCTTACGACGCCTCCCTCAGTACCGAAGCCGCTTTCTGGAGGGTGCAGTTCGCCACCAATGCCACTCCGGACAACAATCCCTACAACGACACCATCACCTTCGTGCAGGAATTGAGCAACTACTATGCATACGATGATGGAACTGCTGAGATGGGTTATTCACTTATTTCAGCAGGCGCTAAACTGGCGTATCGGTTTGATGTGGCCGGGGGGGATTCCTTACGGGCCATACGCATGTATTTCAACCCGATGGCCAACGACCCACTGTATTCTCCGCCACCAACACAGGGGTCGTTCCTTGTTACAATTTGGAGTAGTCTGATCCCGGAAGTCATTCGGCATCAGAATTTCTCTTTTTCCTCGCCCGAGTACAGAGATCATGGTTTGAACAAGTTCGTGGAGTATCCATTGGATTCCGCGATCTGGGTGGACGGAACCTTCTTTATTGGTTGGGTCCAGACCAATGACGTGAGAATGAACTTGGGATTCGATCGCAATCGAAACAATCAGAACAAGATCTTTTTTAAAACGGGATCCAATTGGCAGAATACGGTATATCCGGGTTCACTCATGATGCGTCCCGTGTTTACAACGGCCAATGACCCCTGGTTGGCCGTTGCTACTGAGGAGCAGTACAATGATGATCTCGTGATCTTTCCCAACCCAGCCTCACAGGAATTCCACCTACTACTGGGTTCAACAGTGCCGAACGGAGGAACCATGGTGCAACTGCGGGATGCCATGGGGCGCTTGTTGCGTGAAGTACCTTTTGGCAACGCCAGCATCACTACGAATGGACTCGCCAAGGGGCTTTATTTGGTACGTGTGGTGGATCACGCCGGTATCTCGCTTGGACAAGGTCGCCTCCTCATCCAGCCTTGATGTCCACGGGGTCTTTGAAAGGGACTGAGAAGCCGAGCGGGATGGCCCTTGCCACATCCGGACAGTGCCAGGAAGTCATCGTGCCCGGGCAATGCCCCCTGCATCGCCCTGCGCACCAGTTCGATGCCCACAACAGCATCCATCACGACCCCTTGCTCAATGCCTCCACCAGCTGCTTCGCCTCGCGCTGGAAGGTGTGACGACGGCCATCGGCGATCTCGCGCGCACCCTTCAATGCCCGGTCGTGTTGATCGCTGCACAACCAGCAGAGCACCGTGTACCATTCGGTCTGGTCGCGGTACCCATCGGCGATGTTGCTGTTCTCCAAATGGTCCAACTTCAGCTCGGCTTCGTAGGGCTTGCCCAATGCCAGGTAGCTGTTGGCGAGATACAGGTACGTGTACTTCTTGGTACCACGCGCCGAAACGTAGCTTTCAAGGTCGGCCACCGCTTCCTCGTAACGCCCGGCACTGTAGTGTTCCATGCCACTGAGCAACTCCTTTTGCCTATCCATGATCAAACGCCCGGTCACCAGATCGGGATAGGGCCGGAAAAAGCGCGTGCAGAGGTCGCCCTCCTCGGCTTCGCCACCACATCCGTACAGCATGCCCAGCAGCATCAGGGCCGCGATGATCGATCTTGCCATGTGGCCAAAGGTATCCTCAGGGCAGCAACCCGCGCCTACCGCTCCACAAGCTGCCACGCCCCTTGCCTGACACCACGTACGCCGCCCTGCCCACCAGGTGGTCGCCAGGCAGGAAGCCCCAGTAGCGCGAATCGGCGCTGTGGTGGCGGCTGTCGCCCAACACGAAGTAATAGTCCTGCTCCACCAAGTAGCGCTCCAGCGTATCGCCATCGATCAGCAGTTTGTTGCGACCCACACTGAGGCTGTGCCCCTCGTAGCGGCTGATGATGCGATCGTACAAGGGGAAGTTGTCCACGTCGATGCGCAGTGTATCGCCCTTGGCGGGTACCACTACGGGGCCGTAGTTGTCGCCGTTCCAACGGAAGCGCTCGCTGAAGGGGAAGATGTGCTTCGGTGCACCCGAGGCGAGCGACATGGACTCGGCGAGCACCACACTTTCCAGTTGTTCCAGGCTGTCGGCAAGGGTGCGGTTCAGCGGCAGTTCCAGGATGATGCGGCCGGGCTGGATCAGGGATGGGGGGAGCTCTGTCACAGCTAGTACCTCCTCCGCGCCCTGCCCCGATCGCAGTCGTACCACATGGGCCTGGGTGGCGCGTTCCGGCAGGGCCTGCTCCTCGCCGTTCACGAAAAGCACCGCACGTCGCAATTCCACCGTATCGCCGGGCATGCCCACGATGCGTTTCACCACCAGGGGGCGCTTCCGCATGGGTTGATGGTCCTTCAGCGGATCGCGGAACACCACGATGTCGTTGCGTTCAACACCTGTCCATACCGGCCAGCGCTGCACCAGCACAAGGTCGTCGGGCAGCAGCGTGGCGTACATGCTGGTGCTCTGCACCGTGACCCACCGGAAGACGAAGAGGTGGATCAGCACGAGTACCAATACCGCGATCACCAGCGCGCGGAGCCATTCGCGCAGGGAGGAGCGCCCGTTGCTCTCCGCCCCGCTCATTCCGGTGTGCTTCTGAAATTGTGAGCCACCCTGCCGATCACATGGTCCATGGGCACAAAGCCCCAGAAGCGACTGTCCATGGCCCTGTGCCGGTTGTCGCCCATCACCCATAGATAGTCCTGCGAGAAGGTATACGATCCGCTTGGCGCACCGTCCACGTGCGGCTGCCCGGAGTAGAGCCCGACCTTCCGACCTTCATGGATGCGAATAATGTGACCGTACAGTTCCAGCGTGTGTGCATCCAACATGATGGTCATGCCCTTCCTCGGAACGACCACAGGTCCCATGAAGTCATGTGTCCAGTCGTGGTCCGGGTGGTTGGGGTACCAGGGCAACTGCTGATGCTCGTTCTCAGTGCCGGGCGGTGCCAGCGTGCGTTCCAACTTCACATGCGCGGGCCAGCGCTTTGTGGCCGCCGTGGTTCCCGGGGGAAGCGTGACCAGCAGGTTGCCATCCGCATCCATCATGATCGTGGACGGATCCAAACGCAGGTCGTGCATCAGACGCTCAGGCC
>JBGTIB010000048.1:0-3193 GCA_041745875.1 Flavobacteriales bacterium | reverse complement strand
GACATCAAGACCCTCAAACTCGAACTCCTTGAACGCATCGCCAACCTGGAGGATGAAGCAAGGCTGCTTGCACTGAAGCGCCTGCTCGATGGACCGCCTACGTACAGCATTCCCAGCGACCATTTAAGTGTGGTGAAGGAGGGGCCTGGTGCCTTCATTCCCAAAGACCAGCAGACCTTCACCTTGGATGAGGTGCGCGCGATCGTGAATGCAGTACGCGAAGAATTCGAGTTCGATCTGGACGATGAGCTATCACCGGAAGAGATCGCGGAACTGAACAAGCGCAGTCGTGAGATGGACAGCGACGCGGTGAAGGGTTACACGTGGGAGGAAGTGCAGGTCATCCTGGATGGTGACCGCAAGAAACAGCGTAGCGGTAAATGATCGTCCGTTTCCATCCAGCGGCCCTGCAAGAAATGCGGGAGGCCGAGTGGTACATCGAGGAACGCAGGCCAAGGTGGGGAGCCAAGTTCAGGGCCGAGGTCGCTGGATCGATCGATCACATTCGTGATAAAGCAACTACCAGCGAGGCCTTTAGGCGGAAGAACACCGGGTCCATGAAAGTCCGGCGATTCCCCTATCGTGTGTATTTCCAGATCCTCCCGGAAGAGTGTAGAGCCTGTTTAGGATCTCTTCAAATGCGCTCTCCGGCCTCTTTTCCGCCGAGGCTTCACCGGAAAATGTTCCAGTAGACACCGCTACGCGAAAATTTTCCGGCTTCGTCTCGACGCAAAATAGTCTCGGATCCCATCATTCAAGAGATCCCAAACAGGCTCTTAGGATACGAACGGTCTACCACAGCAAGCGTAGGGAAGGCGGATGGAAGTCCAGGAAGTTCGACTAACATGATGAACTTTGGCAACACATGGACCTCAAGAGCACTAAACAAAAGATCCTCGATCGCATCGCCAAGATCGACGACAAGCCGCGCCTGCTTGCGCTCAAGCGCTGGTGCGATCGCCAGGACCAATACTTCGACCGCAATTGGAAAGTGGTTCCGCCCAGCAAGGCTGTGGATAGCGAACTGCCGATCTTCCGCGTGACGAAGAAGACCTACACGGCCGACGAGGTGCGCGCGCTGCTCGATGAGGTGCGCCTCACGTTCGAGAGTGATGAGCAATCGCCCTTCCTTTCCCAGAAAGAGATCGCCAGACTGGACAAGGATGCTGCCGACATGAAGAGCGGCAAGGTGAAAGGCATTCCGTGGGAAGAGGTGAAGAAGCGGTTGGAAGAGAAAATGAAGAAGGCCAAGGCTGGACCCAAGAAGGCCGCTAAAAGGGCAAGCGCTGTGTCGAAGCGCGCAGGGTAGGCGCACGCTCGGAAAAGGTGCCAACATAGATGGACGTGGTCTGTCGGGAGCAGGCTCTTACCGACTTGCTGAACATGATGTTCAGGTTCCGCGATAGGCGCGATGGCTCCGAGACACGTTTCGAAGAAGCAGCGATCATTCTCTCCACCCGATCCCGCACCTTTGCCAACACACCTTATAACGCTTATGCCCACCACTACGGCCTCGCCAACTACGCCACTTTCCATCCTGGCTGAGAACCTCATCGGGTCCGAGATCATCAAGATCGGCGGGCAGCTCAATGCGCGAATCGCGGCGGGCGACAAGATCGCCAACCTCACTATCGGCGATTTCGATCCGAAGGTGTTCCCGCTGCCCGAGGCATATGTGAACGAGATCATCACCGCCTACCGCGAAGGGCACACGAACTACCCGCAGGCGAACGGTATGGAAGTGTTGCGCAGCGAGGTGGTGAGGCTGGTCGAACGGAAGCAAGGCATCGCGTACACCAAGGATGAGGTGCTCATCGCCAGTGGTGGCAGGCCTTTGATCTACGCCGCCTTCCGCACTATCGTGGATCCGCAGGACAAGGTGGTGTTCCCGATCCCCAGCTGGAACAACAACCACTACACCTTCCTCAACAACGGGCAACAGGTGGCCGTGCAGACCTCCGAGGCTAACCGCTTCCTGCCCACCGCTGATGACCTGCGCCCGCACCTCGCCGATGCATCGCTGCTGGCCGTGTGCTCGCCACTGAATCCCACCGGCACCTCCTTCACCGCTGATCAGCTCGCTGCCATCTGCGACCTGGTGCTGGAGGAGAACACCCGCCGCGCAGGACGCAAACCGCTGTACCTGCTGTACGACCAGATCTACTCAGCGCTCACCTTGGGCGATACCGTCCACGTGGATCCCGTTTCGTTGCGTCCGGAGATGCGGCCCTACACCATCTTCATCGACGGAGTTTCCAAGGCCTTCGCGGCCACGGGCGTGCGTGTGGGCTGGGCCTTCGGACCGGCGCGCATCATGCAGCGCATGCACTCGTTGCTCGGCCACATCGGCGCCTGGGCACCCAAGCCGGAGCAGATCGCCACGGCCCGCCTGTTGAAGCAGGATGACGTGGTGGACACCATCATCGATGGTCACCTCGCCATGATCGGTGACCGTGTTGACGCTCTGTACCAAGGCTTCGTCGCGCTGAAGGCCGATGGTTTTCCAGTGGATGCGATCCCTGCCGAAGGTGCCATGTACCTCACTGTGAAGATCGACCTGCAAGGCCGCAAACTACCCGACGGCACCACGCTCGGCGATGCCGAGGACGTCACGCTCTTCCTGATCCGCGAAGCGAAACTGGGATTGGTGCCCTTCTATGCTTTCGGTGCAGCACGCACCGATCCCTGGTTCCGGATCTCGGTGGGTGTGTTGCGCATGGAGGACGTGCCGGGCATTTTTGCGAACCTGCGGAAAGCTTTGGCGCCGCTGCGCTGAACGATCTTTTCCACACGATGCGCCTCACACGGAGGCACGGGGTCACGGAGAATGCCGACTTCATTGGCACGCGGTCCACGCAGTGTCCCTCTGCCTCCGTGTGAGCTCCTTTATTAGCGCTTTGGAGCAGGAGTCGCTAGCGTTGCGACCGAGTGTAAAGTTCAGCTCGTGGTCCCGACCTTTGTCCCCTTGTTGAACGCGCCGGGAGTGCGTTGCGAACGTTGTCGGAGATATGCACTTGTTCATCGTAGTCTGTTGTCTTTCGCTGGTGACCCTTTCACAGGCCCAGCGTGTGGAGGATCCCAATGCCCACTTCTGGTTCAGCCATTGGGGCGACCACCGGGTACACGATCGCTGGAGCCTGCACAGCGAGTTCCACATCCGCCGCTCGGAGCTGGGTGGCAGTGCGCAGCAGTT
>JBGTIB010000047.1:0-11012 GCA_041745875.1 Flavobacteriales bacterium | reverse complement strand
GCTTCGAGTTCAGTTATTCGGATAGCCATGGAGGATTCAATCTCCGCGAGTTACGAAACCAAAATACACGTGCCTTCCATTCGGGGAATCGTCCCAATTTGCGCTATCCGTTTTATGCAGACGTATCCAATGTGGGTGACGATGGCTTCTTGAATTTATCTGTCAATCCTATTGAAGGACACGAAGAAGTCTGGCCTATTGAATCCGCCGGACTCAAAAGTGTATGGCGTTGGGGTAAGGACAAGGCAGGTGAGAACACGAAAAGGGATTTGGTAGCAAGAAGAGGTTCCGATGGTGTGATTAGAGTCTATCAGAAGACTCGATCATCCACTCAGACACCGAAGACTGTTTGGATAGGAAAGGAGTTCATTTCCAATCGAGGCACGAAGGAAGTCCAAGAACTATTTGGTGGTACTATGTTCGACTTTCCGAAGCCTTTGGGATTACTCAACCAAATGCTTCAGGTCGGTACAAATGAAGAAGACATAATCCTCGACTTCTTCTCCGGCTCCGGCACCACCGCCCATGCCGTGATGCAGCTGAACGCCGAGGATGGCAGCCAACGCCAGCACATCCAAGTGCAACTGCCCGAGCCTACCGATGCCAAGAGTGAGGCGTACCAAGAAGGCTATGCCACCATTGCGGAGATCGGCAAGGAGCGCATCCGTCGTGCGGGCAAGAAGATCCTGGGCGCATTGGAGGCCGAGATCGCAGCCCTGCAAGCGAAGAAGCAGCGCAGCGAAGAAGAGGAGCAAGAGCTTCAGGACAAACAAGCGCGCCTGTCCAAGCTGGACATCGGCTTCAAGGTCTTCAAGCTGGACAGCAGCAACATAAAAGCCTGGGATGGCGACCCCGAGCGCATGGAAGCGAACCTACTGAGCGCCGCCGAGAACATCAAACCCGAACGCACCGAAGCCGATGTGCTCTATGAGGTGCTCCTGAAGTACGGCCTTGACCTTACGCTGCCCATCGAGGAGCGCACCATTGCCAAGCGCAAGGTCTACAACGTGGGCATGGGTGCCCTGTTCCTGTGCTTGGCCGAGACCATCACCAACGAGGTGGCCGAAGGCATCGGCCAATGGAAGGAAGAGTTACAGCCCGAGACCTGCCGCGTGATCTTCCGCGACAACGGCTTTACGGATGTGGAGAAGACGAATGCCGTGCAGACGTTGAAGCGGTATGGGGTAACGGAGGTAAGGAGTGTGTGATGGAGAATTGAGCAATCGCATGTCGATGAGATCCGAAAACGCTCTTCCGCACCGGCCTTCTGCTTATGCAAGGCACAGCTCATGGCGTATCTAATTTGGTGGTGGTATGAACGAACTGGAACTACTGGCCATGATCGCCGATGGCGAAACCTTGGCGCTGGAATTCAAGGGCGAGTCCAGGAAGGCACTGAGCGACCGTGACCTGACGATGGTATGCGTGTGCATGGCGAATACCACGGCAGGCAGCCTGCTGATCGGAGTGGAGAAGGATGGCACCATAACCGGTGCGAAACCACGCCATGGTAACATCACGGATCCGGCGAAGCTCAGCGCATTGGTGCGCAACAGCACCATGCCGCCCCTGGATGTGGTCGTGCATGAACACGCTACCTCGAAAGGGCCGGTGTTGGAGGTGCGCATCCCCAAAGCGCAGAGCACCACAAGCCATACGGACGGCACTTGCCAGCGGCGCATCATGGACAACCATGGCCCGGCATGCGTGCCCTTCTATCCGCATGAACATGGCGGCAGCGGTTTGCGCTTGGGGGCGGAAGACCTGAGCGCCATGCCATGTGCACAAGCCCGTTTCAGCGATCTGGATCCCCTACAGTTCGAGCGTGCGCGCAACACGATAGCGGCGCGCACCGGCGACAAGACGCTGCTTACCCTCGGCGACGCGGAAATGGCCAAAGCGATCGGGGCATTGGAAACCGTAGGCGACCGGCTTGTGCCAACGCTTTCCGGTCTGCTGTTGCTGGGGCGGGAAGAAGCCCTGCGGCAACACATCCCCACGCACGAAGCAGCGTTCCAGGTGCTGGACCCCGGCGGCGAGGTACGCATGAACGACTTCTTCCGGAAGCCCTTGGTAGAGCTTGCCGACCTTTTTGAGCAACGCTTCAAGGCACGCAGCCAGGAGAAGGAAGTACAAGTTGGCATGGTGCGGATGCCCATACCGGACTATTCGTTCCTCGCCTTCCGCGAAGCGCTGTTGAACGCGCTCTTTCACCGTGACTATCGCCGGAATGAGTGCGTGTATGTGCAATGGCGACCAGATCATCTGTTCATCACCAGCCCCGGTGGTTTTCCCGAAGGCGTGAATGTGCGCAACCTGCTAACCCATGAACCCAAGCCCCGCAACCGTCGACTGTATGAGGCTGGCAAGCGCTTTGGCCTGGTGGAACAGACCGGCCGTGGCGTTGACAAGGTCTACGACGGACAAGTGCGCTACGGCAGGCCTGTTCCGAACTATTCGCGCAGCGATGACACTGCCGTACGCCTGATCATTCAGGGCGGCAGTGAAAGCCAGGAGTTCGCAGCCTTCATTTTCCAGCGTGAGCGGAACACGGGCAAACCACTCACGATCGGCGAAATGATCGGACTGAACCGGCTGTTCCACCAACGCCAACTCTCAGCAGCGAGTCTGGCGGAGGATATCCATGCCGGCACCCCGGAAGCCAGTGCCATTTTGGAACGCTTGGTGGAAGAAGGGCTGGTGGAGCCCCGTGACGACAAACAAGGCCGGGTATTCCAATTCACGGCCACGGTGTACCGCCAACTGGGCAAGCCACTGGCCCACGCCCGCCTGAAAGGCCTGGACACAAAGGCACAGGAAAAGGCCATTCTGGACCATGCGTCCAAGTATGGCCGCATTCGCCGCGAAAAAGCCATGGAGCTTACGGGCCTCGCTGCCAGGAATGCCTCTGCGTTACTTATGTCGTTGGTATCCAGGGGGAAGCTCACCCCATCCGGAGAGAAACGGGGGCGTTATTATCACTTGCCTGATAGTCAGTCGGTTAGGTCATAGTTATGAACGCGATAATGACATGGTCATAACGCAAAATGACATGACGCCCACTCCGGCGATCAGGGTTGGACCACTTGACCATCAAGGCATTGCACCCACCAAGGGCACCGCGGGTCCTGCCTGGATAATGACAGGCGGAATAACGCGCAAAAGCCGACAAGCGCTTTCTACCCATGCACAACTGATGAGCTGGTCCCGATGAACCGTTCGCACCAAGATCAGTAGCTACCCCCATGAAGATCCAATTCGAGAGCGCCCTTCCGCACCAAGCCGCGGCCATCCGCAGCATCGTGGACATCTTCCAAGGGCAGGAGAAGTGCGAGAGCAACTTCACGGTGTACTCCCCGGAGTTCCTGGCCAAAGCGAAGGCCATGGAGTTCACCGAGATCGGCTACAGCAACCGCCTTCTGCTGGGCGACCGCAAGCTGCTGGAGAACGTGCAGCACATCCAGCTGGCCAATGGCTTGAAGCCATCTGAGTCCAGTGAGGTGAACATGAAAGCCCTGGACTTCACCGTGGAGATGGAGACCGGTACCGGCAAGACCTACGCCTACCTGCGCACCATCCTGGAACTGTACACCAAGTACGGTTTCAGCAAACACATCATCGTGGTGCCGTCCATCCCTATCAAGGAGGGCGTGTACAAATCCTTGCAGATCACGGAGGAGCACTTCAGGGGGCTGTACGACAACATCCGCTACAACTACTTCGTGTACGACAGTGGCAAGCTGAACGAGGTGCGCGACTTCGCCACCAATGCGGGATTGGAGATAATGGTCATCAACATCGATGCGTTCCGCAAGAGCTTCGAGGACCCAACCAAGAACAAGAAGGAGAACATCATACACCGCTACAACGACAGCCTGGGCTACAAACCCTTGGACCTGATCGCGAACACGCTACCGATCGTGTACGTGGACGAGCCACAGCGCGCCATGAACACGCCCCTTGCGATCAAGGCTGTGAAAGGCCTGAACCCAATGGCCGTGATCCGTTACAGCGCCACGCACAAGGAATTGGTGAACCTGGTGTACAAGCTGAACGCGGTGGATGCCTACGAGCAGAAGCTCGTGAAGCAGATCGAGATCGGATCGGTGACCGCGCAGGGCGTGAACAACCAGGCCTATATCAAGCTGGGGAAGGTGACCGTGAAGAAAGGTTTGCCCGAAGCACAGTTGGAGTTAGCCGTGTTCGACAAAGGCGAGGTGAAGCGCACGAAGAAGACGGTGAAGCAGAACACCGACCTGGAAGAGTTGACCAAACGCGAGGACTACAAAGGCTTCATCATCGAGCACATCCACGCTGTGCCCGGCGAGGAGTACATCAGCTTTACCAGCCGCGACGAAGTGATCAAGCTGGGGGCGACCATCGGCGATGTCGATGACACCCAGGTTCGCACTGCCTTGATCCGCAAGACCATCGAGGAGCACCTGAACAAGGAACTGGTGTACAATCCGCAAGGCATCAAGGTGCTCAGCCTCTTCTTCATCGACAAGGTGGCCAACTACAGGCAATACGATGATGAAGGCAACAAGGCCAATGGACCCTATGCCGACATCTTCGAGCAGGAGTACAAGCGCTTCATGCGGCTGCCGAAGTATGCCAGCTTGTTCGGTGAGATCAAGGATGCCGATGTGGCCGCGCACGAGGTTCACGATGGCTATTTCTCCATCGACAAGGTGAGCAAGGCCAGCAACAAGAAAGACAAGTTCGAGGCATACAAGGACACCACGGGGAACACTACGGGCGATGAGGACACCTACAGCCTGATCATGCGCGACAAGGAGAAGCTGTTGAGCTTCGAGAGCAAGCTCCGCTTCATCTTCTCGCACTCGGCCCTGCGCGAAGGCTGGGATAACCCCAACGTGTTCCAGATCTGCACGCTGAAGGAGGCCGGTGGCTCCGATGTGAACCGCCGCCAGGAGATCGGCCGTGGACTGCGCTTGTGCGTGGACCAGCATGGCGACCGTGTACATGGTCAGGAGACCAACATCCTCACCGTGATGGCCACGGAGAGCTACAAGGATTTCGTGGACAAGCTGCAAAAGGAGATCGAGAAGGAGACCGGTATCGTATTCGGCCGGTTGGAGCCGCACAGCTTCAACAATGTGGTCCTCGCCATGGAGGACAGCGTGCCGATCTATCTGGGTCAGAAGGGCTCCGAGGCTTTGTACGACTCCCTCGTTCTCAAAGGCTACATCAACGCCCCAGGCAAGGTGCAGGACCTGCTGCGCAGCGACCTGAAGAACGACCAGTTGGCGCTACCCGAGGAGTTCACAGAGAACCTGCATGTGTTCCACCAATTGACCACCAAGCTCAAGGATGCAGCAGGCAAGCTCGAGATAAAGGACCAAGCCGACCGGGAGCGCGTGAAGCTGAACAAGCGCGTGTTGGAGAGCCCTGAGTTCCGCGAACTCTGGGAGCGGGTGAAGTACAAGACCACCTTCAGTGTATTGTTCGATTCGGACAAGCTGGTGAACGAGTGTATCAAGGCGCTGGATGATCGGCTGACCGTAAGCCGGGGTAAACTGGTCTATACCAAGGCGGGCGTCAGGATGACCATCGGCGGTGTTCTTTCCGAAGAGCAAGGCACCTACATCACGGCCCTCGACGAGCACACGGAAGCACTGCCCGATATCGTCAGCTACATCCAGAACGAGACCCAGCTAACCCGGCGCTCGATCGTGAAGATCCTGACCGGCAGCACCAAGCTGGGTTACTTCAAGATGAACCCGCAGAAATTCATCGAGGGCTGCATCGACATCATCAACGACCAGATGCGCCTACACATCGTGGACGGCATCCAATACAAGAAGATCGGCGATGCGGAGTATTACAGCCAGGAACTCTTCAAGAACGAGGAACTCTTCGGCTACCTAAAGAGCAACCTACAGGAAAGCAAGAAGTCACCCTTGGAACACGTGATCTACGATTCCACAGTAGAGTCCAAGCTGGCCCTGGAGTTCGAGAAGAGCGACAACATTTCGGTCTACACGAAGCTCCCCAACTGGTTCAAGATCGACACGCCTCTTGGCACCTACAACCCGGACTGGGCGGTGCTTTGGAAGGACGACCACGAGGAAAAGCTGTTCTTCGTCGTGGAGTCCAAAGGCGGCATCGGCCTCTTCGACATGCGCCCCAAAGAGCGCGGCAAGATCGATTGCGGCAAGAAGCACTTCGAAGCGATGGGCACGACCTTGGTCGAGGCCGACGGGATGGATAAGGTGGAGGCGTTCGCGATGGGGGGTGAAGGGCGGGGGTGAGTTGGACTGCAATGGCGTCTACTCGGTTTGAGTGGGATGTGGCATCTGCCAAGGCCCTTTGGCGGGTTACCCTTTTCTTAACACACCCCTCACACCCCCACCTCCACCCACCCCACCACCCGTTTCACCAGTTCCTCCTGGGTGTACTTGATGATGTTGCGGCGCTCGTCGAGGAAGTCGTTGATGCGGTAGATGACCGTTCCCTTGCGGATGTTCCACCAGCGGGCTTTGACGTAGGTATCCCAGGGGCCGATGTGGACCTGATCGCCCACGCAGAAGCGGGCGTAGGTGTTGATCTCGCTGATGATCTGGCCGAAGGTGACCAGGGAGTCGGTGACCAGTTCGCCCTTGGCGTTGCGGGTGTGGATGTGGTAGAGGGTGGCATCGCGTTCGTCATGGCGGTTCACGATGGGCACCACCTGCCCACGCCACACCACCATGCCACCGATCCGAAAGCGCATCATACAGGTGCGGTTGCCGGGAAAGCCGTCAAAGCCGCTGCGGAGAATGTACGGGCAAGATCCAAGTGACAAGTCACAAGACCCAAGTTGTGCTCATTAGATGCGCGGTGGCTGCCGACGTGTCTCAGATCTCTCAGATACAGCGTGCGGTGGGTGTCCACGATCCGCGCGGGCCAGGCGGTCGGCGTGCCCGTGCGTAGAGCTTGCGCGGTAGCCGAGCCGCCTGGACTTGGATCGTGGTCGCCTTTTGGCTCCACCTTTT
This sequence comes from Flavobacteriales bacterium, assembly GCA_041745875.1. Lineage (GTDB taxonomy): Bacteria > Bacteroidota > Bacteroidia > Flavobacteriales_F > PHOS-HE28 > PHOS-HE28. Next base: position 4,014 of record JBGTIB010000047.1, on the reverse strand, counting down.
GGCGAAGCAAAAGGTGGAAGCGTACAAATACGCGACGACCTTTTGGGTTTACGCCGTGAGTTCCAACCGTGCTTTCCCGGAAAAGCCGTTAAAGCCGCTGCGGATAAGGTAGGGGGCCCTGGTGGGGAATGGAGAATGGGGAATGTAGAATGTAGAATGAAGAATGTAGAATGAAGAATGTAGAATGACGTGTGATCGGTAGAATGCGATGTGATGGGTCGTGACCCGGGGTGGAAGGTCCGGTCGGGAGGGGAGGCGTTGGCGTGCAACGGACCATTGGTGCGCAATTGCTTGCAGGGTATATCCCACGCGCTCAGATATAGCGTGCGGTGGGTGTCCACGATCCCTGCCCCGGCCATCGAGCCGGGGTGCGTAGAGCTTGCGCGGTAGCCGAGCCGCCTGGACTTGAGCCCGCCCCGGGCATGACCCGGGGTGGTCGCCTTTTGGCTCCACCTTTTACGCACTTCCATTTTCTTTCTTCAGCGGTGTTCGTGATCTCCCTTCGGTCGGTAGGCGAAGCAAAAGGTGGAAGCGTTCAAATACTCGACGACCTCTTGGGTTTACGCCGTGAGTTCCAACAGTGCTTTCCCGGAAAAGCCAGTCAAAGTCGCTGCGGAGAAGGTAGGGAACGGATCAGTGGAATTGCACTTCACAGCCCAGCGCAATGGCGCTGCACTTTCAGTGGGCCCACAAGCCATACATTCGTTCACCAACATTTGCGTTATGCGCACATGCATCCACCGCTGCCTGGCCGCGATCTTTCTGCTGTTCTCCGGCCCGCTCTTGGGCCAGAGCGTAACGTTGGTGAAGGACATCAGCCCAGGCCCCATTTCCAGCGGTCCGATCTTCATTGGTGAGTTGGCCGGCCGGTTGATCTTCAGCGCCCAGGCCGACTCTATTGGCGCGGAACCGTGGATCACGGACGGCACCCCGGAAGGCACATTCATGCTGGCCGACATTTACACCGAAGCTCTCTGGCAGGGTTCGTTCCCGGATAAAGGCATCACCTACAACGGCCACTTCTATTTCTACGCATACACGGAAACGCAATTCGGAAAGGAACTGTGGCGCACGGACGGCACAGTGCAGGGCACGGAGCTCTTTTTGAACGTGGTACCGGGCGAGGGTGACTTTATGCCGAACCCGTACGATCCGGCCATGCTGATCTTCAACGACCTGCTCTACTTCTTCGGGCGCCACCCGGACGGGACCCAGACCACGGCGCTGTGGCGAACCGATGGCACGGCCGGCGGTACCGGGATCGTCTCAGGGGCCTTGTCGATCGGCACGCAGCCCTCCAGCCTGGTGGTGCACGGCTCCCACCTCTATTTCACCGCACGTGCATTTCCTTCTGGCGTGACACTTTACCGCATGGATGCGACAGGGACCCTGGAACAGATCCTCCACCTCCCGGGCTTGGGCGCAAGGATCGGGCACCTCGTCCCGGCCCTTAGTGGGCTCTACTTTTTCGGTGAGGATGTGGCGAACGGCAATGAGCTCTGGTGGACCGATGGCACAGCCAGCGGGACCACCCGGATCAGTGACATCGACGGTTCCGGTCCATCGGGCCTGGCACACAATTACAACCACAGCTGGTACCACGTGAATGGTGATACCCTGCTGTTCGCCGCCCACACCAACGAGCTGGGCCGCGAGTTGTGGCGCAGCGATGGAACCCTTCCCGGCACACAATTGCTGTACGACCTGAGGCCGGGCCCCCTGGGCGGGGACCCCCGCAGCTTCTTCGCCCTGGGCGACCACGTGCACTTCACGGCCTATACCGGCCCAATGCCCGCGGATGCAGCCCTGTGGGCCACCGACGGGACCATGGCCGGCACGGTGATCCGCAATACGATGAGCGATCCTCAGTTCTTCGGGATCTGGGACAATACACTTTACTTCACCGCTGGCTATCCGCCGCAATTGCACAGCTCGCAGGGTGGAACGAACGACATCATGGTGGTGACGACGGACACCGTGGATGGGGAATGCTGCAGCCTGGTGCGCTATGTGGCGCGCGGCGCAGCCGGCATCTTCCTCAACGCCTCCCTGCCCGCCATCGGCGAAGAACTCTTTCTCTACACCCCCACCGTGGCTATCGGCGAAGTCCCCACCGCGCCACTGGCAGCTCCCTACCCGAACCCGGTGCGCGATCATTTGTTCCTGGACCTGCCCCTGCATGGATCGGAACAGGTGAGCATCCACGATGCGGCCGGGCGCTGCGTGCGCAGCTTTGCGCGCATTCTTCCGAACGAAGGATTGCCGGTCGGTGATCTTGTTCCAAGCATGTACGTGGTGCGGTACGCCACGGCAGGCTCGGTACGGAGCGCACGCTTCGTGAAGGAATAGTGGTGGATGTTCCGTGGGGCGATGTCGGCAGGGCTGTTCCACCGGGAAGGAGCGATCCCTGGAAAGCTTTGTGTGGCGGATACAGCCTGAGTGGGAGCCTTCGGCACATGGGACGTGCTTGGGCTGGCAGGCTACTGCAGCGTCTGATGGCATTTTACCATCAAGGCCGTTGCTGTGGCTCCAGCCCCCCGCAGTGGGGCAGCGTGTAGATGATCTTCAGCAACCCGGACCACGCTTTTGCGTAGGTTCTATTCCGCGGATGCACGCTATGCCACTGCCCTTGGGGGCATTGGCAGTTGTGCCCCGATCACGGCACCGCTGTTGGTGACGGGCCCACGACCACAACACGAACGATCAGCTCAACTCAGGATGAACGCTTACCGGACGATCGATCTCCATTCAAGCGCCGGACATCCGTGCGGGTGGAGCAAGGCGTGGATACGCACGGTGGGGGTGCTCTGTCTGTTCCAACTGGGCGTGATCGCATCGGTTTCCGGCCAGGTGCCCTGCGCCTTCACCCTGGGGAACGATACCACCCTCTGCCCGGGCTATGATCTGGTCCTGAACGCGCCACCGGGCACCTTCGATCTGCTGTGGAGCACGGGGGATACCACATCGACCATCACCGTCAGTACGGCCGGCACCTATGACCTGACCGTCAGTTCCGCAACCTGCACCCACAGCGCCAGCATCACCGTGTTGGTGGACTCCATCCTGCCGGTGGACCTGGGACCGGACCTGATCGTCTGCGATGGACAACCTGTGGTACTCGCGCACGGGTATCCGACTGCGGCGGTCTACTGGCAGGACCTGAGCGCCGGACCGACCTTCACCGTGACCACCAGCGGCACCTACTGGGTGAAGGTGGACATCGATGCCTGCCACGGCGGCGACATCGTGCAGATACAATTCGTGGATGCGCCCACGGTGGTCCTGGTGGGCGAACACGTGATCTGCAACGCAGCGGGCGTGGTGCTCACGGCCAACACGGGCGCTACGAACATCGTCTGGCAGGATGGTAGTGCGGGTACACAGCACACGGCCCATGCACCGGGCCCATATTCCGTGGTGGTGGAGCAGGATGGTTGTTTTGCGAACGCTGCCATGGAGGTGAGCGCCTCCGAACCGCCGGTGCTCGCGCTCAGTGGCGATACCTTGTTGTGCGTGATGACGCCGGTCACCCTGGTGGCGACCGGTACCGGGGACGCGCTCATCACCTGGCAGGATGGGACCGAGGGAGCGGTCCTGATCGCTGATCACCCTGGGATCTATACAGTGTCCATGACCAATGCCTGTGGTACGGTCACCGGCAGTGCGCAGGTCAACGTGGTGCCTTTCCCCGTACCGGAGACCATCGCCGTATGTCCGGGCGAACACGCCACGCTCATCGTGGATGATCTGGTGTCGCAGATCCAGTGGGGCGATGGTTCCACCGCTGCAACGGTGCAACTGCCCGAAGGGAACCATGCCTACGAAGCGATGGATGGCGAAGGCTGTGCGCGTTCGGGTACCGTGACGGTATTCGGCGAGCATAGTGGCCGAGACCAATGGGTTCAAAGAGTTCGACAGTGCTAAGCAACTCACGAGCTATGCTGGATACGACATCGTACACAATGAATCTGGCACATCGGTGTTGAGCAAGACGCGTATGTCCAAGAAGGGCAA
>JBGTIB010000046.1:0-3670 GCA_041745875.1 Flavobacteriales bacterium | reverse complement strand
CTTTTGGGTCATCGCTGGTGGCGTGTGTTAGGCTGAAACTTTACCGCGCACCTTGGCCAGGACGGCTTCGGTCACGTTGTTGGGTGCTGGGTCGTAATGGCTGAACTCCATGGTGCTGCTGGCACGGCCGGAACTCATGGTGCGCAGGGAGGTGACGTAGCCGAACATCTCGCTCAACGGCACCTTGCCCTTGATGGCCTTCGCGCCGGCACGGTCCTCCATGCCTTCGATCTGACCGCGACGACGGTTCAGGTCGCCTACGATGTCGCCCATGTTCTCCTCGGGGGTGATCACCTCGATCTTCATGATCGGCTCGAGCAGCACCGGCTTGCACTTGGGCAGCGCGGTGCGGAAGGCGCTCTTCGCGCAGATCTCGAAGCTCAACGCATCGGAGTCCACGTTGTGGAAACTGCCGTCGTACAGGGTCACCTTCAGGCTCTCCATGGGATAGCCGGCAAGTACACCGTTCTTCAGCGAGGCCTCGAAACCCTTGGCAACGGGCTGGATGAATTCCTTGGGGATGACACCACCCTTGATCTCGTCGACGAACTCCAGGCCGGTCTTCTCGGGATCGGTCTGTGGCTCGATGCGCACGTGGATGTCAGCGAACTTACCGCGACCACCCGTCTGCTTCTTGTACAGCTCGCGGTGTTCCACGGTGCCACTGATGGCCTCCTTGTACTTCACCTGGGGAGCGCCCTGGTTGCATTCCACCTTGAACTCGCGCTTGAGGCGGTCCACGATGATCTCCAGGTGCAATTCGCCCATGCCGCTGATCACGGTCTGGCCGGTCTCGTCGTCGGTGTGCACTTTGAAGGTGGGATCCTCTTCGGCCAGCTTGGCCAGTGAGGCACCCAACTTGTCGAGGTCGGCCTGGGTCTTGGGCTCCACGGCGATGCCGATCACAGGCTCGGGGAAGCTCATGCTCTCCAGCACGATCGGGTTCTTTTCGTCGCACAGCGTATCGCCCGTACGGATGTCCTTGAAACCAACGGCCGCACCGATGTCACCGGCTTCGATCACATCCACCGGGTTCTGCTTGTTGGAGTGCATCTGGAAGATGCGGCTGATACGCTCCTTGTTGCCGCTGCGCATGTTCTTCACGTAGCTGCCGGCAGGCACCGCACCGCTGTAGCAGCGGAAGAATGCCAGGCGGCCCACATACGGGTCGGTCGCGATCTTGAACGCCAGGCTGGCCATGGGCTCGCTGGTGTCGGGACGGCGCTGAACCTCCTCACCGGTATCCGGATTGAGGCCGATCACCGCTTCCACGTCCATGGGGCTGGGCAGGTAGGCCATCACCGCATCGAGCATGGTCTGTACACCCTTGTTCTTGAAGGCGCTACCGCACAACAGCGGCGTAATGCTCATGTTGATCGTGCTGATGCGCACGGCGTTCATGATCTCGGCCTCGGTCAATGAATCGGGATCGGCGAAGTACTTCTCCATCAGGGCATCGTCGCTCTCTGCAACTGCCTCGATCAGCTTGCCACGCCATTCCTCGACGGTCTCCTTCATGTCGTCGGGGATGGGGACCTCGCTCCAGGTCATTCCCTGGTCGGTTTCGTTCCATACCATGCCCCGGTTGTTCACCAGGTCGACAACACCTTTGAAATCGGCCTCCGCTCCGATCGGCAATTGCAAGGGCACCGGATTGGCTCCGAGACGCTCCTTGATCTGTGCCACCACACGCAGGAAGTCGGCACCGCTGCGGTCCATCTTGTTGACGAAACCGATGCGCGGCACCTTGTACTTGTTGGCCTGACGCCACACCGTTTCGCTCTGAGGCTCCACACCTCCCACGGCGCAGAACAAGGCAACGGCTCCGTCCAACACACGCAGGCTGCGTTCCACCTCCACGGTGAAGTCCACGTGGCCAGGGGTGTCGATCAGGTTGATCTTGTACTCATCACCACGGTACTTCCAGCTGGTGGTGGTGGCGGCACTGGTAATGGTGATACCACGCTCTTGCTCCTGCTCCATCCAATCCATGGTGGCAGCACCATCGTGTACCTCACCGATCTTGTGTGTAAGACCGGTGTAATACAGGATGCGTTCGGACGTGGTCGTCTTGCCGGCATCGATGTGCGCCATGATGCCGATGTTGCGCGTATATCTGAGGTCCCTCTTGGCCATTTGGATCTTTGCTGCTCGTTGGGATCAGAACCGGAAGTGACTGAAGGCCTTGTTGGCCTCGGCCATACGGTGTACTTCCTCCTTCTTTTTGAATGCGGCACCCTCCTCCTTGGAAGCTGCCAAAAGTTCGTTGGCAAGGCGCACGGCCATGCTGCGTTCGTTGCGGCTGCGTGCGTAACCGATCAGCCACTTCATGGCCAGCATGCGCTTGCGATCGTCACGCACGGCCTGTGGGATCTGGAAGTTGGCACCACCCACGCGGCGGCTGCGTACCTCCACCTGGGGGGTCACGTTGGTTACGGCTTTCCGGAAGATCTCCAGACCGTCCTCACCACCGCTCTTTTCGCCGATGATATCCATGGCGGTGTAGAAGATGTCCAGGGCCTGGGTCTTCTTGCCGTCGTACATCAGGTTGTTCACGAACTTGGTCACCAGCACATCCCCGAACTTGGGGTCGGGCAGGATGGTGTGTTTTACCGCTTTCTGGCGCATGGTCGTAGTGGGCGTGGACGGTTACTTCTTCTTGGCTGGGGCCTGACCCGGCTTCGGTTTCTTGGTGCCGTACTTGCTGCGGCGCTGGTTGCGGCCCTCCACACCACTGGTGTCGAGCACGCCGCGCACGATGTGGTACTTCACACCGGGCAGGTCCTTTACACGACCGCCGCGCGCCAGCACGATGCTGTGCTCCTGCAGGTTGTGTCCTTCACCACCGATGTAGGCGATCACTTCATATCCGTTCACCAAACGCACTTTGGCCACCTTGCGAAGTGCCGAGTTCGGCTTCTTCGGGGTGGTTGTGTACACCTTGGTGCACACGCCACGGCGTTGCGGGCAGCTGGTCAATGCGACCGACTTGCTCTTGTAAACGGGGGTCTCGCGACCTTTCCGGATGAGCTGTTGAATGGTAGGCATGAGGTCCTTTCGTCTTGGCTTTCAGGCGTTTCCGCATATACCTGGGCGAAAACGGGCTGCGAAAGTACACAAAATGAGTTTTCCCCCATGTGCTGTTCATGAAAAAGTTGAGGCGTGGCCGGTCCGGAAGCGCTCATCTCAACCGATCGGAGGCCCAACGAATGCGGGCACCACACTGAAGGACAAAGGATTATGTCGCGCTTGAAGGGCCATCGCATCGCATGGAGATAGCTCCCACTCCGCGTGTGCCGGACCAGCGTGCTCTCCTGCGTGATACTTTTGAACGCATCAAATGATCTGAACCATGGACCTGGGCAGTGTGACCTACCACTCCATCAATCCGCGCCTGTTGAACCTGCTTGCAACGGTCCATCACCGGCTGGGGGAAGTGCATGCCCGGCACTTGCACCGACCGCCTGCGGAGTTGGCCCAGGCCTATCGCGTGAGTACCGTCCACGCGACCATGGCCATAGAGGGTGGTGTACTGGAACATCTTCCTGTGGCAGAATTGGTGGCCCACCCGGCCGGTGTGGAGGAACCCGCTGCCCTGGAGGTGGTGAACACCCTCCGCGCCCTGGAACTGTTACCCAGCCTGGACCCCTTCCTATCCAACGACCTGCGA
>JBGTIB010000045.1:0-7175 GCA_041745875.1 Flavobacteriales bacterium | reverse complement strand
AAGGACTTCAACGCATCCGCCAAGGATGGAAAGAAAGTATCCCTGGCCGACCTGATCGTGCTCAGTGGCAGTGCCGCGGTGGAAAAGGCCGCCAAGGATGCCGGACACAGCATCTCTGTGCCCTTCAACCCGGGCCGCATGGACGCCAGCCAGGAGCAGACCGACCTGGACGCCTTCGCGGAGATGGAGCCCGAAGCCGATGGTTTCCGCAACTACCAGAAGGCGGCCTACACCGTGTCCGCCGAGGACATGCTGCTGGACAGGGCACAACTGCTCACCCTCAGCGCACCGGAAATGACGGTGCTCGTGGGCGGCCTGCGTGTGCTGGGCGCCAACACAGGTAGCAGCACCCACGGCGTCTTCACCGACCGTGTGGGCCAGCTATCGAACGACTTCTTCGTGAACCTGCTGGACATGCGCACCGCCTGGGCCCCGAAGAGCGGTCAGGAAGGTATCTACGGTAGCCACGACCGCAAGACCGGCGACCGCAAATGGACCGGCACCCGTGTGGACCTCATCTTCGGTAGCAACTCACAGTTGCGCGCCATCAGCGAGGTGTATGCGCAAGGCGATGCCAAGGAGAAGTTCGTGAAGGACTTCGTGAAAGCCTGGGTGAAGGTGATGGAGCTGGATCGCTTCGACCTGAAGTGAGGACGGATCTCCTGGTGTGGATCTTGACGGGGGCTCGGCAACGAGCCTCCGTCTTTTTTTGCACAACGTGCGTCCCTGAGCATGGTCCATGGGAAGCACCCGGATCGAACATCAAGTATGGGCAGCGCGACCACGATCGCCGCCCCGTTGTGTGCCCTCGATAACTTCAGGTTACCGCAGCAACATCACCGACCCGTTCTTCGCGACCACCTTCTGCGGTTGACAGGGATCGCGCATGCGCATGGTGTAGACGTAGATGTCATTGGGCAGACCCAGGCCACTCCATTTCAACTGCGTATCCGTGGAGGTCCACAGCAGGCTCCCCCAGCGATCGAAGATCTGCACCAGGAAGTCGTCCTCGGGGATATCCACCGGCCCGGGCCATTCGTCGTTGATGCCATCGCCGTTGGGCGTGAAGGCGGTGGGAAGGAAGAGGGTGGGCTCGAGGCGCACATCGATGATGGCCGCCAGGGTATCGTCGCAGCGGTTGGGTTGGGTGGAGTAGAAGATGAGGTCGTAGATCTCGTACTCTTCGAAATCAAAGGTGATCAGCCCGCTGCAATCACCCAGCACGAGGCTGTCGCCGATGAAGAAAGCGCAGGAGTCAGCGGCACTCCGGAAATCCAGCTCCACAAGGGTCGTGCACGGGATATGTTCCGCCGTGAAAATGGCAGGGATCCGGGGTCTGACATAGACACTGTCGACCACCGGTGCATTCCCACAGCCGAAGACATCGAAGCCTTGTAGTGAGATCGGTTGCCAGAAGGGGGCGGCCAGGTTGGCAGTGGGATCGGTGAGGTTGCTGAAGCCGGAGGTGCCCCAGCGCCACACGAGCGAATCGGCATCGGAGGTCAGCATGTTCGCTACGAAATTCACGCGCTCGCACACCGTATCGGGCGCACTGAAGGTTACCGTCGGGCTGGGCAGTTCCGTGAGAAAGATGTCACCGGTGACCACACAGCCGATGGTGGTATCGATGGCGGTCACCTCCACCAGTCCCACGGTACCGGGCACCACGGTGAAGGAAGCAGTGGTATCACCCGTGGTCCAGAGGTACAGATCGGGTTCGAACCCCCACATCGATCCCGCATTCAGCACAGGCGGTGCTCCCGGACAATACTCCGAAGCGCCTTCCACCATCACCCCTGGTTCGCCCAGGAAACCCGCCACGAGCGAAGGACAAGCACCTCCTCCCTGGATGAGCACGGCGTAGGTCCCCGGCCCTAGCCCGGTCAAGGTCGTATTGGTCTCGGTGGGGTCGCTGGTCCATTGCCAGGTATAGGGACCCGGGTTCACGGTAAAGGTCACGGTACCGTCGTTGCTTCCTGGACAGCTGATATCGGTGGTGGTGATGGTGCCCAGCGGGGGTACGATCGGCATTTCCAGGACACCTTCGAGAAAGCTGACGCAGCCGGAGGTATCGATCACCAGGACCGAATAGTCACCGACGGACAATCCGGTCGCTGTGGGTGCGTTCAACAGACCGTCGTGCGACCAGGTGAAATTGTAGAGGCCGGGAGTGCCGATCACCACGGTCATTGAGCCATCACTGTCGCCCGGGCAGGTGACCGGGGTACTGGTCAGGGTCACATCACAGGGGTCCTGGCCAGGAGCGGCCAGTGACCGAACAACGAAGAGCAGGAGGATCAGTGTCCGCATTCAGGGCGCGAAGATGAGGGATCGGACGTAGTTGAGGCAACGTATTTCCATCGGGATCGGTACTTGGAGGTTGATTTTTCAGCAACGCCATGTTGCTGGGAAGCGCGGTCGGCCGAAACCGTGCCGGAATACAAGCTGGCTCAGCCGAATGTTCACCGTGCGTCGGTGAAACTATTTCCCGCGTGTTAAGTAGGGATAAGCTCCTTGTAAAGTTCGATCGCACACGGTCCGGATACCGGAAGAGATAGCCGGTGATCGGTGCCGTTGAACGCAAACCGAACCATGCCCGTACTGCTTCTCCCCGCCACCCGCACCACACCGCTGGTCTGGTTCGATGCATCGACCGGCACGGGAAAGATAGCTGGCAGTTCACTTCCGGTGAACGCTTCCGAATTGTATGCCCGCATGACCGAATGGCTCGATGCGGAACTCCCGACGCTCAACGTGCCCATGATGTGGAGGTTCAGACTGGAGTATTTCAACACGTCAAGTATGCGGGAGCTTTATCAACTGATGAAGCGGATCAAGGCACATATGGACCTGGGCCACCCACATGCCATTGAATGGGTGGTGGAGGAGGGTGACGATCTCATGCAGGAGGCCGGTGAGAATTTCATGGAACTACTGGACCTGCCGCTCACGTTCCGGTATATGAGCGAGGATGAAGTGACCCTGGAGAATGCAGCGCTCGCGGGTGCATTGAAGCATCGAACGGCTTGATCGGATCACTTGAAGAACCCCAAGCCCAGATACACCTGCACCTGCCTGTTCTGCACGTCGCCCAGATACGGACCGGTTCCGATGGATTGCAGCCCATGGTTGTAGCGCGCTCCAGCGTAAAAGCGCTTCAGTCGCAGGCCGACACCGAACAGAACGCCGTAAGTGCCGTTCTCGAGTTCCTCGATGCCCACTTCCGGCATCTCGATGTCCAGATCGAACTCGTGGATCAGTGTGTTGGCGAAATGCCTGCTGTAGTATCCGCCCGCATGCAATTCAGCCGGTCCCAGTGAGAAGACGGCGAAGACCGGGACCTGCAGATCCACTGAGCGCAGTTCCACATCGACCCCGGCCACGTTCGTGGAGGTGCCCATGCTGGAAAGCAGCAGTTCCCCTTGCACCCCGGGCAGGATGGGCGGCTTCACCCGGGCGAACAAGCCGAAGTGCCCGCCGACGATGGAGGAGTGGTTGTAGGAGGAGGAAAGGTCGTCGAGGTTCACGCCGCCCTTCACACCAAGGTCGAATAGCCGTTGGGCATTGACAGTGGACGGACCGGTGAAAGCACATACCAGGAGGAGGAGGAGGATCGGAGAGCGCATGATTGGGATGATCGGTACGCTCGCTCCCTAGCCAGTGCCGTGCCGTTCGTTATAATGGCCTGAGACGCAGGTTGAAATAGGCCGAGATGGACCGTTCCTTCCATGGGGTGCCATCGCCACGTTCTTCCCCGGGAATGCGCCGCTGGAGTGTCATCTAATCATCCGGGGGTCAAAGGATGATACAACAGGCAAGGTGTCACGCTACCGGGGCTCCGCGATGGGGGTTGAGGGAATTTCGTTCCCTTCCGCGGTACCATGCTCGACAGGAATGTGCTGCATACCCCAGCGCTTCGCCAGGTTGTCCAGGTCACGTGGCTTGGAGGTGATCACCGTCAGGCGGTCCTCCGCTTCAATGCTGGTGGTGCCCGAGGGGAAGATGTGTACCCCACGGCGCTCGATGCGGGTGGTGAGCACGCCCAGCGGGAAGTGCAGTCCGATCATGGTCTTGCCCACGGCGAGGCTGTCGGGTGGCACATACAGTCGCCGGAGTTCGCCGCGCAACTCGGGGCTGATCTCCAGGTCGTAGGGCGATAGGCTGCGCGATCCCGCAGGTCGCTCCAAGTCCAACCAACGCGCCACCACCGGGAGGGTGCTGCCTTGGATAAGTACGGAGGTGAGCACGATGAAGAAGACGATATTGAAGATCAGGCCCGCATGTTCGATCCCCGCCATCATGGGGTAGGTGGCGAACACGATGGGTACCGCGCCGCGCAAGCCCACCCACGAGATCATGATACGTTTCGCAAAGATCATCCGAAAGGGAAGCAGGGCGATGAGCACGGCGAGCGGACGTGCAATGAAGATGAGCACCAACGAGATCACAAGTCCGGCCCCCATCACAGGGATGATCTCGCGCGGATTCACGAGCAGTCCCAGCGTGAGGAACATGACGATCTGCATCAGCCAGGCCTGCCCATCGTAGAATCGGATCAGGCTCTTCTTGTGCACGAAATCGTCGTTGCCCATGATGATGCCTGCCAGATAGACCGCCAGGAAGCCGTTGCCGCCCAAGGCATCGGTGGCGGCGAAGGTGAGCATGATCAGGGCCAGCAGGAGCACGGGATACAGGCCTTCGAAATCGAGTTTGATGCGGTTCAACAGACGCGTCATCAACATCCCCATGCCCCAACCGATCGCGGCACCGATGCCCATCTGCAGGAAGAACATGGGGATCAGCATCCACGGGGAGGTGTCGCCCATGGTCACCATCTGCAGCATGGCCGTCATAAGGAAGAAGGCCATGGGATCGTTGCTTCCACTTTCCAACTCAAGGGTCTGACGCAGGTTCCCCTTCAAGCCCATGCCACGCGAGCGCAGGATGGTGAACACCGCCGCGGCGTCGGTGCTGGAGATGATGGCGCCCAGCAGCAATCCCTCCTTCCAGTTGAGCGGGGTGAAGAAGGGCACGCACACGCCCACCACTGCGGCGGTGACCAAGACCCCGACCGTGCTGAGCGAAAGCCCGCGCCAGAATACCGGACGCACACTTTCCAGGCGCGAGTCCATACCGCCGGAGAACAGGATGAACACCAAGGCCACGATGCCCAGGAACTGCGCAATGCCGGCGTCCTGCATGTTCATGTGGATGATGGCCAGTCCATCGCTGCCGGCCACCATGCCAACCACAAGAAAGAGCAACAGTGAAGGCACTCCCAGCCTGCCACTGGTCTTACTGGCCAGGATGCTGACCAGCAACAACACGGCGCCCACGAGCAGGATGTGTTCTATCCTGATATCCATGTCCGATAAGTGATCCCGGGTGCCTGCACGGGGACTAAGTTATCCAGCATGGGTCCGGAGGCGGAAAGAAGATCCATCCGGTCGCAGCGCTTCCGTACTTTGAGGCCATGACCTGGCTGGACGAGATCGCCTCGCATCCTTTCAACGAGTTCGCCATCATCCTGCTGCTGGCGGCCTTGTTGGGCGGACTCGGACAGATGCTCCGGCAGCCGCTCATCGTGATGTTCATCGCGCTGGGCATCCTGGTGGGACCGTCGGTGCTGGATGTCGTCAAGAGCACGGAGAACATCGAACTGCTGGCGGAGATCGGGATCGCCGTGCTGCTGTTCATCGTGGGCCTGAAGCTCGATCTGCGCCTGATCAAGAGCACGGGTAAGATCGCCTTGATGACAGGTCTTGGCCAGGTGTTCTTCACTGCTGTGGTCGGCTACTTGATCGGCCTGGCCATGGGCTTCTCCCAATTGCACAGCTTCTACATCGCCGTGGCGCTGACCTTCAGCAGCACCATCATCATCGTAAAACTGCTCACCGACAAAAAGGAGATCGACGCCTTGCACGGGCAGATCGCGATCGGTTTCCTCATCGTGCAGGATATCGTGGTGATCCTGGTGATGATCGTGCTCTCTGCCATGGCCCGGGACGGCGGCGGTTCGCTGGCAAGCGACGTTGCAGCTACCCTGGGTGCCAGCGCGCTACTGGTGGTGGCCACCTTCGCCATGATGCGCTGGGTGATCCCGCACGTCAGCCATTTCCTGGCGCGATCACAGGAGCTGCTGGCATTGTTCGCCGTGGCCTGGGCGGTCGGCCTTGCGGCGCTCAGTGAAGTGATCGGCTTCAGCGGGGAGGTGGGTGCCTTCCTCGCTGGTATCAGCCTGGCATCATCGCCGTTCCGGGAGGCCATCGGTGCCCGGCTGGTCAGCCTGCGCGATTTCCTCCTGCTCTTCTTCTTCGTGAACCTGGGTGTGCATCTGGACCTAAACACCATCGGCGCCATGGTGCCACAGGCCATGGTGTTCTCCCTGTTCGTGCTCATCGGCAATCCGTTGATCGTACTGGTGATCATGGGGGCCATGGGTTACCGCAAGCGGACCGCCTTCCTGGCAGGTCTTACCGTGGCCCAGATCAGTGAGTTCTCGCTCATCTTCGCCGGGCTTGGCCTGCAGGTGGGGCATCTCAGCGAAGAGACCGTGGGCCTGATCACGCTCGTGGGTTTGATCACCATCGGCTTGTCCACCTACATGATCCTGTACTCCGCAGCGCTGTACGATCTGCTTTCCCCATTGCTCGGCATCTTCGAACGGAAGGACCCGTACCGTGAGAGCAGGACCCAACTCAATGAACAACGGCAGTATGACCTGATCATCTTCGGCATGGGCCGCTTCGGTGGCACCATTGCACAGAACCTCCACGCATACCCCGACATCGCCTGGATGGGCATCGACTTCGATCCCCAGGTGGTGCGCAAATGGCAGCAGGATGGGGGCATGATCATGTATGGGGATATGGAGGATCCCGATATGCTGGAACAGGTGCCGTTCACCAATGCCGCCGCCATCGTGATCACGGTCCCGGTGGTGGAACACTCCCTGCATCTGGTGAAGGAACTGAAGCGACGCGGCTACAAAGGGGAGGTCTTCATCTCGCTGATGAACGAACGCGATTCACACATGGTGGATGGCTTCGATGAAGCACATGTGCTGCGCCCCCACGCCATGGCGGCCGAGAGCTTCCACGGCAGGTTGGTGGAACTGATGCGGAGCAAAGGCTCGTGAACCGCTTGGACATAGTAGCTATGCATCCTTTGCTATC
>JBGTIB010000044.1:0-53047 GCA_041745875.1 Flavobacteriales bacterium | reverse complement strand
TGGGTGGCTTGATGGTAATTGTCCGCGTACGGAACCATGGGCACGGGGGTTGACACCGTAGGTGTACGACTGTTGGCATAGACATACACATTGTTCTCGCCATCGATCGCCAGCTTCGCTGATACAGGCCCCGCATTGAAGATCCCTTGATGGTCGCCGAACTTGGTGCTCCACAACAAACTGGTATTCGCCCTGAACTTGGCAATGAATTGACGGCGGTTGTTTGCGTTGGACACAAAATAGCCTCCTTGATCACACACCGGGAACCCTGACTCGCTATTGGAGGCAATACACGTGTTCGTATTGTACACGTTACTATCCGTATAGCCAGTGATGTACAGGAATCCTTCGCGATCCACGGCCACATCGGTTATCACATCCTCGCCCGCACCGCCGAAATAGGTGCTCCAGTACAAGGACCTGTCGGCCAGGTTGAAGGCGATGATGAACCCATCGGGCGGACGCGGGGTTGGATCGTTATTGTTCGTACCATTCAGTCCCAACTGGAAGTAGCCCCCTGCATCGCAAAGTGGGAACTCCACTTGAGCAGCTTCAGGTGCACAGTTGTATTCAACGCTCGGGTCGTTATTCGATTCTGTGGATCCAACGATGTACAGACGCCCCGTCACTTCATCGAACTTGCATGCCATCCCCCATTCGTTATAGGGTCCTCCCAAGGGTGTCCACCATGTAAGCTTTGCATCTGGATCCAACTGGAGCACGAATGCTGTATTGAAGAAGGGTGAGCCATATTCAGGACCAGGTTGCTGTACATATGAACCCATGGGCTGTGTAATGAACTCTGCACCTGTGAGCGACAAGAACCCACTTCCAACCACGTAAGTATTTCCCTGGTCGTCAACATCCACATCGATGTGGTGTGGCTCTAAGTAATATGAACCCGGCACCCGGCTCAAGTAACTCACAATGCCATCCTCCTGGTCAAGAAATGAGACGAATCCAGTTAGGTATTCCAGCCATAAGCGGTCGTAGCAGTCAGGGTCACCATTCAACAGAATATTGGGGCGATCGGTTGGTCCGGAATCCATCATGCCGCCTACCACCACTCTTTGGTTCACTCCATCATGCACTATGGAAAGCCCCTTATCGTCCATATCCCCCCCAAGGTAGGTCATCCAAGTATCGTTCGATTCGATCTCATAGAATTGATTGAACCGGCCGATGATGACGTCATTCTGGCCGACAAGAATTGGTTGAAATGCGCCAGGAGATATTGGAAGGAGACCCGCCCCACTCCTTGAGTGGCCCGTGAAGTACACATACCCGTCGTCGTCGTGGGTCAGGTCATTGAGGGCATCGTCGTGGGCACCCGCCACGAAAGTGCTCCACTCGGGCGGTGTTACTCCGCCTCCCCCCAGCATGGGGAGTGGCAGGGGGTGTATGGAAAAGATCAGGGGGAGTTGGGGGTCGTAGTCGAAGAACTCGAAATTGACATGTGTACTGTCGTTGTCAATGGTGTAGAGCGCCGCCCAAGGCACGGCCACCAGACCCTGTCCCTGTTGTTGGTAAGCCATGGCTTGTTCCAATCGTATATGCTTCATACCGCTGTACAAGCGCAGTGCGCCTGTAAGGTCCACGTTGATGCTGTCGTGCCCTTCGAAGAACATTTGGATCTGGCTCGGATCGGCACCGGGCCTCATTACCAAGTACAACTTGGGTCCAAATGGGTTGCTGTACACGTGGAAGTCGATGTTGTCATACACATCCTCGTAGATCACCCGCCTTCCACCGGTCACACCCAATATGCCATCAGGCGTATGGGTTTCATAGAAATTGTGGCGCTTAGCCGTGGGCTCCCATAGGAAGGGGGTTGGCCTTTTGACATCCGGCCCTGTGAAGCTCATGTCAAAGCGGTAGATGGAGTCGTTGTCATGCGTGGGTAGGTCCGGCACAGGTATGCAGATGGCGATGCGGTTCTCCTCCATCATATACAAGGTGGGGAAGGTGCCCACGCTGTGGAATAGTACATCACTCCGGAATTCACCGTCCAGATCGAATATCTGACCTTCATTCGGAAGGTACGTCCAGGCCTGGCTCGGTGCCTCGCCATTCACATCCAAGGGAATGAAGGGCTGGGCCAAAGCCGGGGTGAAGGAAATAGGCACCAGGAGGCATGCCACCAGTGCGCCTTTCGCTAGAGGTTGGAAGGTCTTCATCGCTTTCATGGGTTTTGGGGATCAAGTGGACCAGATGCACGATAGTCAAAGGACAGTGCAAGGCTAGCCCTCCCCACATTGAGCCGACCCATTACTTTTCACGGGTAGCCACTCCGAGTTTTCAACAAATTGCCGCCGGTGGGAAGCGTTGTACGAGGTCGTGTGCGCCAGGTAAGGCAGCCCTCAGTCACGAAAGCGAAAGCCCCGCTCCGGTCCGCTATCCATCGGATTTCCGGGGCGGGGCTTTTTCGCACATTCGCGTTCAAAGTATGGGCTGGGTCTTCGGCTCGGTCTCCAACTGCGTGGCCAACAGATCCTCCATCGTCTCGCGCCGCCGGATGATCCGTGCCTTGCCATCCTGCACCAAGATCTCGGGTGGACGGAAGCGGCCGTTGTAGTTCGATGCCATGGAATGTCCGTAGGCACCGGCGTTGCGGATGGCGAGCAGGTCGCCTTCGCGCACCTCGTTCAGTTTGCGGTCCCAGCCGAAGGTGTCCGTTTCGCAGATGTTGCCCACGATGGTGTGGATGCGCGTGCGCCCTTCGGTATTGGTGACGTTTTCGATGTGGTGGTAAGCGCCGTACATCATGGGGCGGATCAGGTGGTTGAGCCCGCTGTCCACACCGGCGAAGACCGTGGCGGTGGTCTGCTTCACCAAGGTGGTGCGCACCAGCAGGGTGCCGGCCTCGCTCACCAGGTACTTGCCGGGTTCGAACCAGACCTCCACGGGGTTCGCGCGTTCGCGGTTGAAGGCGCCGATGCGTTCCGCGAGCCGCGCGCCCAGGTCCTCGATGTCGGTGGTGACATCCCCTTCCTGGTAGGCCACCTTGAAACCACTGCCCAGATCGATGTGCCGCAGTTCAGGGAAATGGCGGGCCATGTCGAGCAGGAGTTCCGCGGCCTGCAGGAACACACCGGTGTCCAGGATGTCGCTGCCGGTGTGCATGTGCAGTCCGTGTACATGGATGCCGTGCGTGCTCACGATGCGCTCCACATGCCGCAACTGGTGGATGGAGATCCCGAACTTCGAGTCGATGTGACCGACGCTGATCCGCTCATGTCCACCAGCCATGATGTGCGGGTTGATCCGCAGGAACAGAGGCACACTGCCGCCGTACTCCTGGCCGAAATGTTCCAGCATGGGGATCGAGTCGATGTTGACATGCACACCGAGTTCCACCGCGCGCCGGTATTCATCGAAGCCCACCATGTTCGGCGTGAACAGGATCTCATCGGGTGCGAAGCCGGCATGCAGCCCCAGCTCCACCTCCTGGATGGAGACGGTGTCCAGCCCGGTGCCAAGCTCCTTCATCAAGCGCATCACATGCACGTTGGGAAGGGCCTTGCACGCGTACATGATGCGCGCCGGCATGCCTTTGAACGCGGCCCTCATCCGCTTCACCTGTCGCTCCATGATCCCTGCGTCGTACACATAGACCGGTGTGCCGACCATGGCCGCCAGTTCCTGTACGTCGATGCCACCGATGCGACGGCGTTCCTGCTCTTCCATGTGGTCAAGAAGTCAATTTCGGAAGGCGAATTTACCAGGATGTGGAACGCGGCATGGCTTGACCGTTATGGGCCGAACGCAACTTAGGTAACCTCCGTCACAATGCATTGGACCAACCGCAGATGAACGCAGATGAACGCAGATATTCGGATGAATATCGGTGCGATATCTTGGACTACCTGGTTGTCAACGCTTACCACAGGCTTGCATTTATCAGCGTCCATCTGCGTTCATCTGCGGTTCAAACCAGATGGCCGCCGAAGGCGGTCTTCATATAGTTGTGTGCGCCCTGCTCATCCGTTCCAACGAACACGGACTACTGCCCGAGCAAATGTTCCCGTGCACGCGTGGCATAGAAGCCGTCCTCTTCAACAATGTGCTGCATGGCGCTGTGTGCCGCTTCACGATCACCGGAACGTTCCAATGCAAGTGCGTGGTACCATTCCGCTTCTTGATCGAACACCCCGGTCGGATGCAGGGATGCGCGATGGAGATACTGCTGGGCGCGCTCGTACATACCGAGGTTGTAGCTGCACAGTCCCGCATAGAACAGGGCATTCGCATCCGTGGGATATTGCTCCAACAGGAACAGTAGATCGGTAAGACTTCCCTTGTGATCCAGCTGCGCGAACTTCGCCAGGGCTGCATCCATGAACGGGAGGTAGGCCATGGTGCGCATGGGATCCTCTTCCTGGTCACGAAGATCCATGTCCTCGTGTCGCGCAGGCACATGTCGTTCCGCCTGGACGATCTGCGATGTGATCGGATGCATCGCATCGGGATGTAGCACCTTCAGATCATGCAGGTAGATCACTTGTTGGAAGGAACGCCGCAGGTGCTCCGGGCCAGCAGTGGTCTCACTACTCAAGGAGCGGGGCTCAACTCCGGAAGGTGCCATGGGTTCAACAGTAACACCCCGTTCCATTGGCATCGATACCATCGCTTCGGCATGCCGGTCATCCACCTGATGCCCGATCAACAAGGATTCGGGTTGTTCCGTGGCGGCTTCGATCTCCAATTCCTCCCATTGCGGAAGCGGCTGCATTTCCTGAATGGTGGTCGCGGGGTGCTCCTGTGCAAGACCAAGGTCGGTCACCACGTCCTCCTCCATGATCGACGATACGACCAACCACGCCGCCGCGCCCACGATCATCAGCGAAAGCGCCAAGGTCATCCGAACCCAACGACCGTTCGATCCAGGTGATGGTCGGGCATTGTCGAGGGCTCCCATGGCCTGCAACGCGCCCGTTTGTGAAAGGCCTTCCACGGCATCGTGCAGCAAGGGGTCGTTCTCCATGGCGCGCTCCACGTCCCACTGTTCCGCAGGGTCGGCCCTGCCTTCGAGATAGGCCATGAGCCGATCGCGATCCACCGTGTGATCGGGCATGAAGGGCTTATCGTGCTTGCTGGTCGACATGGTGTTGTAGTATGATCCGTAGGTTGCGGCGCCCATTCTGAAGATTGCTACGAACCTGTTCCACGGACAGGGATGTGCGCTGGGCCACCTGCTCGTAACAGAGGCGTTCCAGATGGAACAGCCGGATGCAGTCGCGTTGCAGGTCGTTCAATTGTTCAATGGCGTTTTCGAGGCGTTGCAGGTCGGCTTCGCGAAGTTGCGCTTCGCCCACTTCCTCCACGGGTGCTGGTAGGGATCGATCCTCCTTCAGTTCTTCGTGGTGTTTCGCGCCGCGCAACAACAACAGGCATCGGTTGCGCATCACGGTGTGGATCCAGGGTCTCAAGCGTTCCACCTGATGCTTCGCCAGCAGTGCAGGCAGTTCAGTGAAGAGTTCGATCACACAGTCCTTGCTTCGTTCGGTGTCCTTCAGGTACTTCATGCCCACGCCGAAAAGCAGGTGGGCGTACCTGTCCCACAGGTCGCCCAGTCCGGCTTGATCGCCTTTGCGCACACGCGCTACAAGGTCCTCGTCGCTTTCCGTTGCTATGCTCTTTCGGCGCAGGAACATGCGTTCATTCGATATCCATCATCTCCTGTTCGGCCTGTCGTGCCTGGCGTGCACGTTCGGCCTGGAACACTTCGTTGTAGGTCTTGGTCTCGATGACCACCACACCACCGGTGACGTCGCCGTATTTCGCGGGAATCCCACCGGTGTATACGCTGACGCTGCTGATCGCACTCGGCGGAATGCGTGGCATGGCGCCGCTCACCTTCACACCATCGATGAAGGACACCATGTTCTCGGTGCGTGATCCCCGGAAGTGCAGTCCATCGCCGTCGATCGATTGGGTCACACCCGCGAAGTTGTTGCCGATGAAAGCGATCGGGTTCCGCTTGTTGGGGTCCTTCACGAAGTCCTCGGCAAGCAGGCTCATGCGGCTCGGGTCGTCGATGATGATCTGTGGTCGGCGATAGGTCACGATCTCGAATGTATCCAGCGCAGCGTGGAACTTCATCCGCGTGTCCGCAATGTAGGTGGCACGATCGCTTGTCACCTCCACACCGGGTACATCGATGGTCTTGAAACCGACGAAGGAAATACGCACGCTGTACATCCCGGGTGAAAGGGGCTTCAGTACGAATCGGCCATCCATCTCCGAGGTCGTGCCATGGACCTGTCCGCTCACTTCGGTGATGATGGTGGCCATGGGGACCGGCTCGCCGGCGGGATCGAGGATCCGGCCACGGATCTCGCCCAGGTTCTGTGCATCGGCCATGCAGGTTGCCAGTAGGAACGCTGCGGCCAGTAGTGGGATCTTGTGCTTCATGTGATCGGGTTTACTCCTATGATGCACGAAGCGCTGGAATTGCATAGAAAGGTCGGATGGCTCTGTACGGAAACCCCAGGGCGATCATCACTGATCCTCTGCGACCCCGCTGGGGTCGGATCCGAACGCAGGCGCGACTCCTATGCTCTTTGACCCCGCTGGGGTCAAGACCGAACCGGGGATCGCATTTTTCATGTTGACCCCAGCGGGGTCAAAGAACATAGGTTCCGTTGAGAGCGCGGTGTTCGACCCCAGCGGGGTCGCAGATCACCAGGGTATTGTCAAAAGGATATTTCTAGGCGATGGCCCTCCGGGATACCCAAGTCTCGCGCCTGGGTCACAATTCCTCGGCCACCACCTCGCGCACCCCAGGCACCTCGTGCTTCAGCAGGTTCTCGATGCCCTGCTTCAGGGTCACCATGCTGCTGGGGCAACCACTGCATGATCCGCGCAGCGATACGGTGACGATGCCATCATCGAAGGATTTGAAGGCGATATGGCCACCGTCGCCTTCCACGGCCGGACGTATGTACTCCTCCAGCACCCGGATGATCTTCTCGTCCTCGGGGCCCTTGGCATCGGCGTGCGTGCTGGCGCGCTCGTTGGCATCGGCCAGGGCCTGCGCGGGAGCGTCCTCGTACACCACACGTCCATCGGTGTTCAGGTACTCCTGGATGTACTCGCGCAATTCCAGTTGCACCAGGTCCCAGGTCACCGCGTTGTTGCGCGTCACGGTGATGAAGTTGCTGGAGATGAACACCGCCGTCACGAAGGGCAGGTTGAAGACATGCTCGGCCAGGGGTGATACGCCTGCGGGCTCTTCGGGCGCCCTGAATTCCAACAAGCGGCCATCCTGGATCAGCAGTCTGCTGCTCACGAAACGCATGCTTGCCGGGTTGGGGGTCATCTCGGCATAGACCGATACGGGAGGGCGCTTGAGGGTTTCTGACATGGTGTAGCCTGAAGTGGAATGGGTGCAAAGGTACCGCCGCGCGCAGGTAGCCTCCCAAGCGCGGGGACGGAGGGGCGGTTCCACACGAACCGCATTGCCGTACTTTTGCCCTGTTCATGCGCAGGATCCTACATCGCCATCGCTGGGCCACGCTCGCCGTGACCGTGCTGTTGCTGTTCGCAACAAGCGGAATGGCGCTCTCGCGCATGACATGCCTGATGGGTGGGCATACGGTCTGGGCCTTCGGTATGCTCGATGATTGTTGCCCCGAGGCCGAAGCCACCGACGGTGCAGCGATCACGGCCGAGTGTTGCGTCTATGGTCAGGCGGGTGGTAATGTACTGCCTTTCGTTCCGGCCCAGGAACTGGCCGTGGGGCAGCCGTACTTCGATCTGGTTTCCTTCTCCGGCACACGCGACCTGCTCCTGGAGCATGCGCACATCGTGGATCCCATCACGGGCCCGCCACCGATCTCGGGCTCCCAGCGCCTTGTCGCGCACCGGACCTTCCGCATCTAGACCTGGTTCTTTCGCCACTCCTTGGGTGGCCGATGGCATTGCGCCATCTCGTGTCGCTTCGTCCTCACGCCATTGAAAGAACCTGAATGTACCAGTTGATCAAACTTCACATCTTCATCCTCCTGGCCTTGCTGCCACTGCTCGCCGGCGCGCAGGACCTGGTGCGTGGAACCGTCCTGGGTGGCGAACCCCAGCAAGTACAGGCACTGCCCGGCGCCAACGTGCTCTGGGCAGGGACCACCATCGGCACCGCCACCGATAGCGATGGCCGCTTCGCGCTTGCGTTCCCGGCGAGTTGGCCTGCGCGTCTGGTGGCCTCCTATGTAGGCCATGCTTCGGATACCCTGCTCCTGAGCGGCCCGCCGACCGGTGAGGTGAAGTTCTCACTCACACCGTCCGCAGCCCTGAAAGTCTTTGAAGTGGTGGAGCGACAGAGCACCGTATTGCTCGATACCCGATCCCAGCTGGCCACGGAGATCGTGAGCGCCATGGAGTTGAAACGCGCGGCCTGTTGCGACATCAGCGAAAGCTTCGAGACGAATGCCACGGTGGATGTCAGTTACAACGACGCCATCAGCGGCACCAAGACGATCCGCATGCTCGGCCTCGATGGCAAGTACGCGCAGATGAGCGTGGAGAACATCCCCTTCATCCGTGGCCTTTCCACCTCCTCGGGTCTCACGCTCATTCCCGGCCCGTGGATCCATGAGATCAACCTGAGCAAGGGGATCGGCACCGCGGTGAATGGCCCCAACGCCATGACGGGCCAGATCGATGTGTGCCTGCTTCAACCGGCGGACTATCCGTCCCTCTTCGTGAACCTCTTCGGCAATACGCAGGGCCGCATGGAAGCCAATATCCACAGTGGGCAGTCCACCGGTAAGAACAGCGACAACCTGTTGATGGTGCATGGGAACATGTTCAACAATGAGATGGACCAGAACAACGATGGCTTCATGGACATGCCGCTCACCCAACGGATCAATGTGATGGACCGCTGGATGTACCGCGATGAGAATCGCACCGCGCAGCTCACCGTACGCTATGTGGACGACTACCGACTGGGTGGCCAGTCGGAAAAGCATGGTGCATTGCCACCTACAGGTGAAAATTCAGGCCACCATGCCGGCATGCTCTATGGCATCGACATCCGCAACAAGATGGCGGATGTCCTGGGCAAATACGGGTTCATATTTCCCGGAGATGACACCAGGAGCCTGGGATTGATCGTAGCGGGACGCTGGCACGATGTGCGTTCGGTGTATGGGGAACGCCGCTATACGGGCGAACAGAAAAGCCTGTACGGAAATCTGGTGTATCAGCAACTGCTGGGTACCGGTACCGATCAGATCAAGGCGGGCCTCAGTTTCCAGTATGACGATTACATGGAATCGTTCCGCCCTGCGCACTTCGCTGTGGATAGTGCATTCGCCCGCACCGAGCACATGCCCGGCGCGTTCATGGAGTACACGCACAAGCGCGAGCGGGTCACATTGGTGGGGGGGATGCGGGTGGATGTCAATGATCTTTTCGGAACAGCCGCATCACCACGCCTCCATGTGAAATATGACCTGGGGCCGCTCACCAGTGCAAGAGCTTCGGTGGGGCATGGCTTCCGCACGGCCAACCCCCTGGCAGAGACCGCCACCGTGCTGGCCAGTTCACGGACCGTGGTGGTGGAAGGACCACTGGGCATGGAGCGCTCGTGGAATTTCGGCACCTCCTTCCTGCACAAGTTCAAATGGCTCGATCGCAAATGGGCTTTTGGTGTGGACGCCTACCATTCCCTGTTCGTGACACAAGTGATCACGGACCTGGACCGTTCTCCTGGGACGGTCGCGTTCTATATGCTCGATGGCCGGTCCTTCGCCAATAGCTTGCTGGGCGATCTGCAGGTGCAGCTGGCACGCGACTGGTCGTTGAAAACGAGCTATCGCTGGTACGATGTACGCACCACCTACGATGGCCGCCTGCTGGAACGCCCCTTCATCCCCATGCACCGTGCCCTGGTCGATGTCGCCTACGCCGATCGCAAGGAACGCTGGCGCTTCGACATCACACTGAACTGGTTCGGCGAGAGCCGGATCCCCGATACGTCCACCAATCCGGAGGAATACAGGTTCGCGGCGCGGGCACCGAGCTTTGCCACCTTGCATGCGCAGATCACGTGGATCCGTGGGGCGTGGGAGTTCTACGTGGGGGGTGAGAACCTCACCAGTACCTTGCAGAACAGGCAGATCATTGCACCTGAGGATCCTTTCGGTCCGTTCTTTGACGCCACGCTCATCTGGGGACCCACCAACCTGGCCATGGTTTACGGTGGCCTTCGTTTCACATTACCACGCAAGACCAAAGCAACTCCGATCACACCATGAGAACGTTCATCCTACTAATTGCCATGTTGCCAGCCCTTGCCATGCAGGGCCAGGGTAAGAATATTGAGTCACTGGAGGTACGCACCACCGCTGTTTGCGACATGTGCGTCACGACCATTGAAGGAGAGATGATCTATGAGAAGGGAGTGAAGAAGGTGAATCTCGACCTGGCCTCCAACATCATCCATGTGGACTACGACACACGCAAGACCACGCCCGAAGACATCCGTACCGCGATCACCAAGCTGGGTTATTCAGCGGATGAACAGCCCGGCGATCCCCAGGCTTTCGCCAAGCTGCCTGCCTGCTGCCAGAAGGAAGGCTGTGGGAAGGTGACCGCTCCCGCTGAAGGCACCGAGCAGACCCCGTAGTTCATGGGCCTGATCCGGAGCGTCCGTGGTTTTACACCACGGTTCGGAAAGAATGTGTTCCTGGCCGAGACCGCCGTGGTGATCGGTGATGTGGTGATGGGCGACGATTGCAGCGTGTGGTACAGCGCCGTGGTACGTGGTGACGTGAACAGCATCCGCATCGGTCATCGGGTGAACGTGCAGGACGGTGCCGTGCTGCATTGCACCTTCGAACGTGCTGCGCTCACCATCGGCACTGATGTCAGCATCGGGCACAACGCCATCGTACACGGTTGCACCATCCATGACAAGGTGTTGATCGGCATGGGTGCGATCGTGATGGACCATGCCGTGATCGGCGAAGGTTCGGTGATCGCTGCGGGTGCCGTGGTCCTGCAGAACACCGTGGTGGAGCCCGGGAGCTTGATGGCAGGTGTTCCCGCCAAGCGCGTGCGGGAAGTCGGCCCTGAGCTATCGAAGAACGAGATCGAACGGATCGCTGCGAACTACCTGAAGTACGCGGGTTGGTTCAAGGAAGAAGACTGAGCGTTCCTGCGGAGGACCATTTCGCGCCCAACACAGGGCAGCGTGGCATGCCCATGCGGGTCATCATCGCTTGGAACACGACGGGATCACCACTGGTGTAGCAGACCAATTCGCCGAGGCCTTCCGTTGGTGCTGCGATACCATGCTGCTCCAGCAGGCGGCCCACCTGCCTCGCCACCGCAGGGGCCGGATCGATCACGCGCACGTCAGGGCCGAGGATGCGTTCGATCAAGGGCCGTATGATCGGATAGTGCGTACAGCCCAGCACCAGCGCATCGATCCCTTCGGCCATCATCGGTTCCAACCAACCGCGTAACATGGCTTCCGTGTTGGGGCCGTCATGGTCGCCCGCTTCGATCGCCATGACGAGGCCGGGACAGGCTTGGTGCAGCACGCGTGCCCCTTTTCCGAAGCGCTCCACCACCGACGCGTACACTTCGGATTGGAACGTGGCCTTGGTGGCGATCACGCCCACCACACCGCTGCGAGTATGTTCGGTCGCTGGTTTCACGGCGGGTTCCATGCCTACGATCGGCACAGCGGGCCAACGCGCGCGCAGTTCGTGCAGTGCCGCACCGGAAGCCGTGTTGCAAGCCACTACGATCAGTTTGCAACCCTGTTCGAGCAATGTTTCGGTAATGGCCATGCTGAACGAACGCACCTCCTCCAATGTGCGTGGGCCATAGGGCATGTGGGCCGTATCCCCGAAATAGGACAGGCGCTCCGCGGGGAGCGCCTGTCTGATGGCCTTGGTCACGGTAAGCCCGCCGATACCGGAATCGAAGATGCCGACGTCGCCTTCGCGTAGCCTTCGGCGAAGCGCGGTGGGGCGAACGTCGTGCGGCACGGGGTCAGATGCCAAGCTGGGTCTTCACCAGGGGCATGATGTCCTCCCCACCGTCCCAGTACAGGACGAAACCGGTGCTGGTGTCCAACACATAGGTGAACTTGTTGGCATCGGCCACTGCCTTGATCGCTGTGTTGGTACGTTCCACCATGGGGCGCAGCAATTCCTCCTCCTGCTTGGCGAGGTCCTCCTGTGCCTTCTCCTGTGCGGCCTGGATGCGTTGTTCCAGATCCTGGATCTCTCGCACAGCAACTTCGCGTTCGGTATTGGTCATGGTCTCCGCCTTGGCCTGCGCGTCGTTAACCTTTTGCTGGTATTCGTTGCCCATGGCACGCAGGCGCTTGTCCAGCTCCTCGGCGAACAATTTCATCTTGTCCTCGGCGCCCTTACGCTCGGGCAACATCAACATCAACTGCTGGCGGTCGATGTGGCCCAATTTGGGCGCTTGCGCCAACGCTGCCGGCGCGCACGCCAGGAAAAGGCCAAGGGCCAGGAAAAGGGTCTTCATGTTCGTGGTGTTCATCGTGGTTTCGCTTGTGGTTGTTCCCTTCCGCCACCGCCCGGAGGGGGCGTGGAGCGGTCGGTGGGTGGGGCGCCGCGACCATCGCTCGGAGGTGTTGCCTCTTCGTCGGGGTCCTTGCCGAAATCCTCATCATCGCGCCCACCGCCAGGGGCACCATCGCCCTTGCCGGGTCGCACACCGAGCTTGCGCAACACCGCATCGCTGCGGTCGTAACGTTCACTGGCGAAGAGCAGGTTGCCGCTCTGACCACCCAGGTCGAATATGGCGACGTAGCTGGTTCCCGCCACTTCCTTCACGGCGTCGTAAACCTGGTCCTGGATGGGTTGGATGAGTTCCTGGCGTTTCTTGAACAGGTCGCCGTTCGGTCCGAAGCGACGTTTCTGCAGGTCGCGCGCCTCCACATCACGCCGATCGATCTCTTCCATGCGCGATCGGCGCATCTCATCGGTCAACAGGATCGCCTCCGCATTGTAGGCCTCGCGCATGCGTTTGATCTGCTGGTGCCTTTCATCGATCTCGTCCTGCCATTGTTTGCTGAACTTGTCCAACTCCTTCTGGGCCGTACCATACTCGGGCAGCTGATCCAGGATGTAGCGCGTGTTGACGAACGCGATGCGCTGTGCTTCCACGGTGGAAAAGGACCAGGTGGATCCGAGCAGGATGAGCAGGAGGGGGAGGAGGCTTTTCATGCGGTGAAGCCGACGAAAATACGGCGCTCCGGATCAGAGTTCGCCAAGATCTATGCCGATCGTGAAGTGGAACTGGCTCCGGGCCATGTTGGGTTGGTTGGGAACATCGTCCAATCTCCAGCCATAGTCCAAGCCCATGGGACCGAACATGGGTAGGAAGAGGCGCAGTCCGAAGCCGGCAGAGCGGTACAAGCGGAACGGCTCGAAAGCGTCGAACGTGCTCCAGGTATTGCCTGCCTCCACGAAGCCCAAAGTGTAGATGGTGGCCGATGGGTTCAAGGAAACGGGAAAACGCAATTCCGTGGTGTACTTCGCCACCATGAAGTTGCCTGTGTTGGGGGTCAGGGAGAAATCGTCGTACCCACGCAGCGATACGATCTCGCGACCGTCCAGAACGAAACCGGTCAAAGGCACACCACCCAGGTAGAAGCGTTCGAAAGGCGCATTGCCCAGCGCGTTGTTGTAGCGGCCCAGGAAGCCGAAGCCCGCCCGAGCCATCAGGACCAGGTTGTGGCCGGTCTTGCTGTGGGTGAGTTTGTTGTACCACTGTGTGGTGAACTTCCATTTGTGGAACTCCACCCATTTGTAGCGCTCCGTGGGTGGCAGATTCGCCCAATCCTTCTCCGGTCCCATCAGGGAGAACGGTGGGGTGGCCTTCACCGAGATCGAGATGTCGGAACCGGTGCGTGCGAAGAAGGGCTGGTCCACGGAATTGCGTGAGAGCTGTAGCTGGTACGAAAGCACGTTGCTGGAACCCGTTGCATAGCCGAAGAATATCTGGCCGCCCGCACTTCCGAAGTTGCGCAGATCGTAGTGCTGGTAGCCGATCGTATTGCGCAGGATGAAATAGTCATCGGGCACGGTCAGTCGCTTGCCAAGACCAATGGTGGCGCCGGTGATCAGCAGCGATTGTCGCAAGGGGTTCGCCTCACGGTCATCGCCACTGCCAACGAATTTGTCCACGCCGTTCGTCTGCACACTGTGGTAGGCGGAGAAGCTGAGCGCATTGGGTTTTCGGCCGCCGAGCCAGGGTTCCACGAAGCTCATGCTGTAGCTCTGGAAGAAGCGGCCGTTGGTCTGGGCCCGCAGGTTCAATGTCTGCCCATCGCCACTGGGCAAGGGTGTCCACGCGCTGCCCTTGAAGAAATTGCGCATGGAGAAGTTGGTGAAGGACAGGCCCAGGGACATCACCAATCGGCCCGCACCCCAGCCACCGCTCAGTTCCAGCCGGTCGCTGGGTTTCTCCTCCACGGTGTATTCCAGATCCACCTCGCCGCTGCGCATGTCCTGGATCGGGTTCACCCCCATGGTCTCCGGATTGAAGTAGCCCAGGTTGGAAAGCTCTCGTTGGGTCCGGATCACATCGCTTCGATTGAAGAGCTGGCCCGGTCTGGTTCGCACCTCACGCCGCACAACGTGCTCGTGCGTCTTGGTGTTGCCCGTGATGATCACATTGCGGACCCTGTACTGTTTGCCCTCGCGGATGCGGATGTCCAGATCGATGCTGTCGCCATCGGCAAGCAGTTCCACGGGGTCGGGATAGAAGGAGAGATAACCGTCGTCCATGTACAGCGAACTGATGTCGCGACCGGCGGGGTTCATGTACAACCGGCTTTCCAGGAGCTTCTTGTTGTACACCTCACCCTTGCGGATGTTGAGGATGCTGTCCAGGCGCGAGGAAGTGTACTTGGTGTTGCCGGTGAAGGTGATGTTGCGGAAGTGGAATTGGGCTCCTTCATCCACGGTCAGTTCGATGCGCAGGCGGTTGTCGCGGATGTAATACATCGTATCGTTCACGATCGCGGAATTGCGATAGCCCTTTTCATTGTACAGGTCGATCACCCGCTTCTTGTCGGCCTTGTATTCGCTCGGCAGGTATTTGCTTCCACCGAACGGGTTCCACCACCGCTTCTGCTTCGTCTTCTTCATGGCACGGCGTACGCGGCCGTCCGTAAGGACTTCGTTGCCGATGATCTCCAGCTCATGGATCTTCACCTTGGGCCCCTTGTCCACGTTCAGGATGAGGAGCACACTGTTCTCCATCATGGTATCGGGCTGCTCCACGATCTGGACCGAAGCCTTCAGAAAACCCTTGTCGCTGAAATACCGCTGCACCTTGTAGCGTGAATTGGCCAGCAAGGACTCGTTCACCTGTTGACCGCGGACGAGGTTCACGGTCTCCCGCAGCTTGTCGCCTTCGTTCTTGGTGACGCCGTTGAACTTGAAGCGCGAGAGGCGTGGTTTCTCCAGGACGGCGATGTTCAGGAAGATGGTGCGGCCGCGGATCTCGGCGGCTTCGATGCGGACATCGCTGAAGAGTTTCTGTTCCCAGAGGTTGCGGATCGCACGGGAGATGCGGTCGCCCGGAATGTTGATCTTCTCGCCCACCACCAGGCCGGTGAAGAGCTTCACTGCGTTCGGATCGGTGGAAATGGTACCGCTCACGGTAATGCCACCGATCTCGTACTCCTGTGGCAACCCATAGTTCATGATGGGTTCTTTGGTGGTCTGGCCCCACAGGGGAAGCAGGCTGCACCACAGGAGCAGAAGTACGGGGAGGCGCATGGTCTATAGGGGGGTGACCTGTTCGCTGATCAGGCCGAAGCGCCTTTCACGGTTCTGGAAATCGATCACGGCCTGGAAAAGGTGTTCCTTTCGCAGGTCGGGCCATAGGACGGGGGTGAACCACAACTCCGCATAGGCGATCTGCCAAAGCAGGAAGTTGCTGATGCGCTGTTCACCACTGGTGCGGATCAGCAGTTCCGGGTCGGGGGTCCCGTACGTACACAGCCGTTCAGTGATGGTGCTCTCATCGATCGCAGCAGGGTCGAGCCGCCCGGCTTTCACGTCCTCGGCCACTTTGCGCACCATGCCCGTGATCTCCCACCGTGAACTATAGCTCAGGGCCAGGGTCAGGGTGATGCGCTTGTTGTTCGCAGTGCGTGCGATGCCATCGTGCAGGGCCTTGCGGCAGCTTTCGGGCAGGCTGTCCAGATCGCCGATCGCCAGCAGTCTCACATCCTTTTCATCGAGTTCCTCCACCTCACGCACCACGGTCTGTACCAGCAGGTCCATCAGGGCGTTCACTTCAGCGCTTGGCCGGTTCCAGTTCTCGGTGCTGAAGGCGTAGAGCGTCAGGTATTTCACCCCGATCTCGCCCGCACCGGTCAATACCTCCCGCACCGATCGCACCCCGTTCATGTGGCCCACCACGCGCTCCTCGC
Organism: Flavobacteriales bacterium; assembly: GCA_041745875.1. Taxonomy (GTDB): domain Bacteria; phylum Bacteroidota; class Bacteroidia; order Flavobacteriales_F; family PHOS-HE28; genus PHOS-HE28. Next base: position 36,609 of record JBGTIB010000044.1, on the reverse strand, counting down.
CATGTTGCTTGGCCCAACGGCCGTTGCCATCCATGATGATGGCCACATGCGTCGGTACCCGATCACGGTCCAGATGCTGGAGCAGTTCTTCCGATGTGAGGTCTCGTTCGTCCAAAGGACCGCAAAGTTGGCCAAAACGCTTGGATCAGCGTCTGCGCTTCATCCAATTGTATTGTGCATCGCAATCGGAGAAGCGACTGATGACATAGGTGATCGAAAGTCCGGTGTACTGGTACCAGTCACGTGTGTTGGGATCGCCCCGTGCCCGTTCGGCATTGGTGAAGCCGGGCACTTCGTTCAGGCCGCTCCGGTCGGCGAACAAGGCGGACAATGGGCCGTTCTCGAAAGCCAGCAGATCGTTGTCCACGTAAGTGCCGCTCACATCATCGATATGATCGGTCCAGGTCCGACGCAGCCCCCATTCCACCTGGATGTCCACGCGGCCCAGATTGAATTTCATGCCGGCGCCGAAAGGCAACGAGATGCGGTCCACCGGATAGACCTCGGTGCCCGGCCGGGCCGTGGTTCCCTGGCCTTCCGTGCCCAAGGGTTGCAGGTCGTACCATTCATCGTTCAATTCGGCCTGTGGACTGGCCCGGAAGTAGGCGAGACCGCCGAACACGAAGGGGGTCCATTTGCGGTCGCCTTTTACGCGGGACCGATACCTGAAGAAGTTGATCTCGAACAGGGCCGCCGCTTCCACGAGCCGGGCCCGGAAATGCAGGTTACGGATCTGCTGCACCGGGTCGTCGGAGTCGCTATCGTAGGCTTCCAAAGTGCTGTAAAGACCTTGAAGCCGGATCGCGAAACGGTCCGTCATGTTATGCCTGAAAAGCATCCCACCGGCCGGTTTGGTGCCCACGGGGTAATGCTTCACGGGGTTCAGGTCGCCGATGTAATAGGTCACCCCACCGGTCAGTCCGATCTCGTTCACCTGCGCGGCAAGCAGAACGGGGCACAATGCCGCTATGAAGAGGACGAACGGACGGAACATCGGCTGCAGAACGTGACCGCTGGGCGAATGGTATGCTTTCGGCCTGCGGCCGCGAAGTTAAGCCCCGCTGCGTTCCACCACACTGCGCTGATCAAGGCCCCAGTTGAGCTTGGTGCGCAGGGTCTCCAGGAAATCCTGCCCTTCGAACTGCACCATCTTCACCACATGCGCGGCCCTGCGGATGGTCACACTGCCCTGACCATCGATGGAAACACTGCGGGAATCGAGGTTCAACAGGCAACGGTCGCTGCGGGCCTCCAACTGCAGTCGGATCGAATAGTGGTCGGGCACCACAAAGGGCCTGACGTTCAAGTTATGCGGTGCGATCGGCGTGATCACAAGGACATCGCTGGTGGGATACAGCACGGGGCCTCCGCAACTCAGGGAATAGGCCGTGGAGCCGGTCGGTGTGGAAATGATGAGGCCATCGGCCCAGTAAGTGTTCAGGAAATCGGAACCCAGGTGGACGTGTACCGCGATCATGCTGGCACTGTCACGCTTGTGGATGCTCACTTCGTTGAGGGCCAGATCGTGGTCGCCGAGCAGGTCCTTGTGGTCGGTCACCTCCAGCAAGGCACGGTCCTGCAGGGCATAGCGACCGTTCATCAAGGCGATCATGGCGCTGTCCACCTCCTCCAGCCGGGTATTGGCGAGGAATCCCAGTCTTCCAAGATTGATGCCCAGCAAGGGGATGCTCGTGCGACCCACCACGTCCACGGTATCCAGCAGCGTGCCGTCCCCGCCCAGGCCGATCATCAGGTCCAGGTCGGACCGCACCAGGTCCTGTGGGTCGAGAACAGCGTGCTGCACCGGCCGTTCCATGGCCTGCAATTGGGACGCGAGCGCCGGGGTCAGCAAAAGTTCCACGCCTCGTCGCGCCATACGTTCCAGCACGTCCTGGATCACCGGCACATTGGAGGACACCTGGTCACGGGTATGAACGCCTACTCGCATGCGGTCAGAAGGGTTGTGTGAAATGTAGGAAGAAACCATGCTCGCCCAAGGCGTTCAGGCTATACTCGGCGCGCACCACCTGATCATAACTGCTCACCAGGTTGAGTCCGATGCCGTATCCGCCCATCCATTCGTTGGCCAGGAAGTTGCGATCGGCAAAACGACTGTCCCATACCCGGCCCACATCGGCGAAGAGGTCCAGGTACATGGCGAAATAGAGTGTGCGGAAGGCCTCCAACGGCAGGGCTTCCAGGCGATATTCGCGCGGTGCGAACAGTTGGAATATGAAATTCCCCTTCCACAACAGGCTGTGCTCCCCGTCTATCACGTAGTACTCATAGCCCCGCACGTAGCGCCCGTATCCAAGGCCTTCCTGCAGGAAGTAAGGCGGTGCGCCGAAACTGCGTTTGCCGCGCAAGGACATGGCCAGGGTCACCTTTTCCTGCACCTTCCACCAGCGGATCGTACTGGCCAGCACGGTGGTCAGGTCCGGTGAAGCGCGATCGAGCGGACCCAATCCATAGCGATCCACGTGGATCTCGGTCAAGTGCCCTTCACGTGGAAAGAAGCGCACATCACGGCGGTCGAGGATGAAGGTGTATCCGAGTGAGAGATACCGGGTATTCGTGCTGCTCCCGTCGAAATAGTCCCGGGCCACCTGCACCACGGTATCGCTTACTTCGGCCTGCACGAAACCGAAGCGCATGCGATGGCGCACGTCGTGCCTACGACGAAGGTCCAGGCGTATGTCGGCGCGGCGTTCGATCCGGTTGGGACCATCGGGGTTCGCGAGCAGGATACGCACATTGTCCACCGTTGCGGCCGTCACTTCAGCCTGCTGCATCAGACTGCCACCCATGCTGATGCCCCAGCGTTGCTTCTTGTCGAAGAACGGGACCTGGTAGTGCAGGGCGAACTGCTGCGTGTAACCGAGTTGCGCCATGGCGTAAACGGTCTCGTTGCGTCCCCTGAAGTTGTAATTGTACAGGTACATGCCATAGTTCGCCCGCGAAAGATCCTTCGTGAGCCACCAGGTATTGAAGTTCGGGTCGGCGAGTTCGAAGATCGGCGCCGGCCAGATGTACCATCGTTCGTTCACCGCCACTTCGATGATCACCGTTCCGGGATCGATGTACAACGGGGTCACCGCGACGGTGTTGAACAAGCCCGTGTTCACCAGGTTCTGGCGGCTGCGTTCGAGCTTCTCGTACAGCACCTTCGAGGACAAGGTATCACCGGCCCGGACCAACATTTCCCGCAGGATGATGCGATCGCGCGTGATACGCGCACCCGTGATGCCGATGTCGAGGACCCTCACCTCTACCGGCCCTTCCACTGACACATGCTGCCCCCACGCACCGTCACCGGCGAATAGTAGCACCATCAGGATCGAAAGCCGCGCAGGGAACATTCCGCGCAAAGATGACCCCCGTTCAGGTATCGAGGTAACGCATCAGTTCCTCGAAGCGTTCCCGCAGGTCCTCGTGGAAACGGGATCCCTGGTAGGTGGACTTCACGAAATAGTCATAGCGCTCGAAGCCCCGCAGGATCGCACTGATGTCCTCGCGATTGATCTTCAGGGTCACCTCCGCGCGGTTCGTGCCGGGCAGTGTATTGCTGTATGCGCTGAGGATCTTGCCGTCCTCGCTCTCCACGATCCGGGCGATCTCGTGCAGGCTGTAATCGATCATGTTCATCTCCAGCACCACCACACTGCCGGGTTCGTTCATGTTGGTGATCTGCGCCAGTTTTTGAAGGGCATCATGCTCGGTGATCGCACCCCGGTAACGCCCCAGCTCGTCCAGTACGGGCACCACCGAAAGGCCTCTTTCACTGAACAGTTTCATAACCTCGTAGATGTGCAGACCAACCCGTGCATAGACCAGCTCGGTACTGTCCATCGCGCTGCCGACCGGCAGCAACAGGTCGTTACGATCCTCCAATTCCTGGTCCTTCACCATGCCCACCAACCGCCCGTCCAGTACCACGGGTAAATGCGACACCTTGTGTTCCTCCATCAGGTCCAACGCGCGACCGATGTCGTCCTTGGGCGACAAGGGCAGGATACTGCTTGTGATGAGATCCGAAGCGTGCATGTGCGTTCTGCTGGTGCCGACCCTGCATCCCTACTTTTGCCCGGGCAGCGGGCCAAGGTATAGCAACAGGGTGTGACGTTCCTCAGTGTCAATATCAACAAGCTGGCCACGCTGCGCAATGCGCGCGGGGGGAACAACCCCGATGTGGTCGCAACAGCGTTGGACATCGAAAGGTTCGGGGCGCAGGGCATCACGGTGCACCCACGGCCCGATGAACGGCATATCCGGCGTTCGGATGTACTCGAACTGGCACCCCGGCTCACTACGGAGTTCAACATCGAGGGATACCCGTCCGAGCCCTTCCTGGAGCTTGTACTGCAGGTGCGTCCGGCCCAGGCAACGCTGGTGCCCGACCCGCCAGGAGTGCTCACGAGCAATGCGGGTTGGGATGCGCGTGCGCACAAGGCCCCGCTCACCGAGGTGCTGCGCAGGTTGAAGGCGGCCGGGATCAGAACATCCCTGTTCATGGGGACCGACCTGGAACAGATCGCACATGCAGCGGATACGGGTACCGACCGCATCGAACTCTACACCGAGCCTTATGCTTTGCAGTTCCACACCGACCGGCATGCTGCGGTAGCCCCATTCGTTGGTGCGGCCGAACGGGCAGCGGAATTGGGTCTGGGACTGAACGCAGGGCACGACCTGGACCTGCACAACCTGGCGTTCTTCCAACGCAACGTTCCGGGATTGCTGGAAGTGTCGATCGGTCACGCTTTGATCTGCGATGCGCTCATCTACGGACTGGAGAACAGCGTGCGACTCTATCGGCGGGCGCTGATGCGGCTCCCGGAAAATGAACCACAGCCATGAACACGGAAGAAAAGGTGCACACGGTGGATCTGCACCATCGGCGATCAGGGCCGAAGGGAGGCGTTCCGGTGGTGATCCTGCATGGCCTCTTCGGTACGCTGGACAATTGGGGTTCCATCGGCAGGGAGCTTGCTGAACCCTCGGGCGAGAACGACCCTGCCCTGGATGTGGTGCTGGTGGATCTGCGTGACCATGGCCGTTCGCCCTGGTCCGACGGAACCTCCTATCCGGCCATGGCCGCCGATGTACATGCCTTGGTGAGCAAGCTGGAATTGAAGGACATCGTGTTGGTGGGGCACTCCATGGGTGGCAAGGCTGCCATGGCCTTTGCGCAGGAATGGCCCGCGCTGTTGAAGCACCTGGTCGTGGTGGACATCAGCCCGCGCGAGCATGAGAACAACCATGCGCATATCATCGAGGCCATGCGTAGCGCCGATCTATCGCCGGGACGCACGCGCAAGGACATCGAGGATCACGTGTCGCGCTATGTGAGGGAGCCTGGTGTGGTGCAGTTCCTGTTGAAGAACCTGCATTGGGTGAGCGATGAACAGCTCGGATGGCGCGTCAACGTGGAACGATTGCATCAGGACCTGGACGCCATCCTTGCTCCGATCGCTTCGGCCACGGTACGGGTGCCAACGCTCTTCATCCGCGGTGGGCAGAGCGACTACATCCTGCGCGAGGACATCCCGGCCATCCAGGAGCAGTTCCCCAAGGCGCGCGTGGAGACCGTGCCTTTTGCCGGACATTGGGTGCATGCCCAGGCACCGGACGAGGTGATCGGCATGATCCGTGAAGTAGCAGGCGCATGAGGATCTGTCTGCTCCTGATCACGGTGCTGGTGCCCCTGGTGCTGTGTGCCCAGGAGGAGGATGGACGCAATTGGGAACTCTACCACGGCGGCTTCGGACTGCGCGAGGGCGTGTACCTCGATTTCCGGTCGTTCCGGCTCAATGAACCAAGCATTCCGATCGAAAAGTTGCGCGACGACCAGGGTGTGTCCGTGCGCGACATTCGCCGGGTGGTGAGCAAACTTTACTGGCAACCGGACTCCGGTGCGCGTCAAAGTATCCGCATGGACCGCCTTTGGGGTTTCTGCCAGAATGGTGCGGTGTACATCGGTGCCGGGAACGGCTTCTACCGCATCGGCATGATGGGTTCCCTCGGCCACATGACCTACGAGGTCAGCTACCGCGACTGGGACCCCTACATGTATCCCTATGGCGGGGTGAACCGCACCATGCTGGTGCAGCAGATGTTGGACATGAGAACGGGTGAATTCCTTCCGTTCAACGCCTCGGGCATGGACCATGTACTTCGCCACGACCCCGTGTTGCTCGAGGAGTTCCGGAACCTGGGCCGGAAGCAGCGCAACAGCAACGAAGCACTCTTCCGCTTCCTACGGATCTACAACGAACGCGAGCCTCTGCGCTTCCCCAAGTAGGCTGATGTCGTTGCGGCGTCAGGGTTTGCGTACGAAACGCGCCTGGATACGAGTTCCTTCCCCGATCACGACCAACACGTAGGTGCCTGGGGCGAGGTGACCCACGTTCACGGTCGATGCGACCGGATGCTGCTGATGTACGATGCGTCCTGCCATGTCCACGATCTGGATGTGACTGTCCATTGCAAATGTTCCTGAGAAGGTCAATTGCAAATGATCCAACGCCGGGTTCGGCCAGATCATCAGTCCATGATCAGCATCTGTCCGTTCGAGCACATCCACTGCGGTCGTCCAACGCGCGCTCCACTCCTGATAGAACTGGTCGGCAATGGAGGCATCGTGGATGATCAGCGTGTTCTCATCGTTCCGATTGTCGGCATTGAAGCTCCAATTGTGCGATCCGGTGATCACCAAGGGGTCTGTTGCATCGGCGTGCCGGTCCACGATGGCGTACTTGTGGTGCAGGTAGTTCGATGCGCCATCGGGACGTACATCCACACCTCCTGTGAGCAGCGACTGGAAGATCCATTGGTCCATGTCGTCCTCTTCGATCATGCCCCGCACGGCCATGCCCTGTTGGGCCTGCCGCTCGATGAGCGCATCGGCCAGCGCATTGGAGGTGAAGGCGAAGAGGGCGAATTCGATGCGCTCATCCGCGGAATGCAAGGCGTTCGCAATGCGCTGGGACGTGCCATCACTTGGGGAGAACCACAGTTGCACCGGGACGCCATTGATGTTGAAATGGTGCGGTGTGTTGTCGAGCTTGTCCTCGCCGAAACGGCTGTTCGAACCGTTGGGCTGGCTTCCGTTGGATCCCCACATCTCTTCGAACTCCATGCGGTAGGCGCGGGCAAGGGCCATATCGCGCACGATCACCAGGTTGTTGGCATCCTGAAAGAAGCTCTGCGCCGTGAAGTTGGACGATCCGCTGAGGACATGTGCGGCAGGCCCGCCATCCGCATCGGCGATGATGAACTTGTTGTGCATGCCACTGCCACTGGCATCCTGCCGGTACAACACGGGAATGGCGGCATCGAGATTCGAAAGCGCACCGTTGCCGGTAGTTTGTTCGGTGATCCAGCGCACCTGCACGCCACGCGCGTGCGCATCGTTCACTGCGGTCACAATGCTGTTCGAGGAGGTATTGTACACAGCGATGTCCAGGGTGTTCTGCGCCCGGTCGATGTATGCGCGAATGGTGTCCACAAGTGCATTCCCAAGATTCATCGCCAGCGGGCCGGTGGCTACCGAATGGTCAACGGTCTGATTGAAGTACACGATGATCTCCCCTGGGTCGGAGGAAGCAGTGGAGTAGATGCCCGCGGGTGCGAATGCCGTGTCGGTACCGAGCACGGAAAAAACCTGCGCATGGTACACGGTGGCGGAACCCAAGCCATCCAACGACACACTGTGCGCGATCGCATTCCCTGGTGCCGAGGCGAAGGAACCGAAGGTGGATGTTGTGCCATACCGTACTTGTGAAGTGCCGGCCAGGTTCGTGTTCCATTCCAGCGTGAAATCCGTGGCCGTGATCTCGGTCTGTTGCACTTCACCCACGATCGTAATGGTGGAGGAGGGCGCCATGTCGGCTGCATCGCGCAGCAACAACTGGTAGCCACCCACGGCGGGCGTGCTCGTGGAGTAGCGCGAAACGATACCGGTCAGATCCGTTACGCCCGAAGGGATCGCAGTGCCCACCAGCGGGTGCCCGGTGCGAAGAAAGACGATCCCCGTTTCCCCGTTGCTCGTGAAGGAATGCGTGCCGCTCGTGAAATTGTTCCCAGCAGCGCTGAACTGGCAGGCCATGATCCGCACCAACTCACTTTCGTTCGATGCGCCCAGGCCGTCGGGTGAATGGAGCTGTGGTGGCGGCAATGGGTTGCCCGTGCTGTTCACGGTGAAGGCTGTCACAGGATCGATCTCCAACAGGCCATTGAACAGTTTCAAAGTGCCGGTCACCGTGATGTCGGCACCACGCGGTGGACTGAAGCCAGGGGCCGAACCTGCGCCGGGGAACAGCGCGATGCCGGCCGTGCCATCCTGCAGGTAGCGGATCCCGCCCAGTTCGGAACCGTTGGTGACGATGCCGTTCACCGTGACATTTGTGCCGACCGGCAGGTCACGCGCTGCGGCGATGGGGATCTGTGCCGATAGCTGATCGCCGGAGCAGAGAAGCAGGAGAATGATGATCGTACGCATGGTGAGCTACGACAAAGAAAGGCCATCGAACGCGCGCTGCGTGGATCCATGGCATGCTGTTGGTCATGCTGCGGTACGATTTCATGCAGTGTTCACAGCCCCTTCACCTTTGATCCCGTCGCCGCACACGCACCTGGCCTAATTTGGCCGCCCTTACGAACCGACCATGCTCCATCACCGCTCGATCCCCACGACACTGGTCGTGGGTACTTTGTTCTCGTTACTCGCACGGCCTGCAATAGCGCAGGAGTTCGTTCCGGCCCTGGTGGGCTTTTACAACGTGGAGAACCTCTTCGACACGCTGGCATCACCTGACATCGAGGACGGGGAGTACACGCCGGGTAGTGCCAAACAGTGGAACGCGGTCCGGTACCAGCGCAAACTGGATCGTCTGGCGAAGGTCATCGGTGCCATGGGGCGCGATCTCCACCCGCAAGGCTTGGCCGTGCTGGGCCTGTGCGAAGTGGAGAACCGTGCGGTGGTGGAGGACCTGGCCGATACCGAACCCATCCGCGAGCGCGGCTACCGGGTGGTGCATGAGGATGGACCCGACCGGCGCGGCATCGATGTGGCGCTGATGTACAACCCGGCCTTGTTCACCGTGCTGGGTCACAAGAGCTACCGGGTGTCCATGCCCGACAAGCCTGACTTCCTGACCCGCGATCAGCTTCTCGTCAGCGGGATCCTCGACGGTGATACCGCGCACATCATCGTGGCGCACTGGCCATCTCGCCGCGGGGGAGAGAAACGCTCGATGCCCAACCGCAAGGCCGCAGCCGAGGTAGGCCGCCACATCATCGATTCGTTGCTCGCGCGCAACCCCGATGCCCGTATCCTGTACATGGGCGACCTCAACGACGACCCCGTGGATGCCAGCGTGCAGCGCTTCCTGCGCTCCACGGGCGACAAAGCGAAAGCCACCGATGGCACCCTCTTCAACCCGATGCACGCCCCGTATCACAAGGGTGTTGGCTCCCTGGCCTGGCGCGATGCCTGGAACCTTTTTGACCAGATCCTGGTGTCACCGTCCTTGGTGACCGGGCAGGGTGGTGCGTACCGCTACTACGGTGCACGCATCTTCAACGAGAGCTACCTACAGCAGAAGGAAGGAGCCTTCGCAGGTTATCCGTTCCGCACCTACGTTGGCGACACCTACCAGGACGGCTTTAGCGACCACTTCCCGGTGTTCTTGATCCTGGTGAAGGAGGCCGGGAAGTGATCCCATTGGCAAACCACTGAAAAAGCAACGACCCGCTCCGGATCTCCGGAGCGGGTCGCTGCTTTACGCTACGGTCCGATCAGCGCTGCACCATCACGCGGGTGCTCCACATGCTTTCGCCCTGACGCAGGGTAAGGAGGTAGAGGCCATCGGCCAGGTTGCTCACATCGATCGTGCTGCGCTCTTGTACCAGGACATCGCCAAGGACCAGGCGGCCGGTGGCATCGGTAAGGGCGAGTTCGGTACGCCCCACGATGCTGCCGATCTCCAGGTTCAGTTGAGCGTTCGCCGGGTTGGGGTAGAGCTGCACGCCTGCGAACATGTGTTCACCGATGCTGGTGGCGACCTCCACATCATCAGCGTCGCGGGGTAGGATCCTGAATTCACCGAAGGCGAATTGGGCGGGGCCGGTCACATTGTAGGCCGTGCCCAACGAGGCGCTGTAAGCATAGATCACATCATCCACGAGGCATGTTCCGCTTCCGTCGTCCAACACGAATTGTCCGAAGCCCGCATCCGCGTTCGTGCAGGTCGCACCGGAAACCTTGACCAGCACCGATTCCATCTCCTCGGTATTCACCTGAGCGGTGCTCACATCGGTCACGACCTGGGGATTGCCACTGCTCACCACGGTGAAATCGTTCACCTGGGTCAATTGGGTCGAACTGAAGAACTCTTCAACAGCAGCACTGAAGGTGACGGAATCTCCCCGGGCAGGAACGTTCTGTGTACTGAAGACGAAGATGCCGCTCCAGGGGCCGTTGCCATTCTGGATATAGAAACCGTTCGCCAGGTTGGCCGTAACGATGCCGCCCGTACTGACGACCATTCCCAAAAAGGGGGAATTGCCATCCGGGTCGGTGGTCTCCTGGATCTCCTGGATGGTGACCGACTCGGTGGGCTCGACGGATCCCTCGGCGATGGTCACATCATCCACCACGAGATGCTCCGGTCCTACGGTATTCTGCAGGCTGAGGATGAATTCCGCATCGGTGGCATCCATGGCAGCGGAGACGGTCAGTGTCACCTCGTTCCAGGTATTCCCGGTCACGTTCACGTAGGGTGTGTAAGGCGCATATCCGGAACCGGTCGGGCGACCATCGTACAGACCTACGCGAACCTCACCTTGGCCCCGCACCCAGAACGTGACGGTGTAGGCCTGGCCGTTGACCACTGTAAGCGGCTGGGTGGTGAAGCGCTGATGTCCGGCTCCTTCCCGGGTGAGGCGAACCGCAAAGGCACCTCCGTGCACATCATCGCTCACTTGCGAAACACCCGCTTGGGCGATGTTGGTCCGTGCACCGAACCAATCGTCAGGAACAGTGCCGGTCCAGTCCTCGAAGCCGCTCTGGAAGATCACTTGCGCATGCATGGGTGCGCAGAATGCGAAAAGTGCGATCAGTAAAGTGTTTCTCATGGGAAAGTGTGTTGTGCCGAATGGCTTGGTTCATTCACTATTGGATGCTGATGTCGTCCACGTCGATCGTGGTGGTCTGGGTGCCCACCGAGTAGTAGCGGAAGCCGATGTGGTAATTGCCGGAGAAACCGCCCGGCAGGTAGGTACCCAGGTTGATCTGACCGCTCTGCACCCACTGGTAGTTGCTGCTGGAGGAGGTGGGTTCAGGAAAGCCGGTGATCTCCGTCCACGTCGCATCAGCGATCTCGCAACCATCGAAATTCGTGGAGATGTATAGGCGGAAGGGATCATCACCCACATGTGTCCAGAAGGCCATGGCGGAGCGGAAGCTCAGGGTAGGGGATCCCGAGGCCTGCACCGGTGGCGTGATCAACCAGCTCTCGGTGGGTGGCACTGAAACCCCCGCACCGGCATAACCCGTGGCCCGCAAATACTTGTCCCCGCCGAAGATCCTTCCCCGCCAGAACCGGTTGCCCTGTTCGTTGATGTTGACCCAGTCCGGGTTGCTGTAGTCCACGTTGTCGATCAGCACATCGCTGAAATCATTCTGCACACCGGCCACCGGCGTCACAGCATATTCGCAGGGGGGAGGCCCTACCGATCCATCGCAGCGCGGTCCGTTCAACTGCACCTCGTTCACGTTCCGGATGAACAGCTGCATGTCGGTGTTGAACTGGCCGACCACCGCCACGAAACTGCCACGGCCAAAGGGCAATTCATCGCCCGCGAAATTGGCGTAACCACTGGTGCGAACGAGCACGCTGTTGCCAGCGCAATCCACCAGATCGCGGTTCTGTGTCTGTTGACCTACCGCATCGGCGTAATCCATTCCCAGTTGTGCCTCGGAGAACTCCACACTGTCCAGGCGGATCAGCATGCCCTGCATGGCCGACGTGATCTGCGGGATCGTGACCAGGGTGGGCAGCTTCACCACGTTGGTGGCTTGTTTCACCACGTTGTTGTCCACGTCCACGGAATCAAGTTGCAGCATGCCGCTGAAACTGCTCAGCACAGTGCCGGGCAGGTACACCCGGATGCTGTCACCCTGGTAGAGGCCACCGGGGTTCTGCAAACGCAGTTGGATCGCGCCGGTATGGTCCTGCACATAGATGTTGCGGTACAGGTTGCCGTTCTGCTCGTCGGCGGTGACCACTGCGTAGAAGGAACTGTCGCCTCCGAAATGTTTGGGGCTGCCTTGGAAGAGCGCACGCAATTGCGCCACGGTCAGCACCTGGCCCACGGGCAGATCACGCACGGGCGGTGCATCGAACTCCTTCTTGCAGGAGGTGGCCAGCACCAGCAGGCACAGGAGGGGGAGGAAGGAGCGGTAGTTCAAGGAGAAAGGGTGTGTGAGCATCGATCAGAAGCTGAAGGTAACCATGGCGAAGTAGTTGCGCCCGAAGAGGTAACTGAAACGGGGAGGGAAACGGTCGACATCGGTACGGTCGTAGCGGAGTTGTTCGAAGCCTCCGATCCGGAAATCCTGGTTGTTCAAGAGGTTGCTCACCGTGGCGTTCACGGCGATACGATAACCCTTCACCAGCCATGATTTGCCGAGGAAGACGTCCACCGTGTAATTGGCATCCAACTTGGTCTGGTCCAGCAACTGGGCCACTTGTGGATCGCTGTCGAAGAAGTTCCCGATGGCCTCGCTGGTCCGGCGGTCCGGGTTGGGGTCGAGGTAGAGGTTGTCGAAGTAGTTCGCATTGAATCCGACGAACCAGAACCTGGGCGAATTGTAGCGCAGACCAAGTGAGGCGGCTGTTTGTGGCATGCCACCCACACGGTAGTTCTTCCAATACACCGTGCGGTCGGTGGCGAACACTTCGGGGCTGTTATCACGGGTGATGGAGGCATTGGGCCGTGAATCGTAGAGGTATCGGCCATCGGCATACACCGCGGTCAGCGTCAGGGTGCTGTTCAGGTTCGCTTCGATACCGAGCTCACCGCCGGTGTGCAGTTGATCCACACCGGTCATCGCGTAGTTCACCAGCGTGCGGAACTCGTCATGATAGAAACTGCGCGACCACACCTGGTCCATGATCTTGGTGTAGTACAGGCTTGCACGGCCCTTCAGGCGGGGGAAGCGCAGAATGTAGTTGATGTCCCCCGAGTAGATCGACTCGTCCGTCAGGCCATCCAGCACAGCGCCTCGTGTGCGAGGGGATAGATAAGCCGCACGCGCCACCGGCGGGCGGGTCATCCAGGCGGCGTTGGCACTGATGAACTGCCGTCCGCTGATCTTGTAGGTGGCACCGGCCTTCACACCATAGGTGAGGAAGGACTGTTTTTCGGATGTGCCGAAGCTCTCCTCGGGGAAGCGGCCATTGCGCAGGCGGCTATCCCGCCAGAACTGTGTGAAGCTCAGGTCCGCGCCACCGTAATACTCCAGGTTCTCCCATTTGCCCTCGTACTGCATGAATGCATTGTAGTACCGCGTGTGGATGTCATAGTCATAGCCGAAGCGATCTCCTTCGCGTACTACCTTGTTCGTCATATCCAGGTCGTTCTGCGCGATCAATGTGTCATTGAAATCCCTGGTGGCGAATTGGTCCACGTCCAACCAGAAATCGCCTCCCAGCAGGTCGTCGATGGTCTTGAAGTAATGCGTGCGCTGGCGTTGAAGGCTTCCGCCGTAGGTGATCTGGGCGTTGTCCTCCAATTGGCGGCTGTACACGGTGTTCAAACCGATGCGGCTGGGGTCGGCACGCTGCTCTTCCACGATGTATTTGCTCCGGTTGCCCGTGACACTGTTGCCTGCGATGCCGTCCGCATTCTGAACGGTGTACAGGTTCTTGCCATTGGCGAAATGCAATTGGTCCCAGTTGATCTGGCTGGTGTTCACGTCGTTCGCCCATGCATCGGTAAGGGCATCGGCCTCGGAAGGGTCGGTCGTGTTGTAGAAACTGGGCAGATAGCGGTAGTAATCCGGGCGTGGGTCGCGGGCGTCGAACCACTGCAGCGTGGTGCGCCCGTCCCTTCCGAAGGTGTAGAACAGCGTGGTCTTCCACGTGGTGCGCTCATCGGGTTTCCAGTAGTGGCTGGCCATGACCATGGGCCGATGCACGAAGCTCATCCGGGCATTGCGCACCACGCCATCCTGAAGGCCCCAATTGGGATTGTAGTAGTTGCTTCCCGTCAGGTCGTAGGCCTCCTGCACCGCCAGTCCCTGGCGTCCTTGCAGCATGGGAGCTCCCAGTCCGGTGAACACCACACTGTGCTGGTCGTTGATCTTTTTCTCTGCGGAAAGCAGGTAGGCGTAGGCATCGAAGGTGGTGCCGGGGACATAGCCTTCCTCCGCCCAGCGGCGCGATCCCGACATGGTGAAGGCCCAGCCATCCTTGCGCATGCCGGTGGATGCGGTGAACATGATCCGGTTGCGGTAAGCACGGTTGGTGGAGGCATAGGAGACCCGCACGCCGCGGCGCATCTCTCCGGCCCGCATCTGGATATCCGTGTAGCCACCAAGTCCACCGAAATTCAGCCGTGAAGGAGCGATCCCCGTGCGCACTTGGGACCAACGGGTCACGTCGTTCAGGCCACCCCACTGCGACCAGCTTGCCCAGCCGGATTCCAGGTCGTTGGCCAGGATCCCATTGATGCTGACAAGCATGTTGCGCGAATCGTAGCCCCGGATCCTGAAGCGGGCCGAACCGAAATTGAAACCCGCCGTGGCCGTGAACACATCGCGGGAACTTTGCAGGATACCAGCGATGTCCTGCGAACCCAGTTCGGAGTCCAGGTCATCGGCCGTGATGGTGAATACCGGAAGGCGCGGTTCCTCACCGACCCGGGTCGTATCGACCAGTGCGGGTACCATCGTGGAGTCGGTCTGTGCATGGGCTGCCTGCAGGCCACAGGCACAAAGTGCAAAGACGGCCGCACGTAGGATGATCGGGAATGGGTTGGGTTCCCTGGTGCGGGATCCCTGCCGGGTACGGTTGTGCATGAACGGTGGGTGGCTCATCGGAAGCGTTGTATCCAAGTACCCAGGGATGGTACACACACGATACGCGCTTGCGGAAGAAGGGTGAGGAAGGGCGTGCGGTCTCAGAATGTGGGCGGCAAAAGTATGTTCCTTTCCCCACAGTGATGTTGCCCCAGGGTTAGCTCCGTTTGAAGGTCGGGTGCGTGGGAACCCGAGGAACGCAGGGGAACAGCACAAGTGGGTGGTACCAAAGGTCCATGGCACGGTTACATTTGGTCGGCGGCCGGCAACTGGCCTCAGTATCAAGTGGTGTTGAACCGCTCCGATAGTGGCCTTGGTATGTTCGGATGGTGTGCTGCCATCCTGATAGTCCTGTCCCTGCCAGGAAGTTTGAGGGCCGAGCATTTTTCTGGGGTCAGCCTCACCTACACATGTGATGGGGGGGGCTTCTACACCGTAGCGCTGGAGCTGTATCTGGATTGCGCAGGCGCCCCGAACATCAACCAGACCCTCAACTTCTCCAACGATTGCGGGCTCGCCTTCTCCTTGCAGAACCTGGCGCCCACTTCCGTGGAAGAGATCTCACCGGTATGCCCGGCGCAAGCTGGGAACACCACCTGTAACGGAGGTCCGTTCCCGGGTTTTCGGCTCTACCGCTTTGAAGCGACCGTATTCCTTTCCCCATGTGACTCTTGGAACATCAATTGGTACGTGTGCTGCCGCAATACCATGGTCAACCTGGCCCTGGTCCCGGGCATCTATGTTGAAACGACCTTGAACAATGCCAACGGGGACTGCGACTCTTCGCCTGTCTTCGCGGACAGTGGAGTTCCCCACGTATGTGTTGGCGAGCCCGTGCTGTACAACCCGGGCGCCTCCGACCCCGATGGCAATGCGATGAGCTTCGCCCTGATCGATGCACGCTTCGCGACACCCGAACCATTTCCGGTGAACTACGCGCCTGGCTACACCGGCACCGAACCTGTTCCCGGCATCACCATCGACCCGTCCACCGGCCAGCTAAGCTTCACGCCACTGATCTCGGGCAACTATGTGGTGGTGATCGAAGTGACCACCTACGACAGTGACGGCAACGTGCTTGGAACGGTCATGCGGGATCTGATGTTCGTGGTGTTCCCTTGCGATGGTTCGCCTCCATTCACAGAAGGGCTCAGCAATGCGGTGAACAGTGTCATCCTCAGCCCGTTCGTATTGGAGGTGTGCGATGGCGCGAACTTCTGTGTGGACATGATCTTCACCGATCCGGACATCACCTCGCTCATCACCGTGGTCTCGAACGCCACGAGCTTGTTGCCCGGGGGCACATTTTCCGTCACGGGTTCCAGTCCGGCAACGGTCACCATCTGTGGCATCGCCGATGCCGCGAACCTGCCGGTGAACGTGCTGCTCTCGGCCAGCGACGATACCTGTCCGCTGATCAACACGGCCACCACGTCCATGTTGATCGTGCCTGCCGAGCCGCTCACTTCGATCCCCGATCCAGGGTTGCCAGGCACGACGCAGACTTGTGCGGGTGCACCACCGTTCGACCTGTTCCCCATCCTGAACGGAACACCGGCGGGCGGGGGCTGGTGGACCGGCCCCTCGGGCGGTTCGCATGCAGGAATGTTCCAGGCAGGATCGGATCCCTTTGGGGTCTACACCTACAATGTCGGCAATGCCTGCGACTTTCTCAGCGCAGCGGTCACGGTCACTGCGGCCAGTCCCGACCCTGGCAGTGATGCCGCCATCCAGGTCTGTTCCGACGATGTGCCCTTTGCGTTGATCGATGCATTGGGAGGCACACCCGATCCAGGAGGGAACTGGTCCGGACCGGGAGGAGCCTTCGGTGGTGTTTTCGATCCGTCCATCCATGCTCAAGGTGTCTATACCTATGCTGTTCCGGCAGTGCCTCCCTGCCCCAGCGCGACTGCCACGTTGATCGTGGGAGTCAGTGCAGCACCCTCGGCAGGTGTGGACGCAGCCCTCAGCATCTGTGCCACCGATGCGCCGGTCACTTTGTTCGATCAGCTGGGTGCAATTCCTTCGCCGGGCGGATCATGGACCGGCCCCGACGGGGCCTTCGCCGGATCGTTCGATCCTGCGATACATACGCCGGGTATCCATATCTACACCGTGTCGGCTGTGGCGCCTTGTGCGGATGCTTCCGCCACGGTTTCCATAGGCGTGATCCCGCCAGCGGATGCAGGGGAGGACGTTCTGCTGGAACTCTGCACCACGGACCCCGTGGTCGATCTCTTCACCCAACTTGGCGGTACGCCCATGCCCGGAGGAACTTGGACCGGGCCGACCGGCACCTTATCCGGCTCCTTCGATCCCGGGAGTGATCCGGCCGGGGCGTACACCTACACGGTGAACGGTGCAACACCTTGTTCTGATGCTGCTGCCGTGCTCACCATTTCGTTGAGTACTGCCGCCAATGCTGGTGGCGATGCCGTGCTCACCCTTTGTTCCTCGGACATGGCAGCGGACCTCTTCGCCGTGCTCGGTGGTACTCCGGATGTAGGAGGGGTCTGGACCGGACCAGGCGGCACGATCTCTGGCATGTTCGACCCCGCAACGGATGTGCCGGGCATCCATACGTATACCGTGGCTGGCACGGCCGGTTGCCCTGATGCGCTCGCAACAGTTGACGTAGTCGTGAATGATGCAGTTGATGCCGGTGTGGATGCCGCGCTCATCCTATGCACGAGCGATGCGGCCGTTCCGCTACTGTCAGAACTTGGCGGGCTGCCCGATGCAGGTGGAACCTGGACCGGCCCGGGTGGTGTTTTTTCCGGTGACTTCGATCCTGGCGTGGACGTGGGAGGTGCGTATACCTATACCGTGGCAGGCACAACACCCTGCGCGGATGCAAGTGCGACGGTTGCTGTCGTTGTGAATTCGGCAGCGGATCCTGGTCTCGGTTCCACGCTCACGCTATGTTCCACGGACGCTGTGCTCGATCTGTTCCAACAGTTGGGTGGATCTCCCGATGTGGCTGGAACGTGGGAAGGCCCGGGAGGTCCGATGGCTGGCGTTTTCGATCCAGGCACGGACGCGCCGGGCCAGTACACCTATACAGTTTCTGGTACCTCGCCGTGTTCCGATGCCAGCGCATCGATCACTGTCGATGTGAACATAGCGGCTGATGCCGGTTCGGATGTTACTGTGACCTACTGCAGCGATCATATGCCTCAGGACCTCTTCACGGAACTGGGCGGTAGTCCCGATCCAGGAGGTTCGTGGGTCGGGCCGGCAGGTTCCTTCACAGGGGTGTTCGATCCGGCCATTGATGTGCCAGGACAGTACACTTACACCGTGCCGGGTCTTGCGCCTTGCCTGAACGCAAGCGCCACGGTGACCGTGGTCCTGAACACGGCTTCCAACGCAGGTGCCGATGCGACGCTTGAACTGTGCAGCAATGATGCTCCTATCCAATTGTTCACACATCTCGGCGGTTTTCCCCAGGCCGGTGGCGTGTGGACAGGACCAGCCGGACCCTCCTCCGGTGTGTTCGATCCTGCGGTCGATCCAGCCGGGGATTACACTTACACGGTAATTGGAGCGACTCCTTGCATCGATGCCTCGGCTTCGATCACCGTGGTGGTGAATGCCGAAGTGCACGCGGGCGTGGATGCATCCGTAGCACTTTGCAGCGATGATGCGGAGGTGGAACTTCTGATATTACTTGGCGGTAACCCGGACGCTGGTGGAACATGGATGGGTCCGGGTGGTGCATTCGCAGGGCTGTTCGATCCCGCTGTTCATCCGCCCGGGAACTATATCTACACGGTGGACGGGACATCGCCCTGTGCGGACATGAGCGCCACCTTGACCCTTGCAGTAAACAGCGCGCCCGATGCGGGATCCGATGCGACCGTGACCGTGTGCAATAGCGATGCGCCCGTGGACCTCTTCCCGCAACTCGGTGGCGCATCGGACGCAGGAGGCTCCTGGGTCGGTCCGTCCGGAATTTCCGATGGCATCTTCGAGCCCGGTATGGATGCTCCGGGTGCTTACACCTATCAGTTGATCGGCGCTGCGCCCTGCACACCTGCGGAAGCCGTGGTGAGCGTGGTGGTGAACATGGCCCCGGATGCTGGAGCGAACGCATCCCTGCTGCTGTGCGATAGTGGGCCGCCCGAGGATCTTTTCGCGCAACTCGCTGGTACTCCCGACGCAGGTGGCACGTGGAGCGGCCCTTCGGGTGCATCCAATGGGGTGTTCGACCCTTCCTTGGATACGCCCGGCACTTATGTCTACACCGTACAAGCCATGGTCCCCTGTGCGGAGGCAAGTGCAACGTTCACGGTCACCGTGACCAGTGAGCCCAGTGCAGGACAGGACGCCTTGCTCTCCCTGTGCAGCAGCGGAACGGCGGAAGATCTGTTCGCGCAACTCGGAAACAATGCCGACCCCGGGGGAACCTGGAACGGTCCGACCGGGCCTTCCACAGGAATTTTCGATCCGGCCGTCGATCCGGCGGGAGACTACACATATACGATCGACGCGATCGGTGCCTGCGCAGGTGATGCCGCGACCGTGACCGTGGTGGTGATCGTTGCCGCGGATGCCGGCGCGAATGGGAACCTGACATGGTGCAGCACCGCCCCTCCTGTTGATCTGTTCCCGAGCTTGGATGGCTCACCTGATCCGGGTGGCACATGGACCGGCCTATCGGGTGCCTCCTCCGGTTCATACGATCCGGCCGTCGATCCACCTGGCGTTTACACATACACCGTTCAAGGCACTTCACCCTGCCCTGATGTGAGCGCGGCAGTAACAGTGAGCGTGACCGACGAGCCCAACGCTGGGGAAAGCACTGCGTTTAGCCTATGCAACACCTCGGCCATCGTGGACCTGTTCACGCAGTTGGGCGGCACACCCGATCCGGGAGGATCATGGACCGGTCCGGATGGTTCCATGGATGGCTGGTTCGATCCCGCATCGGGCACCCCCGGTATCCACACCTACACGATCCCGGCGATCGGTCCATGTGCCGGCGACGTGGCAACCGTGACGGTCGTGGTCGAGGAACAACTGGACGCGGGAACATCCTCCTCGATCGCACTGTGTGAGAACGAAGCTCCTGTTCAACTTCTCGCTGCTCTTGGGCCAACGGTCGATCCCGGCGGAAGCTGGTCGGGCCCCACGGGCACGGTGATGAACGGAGTGTTCACACCCGGCACCGATCAACCCGGCGTCCATACCTATACCCTGACGGGCAACGTGTGCGCGACAGCTTCCTCGACGGTAACCGTTGGCGTATCCCAAGTGGTCGACGCGGGCGGCAACGGTTCCGGCATACTCTGCAGTGATCAGCAGCCGATCAACCTGTACTCATTGCTGACCGGGAACCCGGGTTCAGGTGGCACTTGGACCGATCCGAGCGGGACAACAATTTCTTCCGTATTCGATCCTGCGACGGACGATGGTGGCGAGTTCCTGTATACCCTGGCGGCCAATGCCGGTTGCCCTGGCGATCAGTCCAGTGTGACGGTCACCGTGAACGTTTTGCCGCAGGCCGGCATGAGCGGAAGCCTTGCCCTATGCTCGAATTCAGCGGCCACTTCCCTGTTCGACGCTTTGCAGGGATCTTCGGATCCGGGGGGCAATTGGATGGGACCCGATGGCCTCCCACATGGCCCCATGATCGACCCTGCGCTGGATCCAGCAGGGGTCTATATGCATACCGTGACGGGTACGGCACCCTGTCCGAATTCGAGCGCAACGGTCACTGTCACGATCGCCACCGCCCCCTATGCCGGTGACGATGGCCAGGCCATCTTCTGTTCAACCGACCTCCCTGCCGCATTGATCGACCTGTTGGAAGGGGATCCACAGCCCGGAGGTACGTGGGTGGGCCCTGAAGGCTTGGTGCTCGCAGGCCTCTTCCTGCCCTCGGTCAGTTCACCGGGTTTGTATACCTACACGGTGTCCGGTGCGGTTGTATGCAACAGCGATTCCGCGAACGTGCAGATCACCGTGAGCATGGCCGCGAATGCCGGGGAGAATGCGGCCATTACGCTCTGCTCCAACGAGGCATCGGTGGACCTCTTCACCCTGCTGGGTGCCCAGGCGCAGGGCGTGGGCACATGGAGCGGACCCGATGGCGCACTTCCCGGAGGCATCCTCGATCCCGCATCGGCATCCTCTGGCGGCTACACCTATATGGTCGTAGCTATGCCTCCCTGCCCCGCCGACGAGGCTACCGTGCTGGTGGAGGTCGTTCCTGTACCAGTGGCACAGGCCGTGCTTGTTTCCAATACAGGGTGCGCACCGGCAGAGGTGGTGCTCCTTTCGGCATTCAACGGCCCTGCGGATTGCATATGGACCTTCTCCGACGGCACCATCATCGAGGATTGTGGTCCGCTGACCGTGTTGTTCGAGGAGCCCGGTATCTATGATGTCACACTCACCGTGGACGGTGCCAACGGATGTGGCGTGGATCAGAGCACCGTACCCGGCTTGATCGAAGTGGGGCTTACACCGACCGCCGGGTTCAGCATGATGCCAGAAGTCCTCAATACCTTCGATACGGAAGCGTATTTCCCGAATGGAAGCACAGGCGCGACAACTTATGAATGGAGTATCAATGGCACTATGGTTTCGTCCGCCACCGACTTGGTCCATGGCTTTGTGAATGCCTTGGGTGACGTGTATATCGTCTGCCTCACGGCCATTGCGGCGAACGGCTGTGCCGATACCCTTTGCGTGGAAGTAGAGGTGGAGGATGGGCTTGGGTTCCATGTGCCCAATGCCTTCACTCCTGACAATGATGGCCTCAACGACGAGTTCCTGCCGGTTCACGCCGGAAGAGTGCCACAGGATTACTTACTACAGATCTTCGATCGATGGGGTGGCCTCCTATTCACCACCAACGATCCGTTGACAGGCTGGACCGGACGATCGGCCGATGGTGGCGAGATACCGACCGGGGTCTACATCTGGCAGGTAGGCGGGCGGGACGCTGTCACAGGGCGCGTTGTGGATGCCCGTGGTCATGTGACACTGCTTCGGTGATCGAGGTCTTTGTGCGCGGCTATCTTTGATCCCCGCAGCATCCGCAGACTTGTCCGAGCGCCTGGTCATCATTCCCACCTACGACGAGAAGGAGAACATCCGGGAGATCCTGGCACATGTGCTCGGACTTTCGCCACAGTTCGACGTGCTCGTGGTGGACGATGATTCCCCCGATGGTACCGGTGCCATCGTGGAGGCGGAGCAAGCCAATTGGCCCGGCCGCCTGCACCTGCTGCGCCGCAAGGGTAAACAAGGGCTCGGCACTGCCTACATCGCCGGTTTCAAATGGGCACTGGCTCAGGGACATGCGTACATCTTCGAGATGGACGCCGATTTCTCGCACGACCCCAACGACCTGCCAAGACTTTATGATGCCTGCGCGCACCAAGGCGCCGACATGAGCGTGGGTTCACGCTACGTGAAGGGTGGCCATGTGCGTGATTGGGCCTGGCATCGCATCCTGATCAGCTATTGTGCATCGCTCTATGTCCGCATGGTGCTCTGGCTGGGCGTGCGCGATACGACCGCAGGTTTCGTATGCTATCGGAAGGAGGTGCTGGCTGCCCTGCCGCTGGATGAGATCCATTTCGTGGGGTACGCCTTCCAGATCGAGATGAAGTACCGCGTGCGCCTCCAGGGGTTCCGCATCAAGGAAATTCCGATCACCTTCATAGACCGCGTGAAGGGCCGAAGCAAGATGAGCATGGACATCTTCCATGAAGCATTCCTTGGTGTTCTCAGGATGCGCTTCACCATTCGTAGGAAATGAGCGACGTGATCATCCGCAATACGATCGTGGTCGATGAAGGGAGCGCCTTTCAAGCCGATGTGCTTGTGCGCGGCGGCATCATCGAACGCATCGCGCCGGAAGGGATCGGGGACGCACAAGGAGTGGAGGAATTCGATGCCAAAGGGAAGCATCTGCTGCCCGGCGCCATCGACGACCAGGTGCACTTCAGGGAGCCCGGCCTCACGCACAAGGAGGATATCGCTCACGGCAGTGCGGCCGCGGCGGCGGGCGGCATCACCAGTTTCATGGAAATGCCCAATACCGATCCACAGACCCTGACACAGGAATTGTTGGAGCAGAAGTTCGCGCTCGCGGCACACTCCGCCGTGGTGAACCATTCCTTCTACATGGGGATCAGCAATGACAACCTCGATGAGGCTTTGCGCACCGACCCCCGCACCGTTTGTGGACTCAAGGCGTTCCTGGGTTCGAGCACGGGCAACATGCTGGTGGATGATCCCGGCACCTTGGAAAAGCTCTTCCGAAATGCGCACATGCTGCTGGCCGTGCACGCCGAGGACGAGACCACCATCCGTGCGAACATGGCGGTGGCCGTTGAAAAGTGGGGGGAGCATATCCCCATGGAGGAGCATCCCAACATCCGCAGTGCCGAGGCCTGCTACCGCAGCAGTAGCAACGCCGTGACCCTGGCTAAGGAGCACGGCACCAGACTGCATGTGTTGCACATCAGCACAGCGCGCGAGGTGGATCTGTTCGAGCCTGGACCGTTGGAAGGCAAGCGGATCACAGCGGAGGCCTGTGTGCATCATCTCTGGTTCTCTGATGCGGAGTATGCCGTGAAGCAGGCCTTGATCAAATGGAACCCGGCTGTGAAGAGCGATGTGGATCGTGACATGATCCGGCGTGCCGTGGTGGAAGGACGCATTGACGTGGTCGCCACCGACCATGCGCCCCACACGCTGGAGGAGAAGCACCGGCCATACGCGAAATGCCCCTCTGGCGGTCCCCTGCTGCAACATTCCTTGGTGGCCATGTTGGAAATGATGCACCACGGTGTTTTCACCATGGAACAGGTGGTGGAGAAGATGTGCCACGCACCGGCACGCATGTTCCGGATCGCCGGACGGGGTTACATCCGCGAAGGATACCACGCCGATCTGGTGCTCGTTGACCTCGATGATCCCTGGACCGTGGATGACGAAGGCCTGTTCTCAAAATGCGCCTGGTCGCCTTTCGAGGGGCAGCGCTTCAGAAGCCGGGTGCACAGGACCTGGGTGAACGGTATTGCGGTCTACGCCGATGGGAAGGTCGATCGCAGCGCACGTGGACAACGTTTGGTTTTCGACCGATGAGGATGTGGATGCCCTTGTTACTGCTCCTACTGGTGGGATGCGGATCCAATGCCACCGCACCGGAGGAGGATCTGCTGGACCGGGAACTGTTCAAGGAGATCCTGCTTGAAGCACAATTGATCGAAGCGCGCGTCGATCGTGAGTTGGTGGTGGACCACGTGCTGGAGTCACCGGTGGATCACTACTACGAGGAACTTTTCAAAGCGCATGGTACGAACCGGGAAGCGTTCGAGCGTACGTTCGCATACTACAATGCTCGACCCGAGGAATTGAAGGCGATCTACGTGGAGATCGTGGATGAGCTCTTGCGTCGGAAGGATCAAGTGCGGCAATGATCATTGGATCAATGTTCGTGCGTAGGCACGGGCCACGGCTCCGTTCGCTGGTACAACGGATGCGTTGACCTACTGTATCAAGCCAGCGCGCCCCCGTACCTTTGCACCCTGATCCCCGCATGGAAACCCCCACCCGGACCAAGACCGTCGAAGAGCGGCGCAACGTCGTGATCCTTTTCGCCGGCGATAGCGGCGATGGCATCCAGCTTACCGGAAGCCAGTTCACCGACACGAATGCGCTGTTCGGCAACGACGTCAGCACCTTCCCGAATTTCCCGGCCGAGATCCGCGCACCGCAGGGCACCATGGCCGGTGTCAGCGGCTATCAGCTGCACTTCGGAAGCGTGGAGTTGTTCACCCCCGGCGACCAGTGCGATGTGTTGGTGGTGATGAACTCCGCCGCGTTGCGCAGTAACCTGGCCACCCTGAAACCCGGTGGTACCATCATCGCCAACAGCGATGGCTTCGATGCCAAGAACCTGCGGCTGGCGGGCTACATCGACAACCAGGATCCGCTTACGGATGGAAGCCTGGCGAACTACACGGTGCACGCGATCGACATCACCAAGATGACGCGCAATGCCCTGGCGGATACCACGCTGGGCATGAAGGAGAAGGACCGCAGCAAGAACATGTTCGTGCTGGGCTTCATCAACTGGATGTACAGCCGCAGCCTGGCCAACAGCGAGAAGTTCCTCGAGGGCAAGTTCAGCAGGAAGCCCGAGCTGCTCGATGCCAACAAGAAGGCACTGCTGGCGGGTTACAACTATGGTGACACCAGCGAGACCTTCACCACCCGCTTCGAGGTGAAGCCTGCTCCGATGCCGAAGGGTACGTACCGCAGCATCACCGGCAACCAGGGCATCGCCATCGGTCTCATCGCCGCCGCGCAAAAGGCAGGGCTCGACCTGTTCTACGGCAGCTACCCGATCACACCGGCCAGCGACATCCTGCACGAACTCTCCAAGAACAAGAATTTCGGGGTGAAGACCTTCCAGGCGGAGGATGAGATCGCGGCGATCTGTTCGGCCATCGGGGCCAGCTATGGCGGTGCCCTCGGTGCCACGGCCAGCAGCGGTCCGGGCATCGCATTGAAAGGTGAGGCCATGGGACTGGCCTTCATGCTGGAGATCCCGCTGGTGATCGTGAACGTGCAGCGCGGTGGACCCAGCACCGGACTGCCCACCAAGACCGAACAGGCTGATCTGTGGCAGGCCATCCACGGTCGCAATGGAGAAGCACCGATCCCCGTGCTCGCCGCCAGCAGTCCCACGGATTGTTTCGAGATGGCATACGAAGCTGCCCGCATCGCCATCGAGCACATGACACCCGTGATCCTGCTCAGCGATGGATACATCGCCAACGGTGCGGAATCGTGGCGCTTCCCCGAGGCGAAGGACCTGAAGCCCATCAAGGCGCCGTTCGCGAAGCCCAGAGCGCATGGTGACATGGAGAAGTTCCTGCCCTACTTGCGTGACGAGAACGGCGTCCGTCCCTGGGCGGTGCCAGGCATGAAAGGCTTGCAGCACCGCATTGGCGGGATCGAAAAAGAGGACGGAACCGGCAACATCAGCTATGATCCGCTGAACCATGAGAAGATGGTGCGGCTCCGCGCCGAGAAGGTGCGCCGGGTGGTGGAGGATGTGCCGCCGCTGGACATCTCGAACGGAGTGGACCGGGGCGACCTGCTGATCCTGGGTTGGGGTAGTACGTATGGCGCCATCCGCACCGCCGTGAACGAGATGTGCGCCGAGGGCAATTGCGTGGGCCACCTGCACCTGCGCTACCTCTTCCCCTTCCGCAAGGAGTTGGGCGAGATCCTTTCGCACTACAAGCGGGTGCTGATCCCCGAGATGAACAGCGGCCAGTTGCGCCAGCTGATCCGCGCCGAATTCCTCATCGATGCACAAGGCTTGAACAAGATCCAGGGCATGCCCTTCACCTCGGCGGAGATCAAGGCGGGGGCAATGCAGATGCTAAAGGATGTGAAATGATGGGATGTATGAACTCAAGTGAAAGGGTGAGAGAGTGCGAGCGTGATAGGGTCAGTTTCCCTCGCACTCTCGCACTCTTGTACCCTTCAACCGCATTGACACAATGACCACCGCCAACGAAGTTGTGAACGGCAGTGCTGCACCCGCCAAGGTGAGTTATGCGAGCGACCAGGAAGTACGCTGGTGCCCGGGCTGTGGCGACTACTCCATTTTGAAACAGGTGGAGACCATCCTGAAGGAGCAAGGCAAGCCGAAGGAGGAGATCGTGTTCATCAGCGGCATCGGTTGCAGCTCGCGCTTTCCGTACTACCTGGACACCTACGGCATGCACAGCATCCACGGTCGTGCGCCGGCCATCGTCAGTGGTCTGCGCACGGTGCGTCCCGACCTCAGTGTTTGGATGATCACAGGCGATGGCGACTCGCTGAGCATCGGAGGCAACCATTTGATCCACTTGCTGCGCCGCAATGTGGATGTGAACGTGCTGCTCTTCAACAACGAGATCTACGGACTGACCAAGGGACAGTACTCGCCCACCTCACCGGAAGGGGCCGTCACACGCAGCACGCCGATGGGCAGTGTGGACCATCCCTTCAATCCGCTGGCACTTTGCAAAGGCGCCGATGCCACCTTCATCGCCCGCGCCATGGACCGCGATCCGAAGCAACTGCGCGAGGTACTCACCAAGGCCGATGCCCATCGCGGCACCAGCCTCATCGAGATCTACCAGAACTGCAACGTCTTCAACGACGGTGCCTTCGAGGTCTTCACCGAGAAAGCGACCAAGCCCTTCCATACGCTCTTCGTGGAACATGACCAGCCGCTGGTGTACGCCAACGGCACCAAGGGCATCAAGCTCGATGGCATGACACCCGTGATCGTGGACCTCACGCCCGGCGAAGCACTGCCGGATGACCTCTGGATCCACGACCAGCACGATCCCTTCAAGGCCAGCATCCTGGTGCGCCTCTTCGATGACCAGGACCACGAAGACGCTATGCCGCGGCCTTTCGGGGTGTTCTTCATTTCCTCGCGGGCCACTTTGGAAACGAAGTTGAACGCGCAGGTGGCGCTGGCCAAGGAGAAGAAGGGCGTGGGTGATCTGGATGCGCTGCTGAGCGGGGAGCGGACCTGGACGATCGCGTGAGGTCGTCCCTCACACGGTCGGGTGTACATGACATCCACCCCGTTCGGTCATGTTATTCCGCAACGCTGCCACGTCATGCTCTAAGGCACTTCCACAAGGCTCCTGGCAGAACGGACAGGCATGGGCTTCACCGGCCGTGTCGATGAAGAGATAGCGCGAACCTGCGCCGGAGCAACCCACCGCCCGCTGGTAGGCACCATAGTGATCCACTATCGGGAACTGGCGGTACTCGGGGTCGCGGTGCAGGGTGCGCACATATTCGTCGAGCACAGCGTGATGTGCAGGTTCCAACTCCACGTCTTTGCCGCTGAAGTTGCCTGCAGACCGAGGCTCCACCAGCCGTATGAAATGAACCTTCCAGTCATGGGCAAGCCGGGCATAGGCCATCAGGTCTTCCAAGTTGCAGAAGCTGCGCAGTGGGACCAATGATAGGGCCACCACCAGTCCTGCGGCCCTGGCGTTGAGCACGGCGCGATGGGCCCTTTCGAAGCTGCCTGTTAGTCCCCTGAAAGCATCATGCTCCCGCGCATCCCAATGGTCCACGCTGATGGCCACCCCGGTCACCCCAACCTCCTTCAAGGCTTTCGCGCGTTCTGCGGAAAGACCATGGCCGGAGCTGAGCACCCAGAAGTCCGAAGCCTCCATATCACTGTTGTGCAGGATGTCCATCAGTTCGTCGAAACGGCTCAGTGGCTCACCTCCACTGAGCTCGATCTGTGCTACACCAGTCGTTTGTAGTGTTCGCACAATGTTCACGACGTCCTTCGCGGTGATCACATCCGGGTGGTTCAGCACGGCCCCTTCGGAACAATGCGCGCACTGCAGTGGGCATTTGCGCGTGAACGCGATCATGGCCAGGGTCAGTCCGGATCGATGGCCGGGGATGGGATGCGCCCGATGGAGTTCGTGGGTGAGGAAGATGTCCCAAGCCTTCGATGGTCGTCCGGGGTAAGTAAGCATGTGGAACGTGCGTCCGTTCACCTGCGCGCATCGCCCCATGTGACGAATGGAACGGTTCTCCCTTACCACTTCGCGGAGTTTACGCAAGGCGATCCGAGCCTCGGACATCGTAGGATAGTGGGCACGTGCCAACCTGTACGCATCGGACATGGTGCGCCAACGCTCAAGGGTAAGCGCCCATCCGTTCAGCATGGAGGAGGCCATATCACAACGCGACTTTCAGGGGATACTCCATGGAATCATGGTATCGCTCCCGGGAATAGCGGGGTAGTGCATCAGCATCCTCGAATGTGCGCAAGTACAACAGGCTTGGACGATGCGGCAGGGGATCGCGGAGTATCTCATAGTGACCGGCTGCGTGCAGGAACAGGCTCCGTTGAAGTCCTTCGGTCAGCTCCGGTACCGGGAATGCGATCTCGGTCATATCCTCCAAGTGGGGTTGGGTCAGATGGATGCCATCCTCCTTTAATAGGGTCCGTAGCACGTCGGTGCCATTCTGGTCGAGCGCCTTGACCGGTGTGATCGAAGCCATGCTCATCGCTTGCCCCGGACCCATGTCCAGTTCCACCCGGTCGATCTCCCAGAAGAGGAATCCGCTCGTAAGCCGAATGACCACCTCGTCCGATGGTGCGCCGCTGATGTCGATCTCCAGCACGTCGTCACGCCACGCAATGGGGCCCATCAGCTCGAACTGTCCAACTTCCTTCCACTCCCCGCTCCGTTGTTGCACACTCACGGACAAGGGCATTTGTTGGGCCTTCGCCCAGGCGGCCAGTTCGTCCGCGCTACGGCCCAGGTCGCGCTGCCTTACCCGGTCCGCATACGTGCCCAGCTCATCGAGGAAGAGCCCGAAAAGGTGGTCCAGCCAGAAGCTGTTCTTTGCGGTCACCACCAACCGGGCTGTGCTGGCGTTGGTTGGCCTGCTGAAACGCATGTCGATGGTCTCCCGGGCATCGAGCGCCTCATTCTCCGGGTCCCCGTGCCAGGCGATCTCATCCGCTGCAGCGAGGGTGGCGGTCAGGTCTTTCCCATTGTGGGCATGTGCCGCGTTGGGCGCCATCATAGCGGCCAGTGCGTGTGCTTTACCATCACGATCAATGAGGACCTTCATCCCGGGGGCATGGTCTACGGTGATCAGCCGCACCAGATCGGTGTGCTGGATCTCGCGGGCCAGATTGCTTAGGCGAACGCGATAGTTGTCGTTCACTGGTGCCAAATGCTTCAATGGGAGGTGGTCATGCCGTTGTAACTGGGGGTAGATCGCTCCGGAGAACACCTCGCCCTCGAGATGGAAGGCACCCTCCGCATCCTGCGAGAACACGAACGGGCAGGAGCTCTTGGTGGCGAGGATGATGAGCATCACCAGTGCTGCAACACCGACCACGGCCAGCAGGGTCAACGCGATCGTGGCGCCCGCATCCACGTCGATATATTCAAGGTGCGTGATGTCGGATAGGGCAATTGCTCCGTCCATATTACCAGTAAGCGCGTGCCGATACTCGCTGTTCGCATACAGTATCACCCGTGTCGCGTGCGATCTCAGGTCCCTGTGCCGCGAGGCATTCAGCAGGTCCATGGCATCCAGGTCGGGCATCCGCTCGAACGAACCCGAAAGGGTTTCCTGGGTAAGAACTGGTTTCCGGATGCGCCAAACCTCTGTGCTTGTCGTCCCACTGGTGACCAGGAACATGGACCTGGGCTTGGCCACCATGCGTGGCAGCGAGCGCTCATCCAATGGACGCCGGTGCCATCTGGTGCAACCATACTGCCCGAACAGGAACACGATCAATAGAAGGGTGGCCATACGCCGGTGTTGCATGATGTGCTCCATGTTCGCTCGGTGTGTGTTCAGGGCATTTGTTTGGCCAGGTATTGTCGCAATTGCGGACGGAGCTCTTCATACAGAGCAGCATTGCCGTTCACATAATGGGACCGGCGTTGTGCCCCTGCACTGAATCCTACGGTGAACCCAAGGCCTGTTCCGAGCAGCCCATACAATAGCGTGTTCTGGTCCTTGCCCGTAATCTTGAGCAGTCCTGCGTCATAGTTGCGGTCCCGACCCATCAGGAATGCTGTTCCTGTGCCCAACGCAAGCCCTACGACACCACCAATGACCGCACCGCGTGTCTTTGCATGCCGCCGCCGTGCCCAAAGGGAACCGAATTGATCGGTAGGCAGCAGCACTCCTTCGCCACCGATCGGCACCATCAAGTCGCCCCGTCGGTTCGCAGGGCCAAGCAACAAACCATCTGACCCGACCTCAAGCAAGGTCACCGGCCTCAGCTTGGACGAGGCAGTGCTGGTGACCCACACATCGTATTTGGACCGTCCCCCGGCCGGAGTTTGCCCGAACAGGGACGACCAATGGGCCATCACTGCCATGCATAACAAGACCCTCAATGGAAGCTGACCGGTCCACATCGGAACGAAACAAATAGGCTAGGTGAAGCTAATGCCTACAGCGTGCAGTGTGTTGATATTGGGACGAACGGTTTGGGAGGTTTGAAGGTATGTTTGTCACCATGGCAGGCCTAAATGACTGCCATGGTACCCTTTTCTGCATGGTCCGTGTATTCGCATTTGCAGGCGTGGAGGAAGATCTCAATACGCTATCGGCGCTGCCTGAAGAGAGCAAGGTCGAAGGTGACTGGAATGCTTCGCTATAGGTTCAACATTGGTGTAGACCAGGGTGCCCTGAACGTGCAAATTGGAAGCGACCAAGCAGCAGCTCATGTGAAAAAGCGCACGATAGATCATGGACGCAGCGTTTGTATGACCGGAACGGAGATCGGGTCTCGGAGTTTCGACATCGGTAAAAGCTCGGATGATCCCGGCCCATATTGGTTCGATGCTGATGCCGTTCCGAAAGGTATCGGAACCCTTCTCGCACGATGCTTGTTACCTTGTTGCACATGACAAGATCGCTCTTCATCACCACCATCCTCCTCCTTGGTCTTTCAGCCCACGCCCAGGATGTCACGGGGTTCATCGATTATATGGATCGTCTGTATGTCTTCGACCGTGGCTCTTTCCGGCAGATCGAACCCCGCAAACCGATGAGCCTGCATGTGGGTGGGAACTATCTTGCTTATACCGACAACCGCGATGATCTGAAGGTGTACCGCGATGGGCGCACTACCGTGGTCGATAATTCCTCGGACCTCGTCCCCATCGTGACCGATCATCTGATGGGGTTCACCTTCGCAGGTATCCTGAAGGTGTACGATGGCAAAGCCAGTGTGCTGACCCCCAACCTGGGCCATTATCAACTGGAGGACAGCCTAGCCGCCTTCAAGGACGAAGTGCAACGCGCGATCTATGTGTTCTACGATGGCAAGGTCACCATGCTCGAGGATCAGATCGCTGGTGATGCACTGGTGCAGTGGAAGACAGGGGACAATCTACTGGCATGGGTGTCGGCCTTCGACCGCATGTTCAAGGTATTCTACCGTGGACAGATCTACGAACTCAATGATCTGGTCACCGACATGGAATTCAAATGTGGCCTGGACATCGTCGCATATCGCGATGCCTACGACCATACTTTCAAGGTCTTTCACCAAGGCACCATCTACGACCTGGAGGAGCGCATGCCACAGCGCTATGAAGTGGGGAAGGGGATCCTTGCCTGGTTGGACCTGACCGGCGCCCTGAAAGTGTTCGAGGGTGGCAAGGTGTACACGGCCATGGAATTCGAACCCCAAAGTTGGGATGTGGTCGACAGCCTGGTGGTGATCCAGGACCGCTCCTTTTTCAATGTGTTCAACAGAGGGCGGTTCCACGAATTGGAACGGGTGATACCCCAGAAGTGGGATGCATCGTGGGGTACGATCGCTTACGTGGACGTGGACCGCAGCCTCAAGGTGTGGCGCAACGGAAAGACCGATGTGATCATGCAGGGCCAGGCCGTCCAGGAGTTCCGCGTGGACCGGGGTCTTGTGCTGGCCCGCCTGAACATCCGTACCGCACGCGTGTGGTGGCGTGGCCAGATCTACGACCACTGACCTCCAGATATTCCTGTTTCACCGGTGCGGCTCGTTGACTATGAACACGATTCACCGGCGTAGTTCCTCCGGAATGACACATACCGGGATCGGTAGCATCTTATGCCGGTTGGCGGCGTGCATGCGGTCGAAGATGGCCAGCACCGTTCGCTGGCGATCGTTCAGCGAAAGGCTCTCAGGGTCCTGGTTGCGTGCACGCAGCTCCATCGCCCATTCCAACTCCGGGTAACTGGCACCGATCTGGTCCTCGTCACTGCGATCATCACCCCAAAGCCCATCCGTAGGCGGCGCCTGCAGAATGCTGTCGATGATCCCCAATTCCTTTGCCACCATGTAGACCTCCGTCTTTGTCAGGTCCGCGATGGGGGAGAGGTCCACGCCTCCGTCGCCGTACTTGGTGAAGAAGCCCACACCGAAGTCCTCCACCATGTTACCTGTACCGGCCACCAGATGTCGGTGCAGGCCGGCGAAATAGTACAGCGTGGTCATGCGTATTCGTGCACGTGCGTTGGCCAGCGAGAGGTTCGTCAGATGCTCGTCATCCACCTTGGGTAGCGCGGCCACCAGTGTGTCGAAGGTGGGCGTGAGCTGTACCACTTCCATGCGCACATTGGGGTGCCGTTCCTTCAGCCAGGCGATGTGGTCCTGTGCGCGCTGGATCTGTGCCTGTGCCTGGTGGATGGGCATTTCCACACACAGAAGAGGAAGCCCGGTACGCGCACACAAGGCACTGGTCACGGCACTGTCCACGCCACCGCTGACGCCCAACACGAAACCGTGTTGACCCGCAGCTTCGCAGTAGCTGCGCAACCACTCGGTGATGTGATCGATGGTGCCTGGTACGTCCATTTCCTCAGGATCGAAAAAGAAACCCCGCGAAGTTTCGCAGGGTTCCTTGAGGTACGTCCAAATGGGTCCTAAAAAAGAACACCGAGTGAGAGTTCCAGATAATCCTGGAACACCTTGGCCCTTGTTGTCCCACCATCATCATTCGGTACTTCCCAGCCATCGAATACATTGATGAAGCCGTTGTTGTAGGTGATGCCGAACAGCAGCGCGGTGCTGCCCGAGAAATTGTACTCCGCACCGGCACCTAGGATCAGGGCAGCCCTGAAAAGGTTCACATCGTCCTTGATATCCACATCAGGTTCCGTGCGGAAGTCCAGTGTATAAAAGGTCGATGCATCCACGATCGGTTCTTCCATGTCGGCCTTCGCGCGGATGTTGAAGCCGGTGGACACGCCGATCTGGCCGAAATAACGCATGTAGCCGATCTCATTGGTCATCAGCTTCATCGTGAAAGGGAGCTCCACATAGCGAAGGCTCACATCACGCTCGAGCGCTCTGGTCAATATTGGACCGTTCAATTCAGCGATGTAATTATAGGGCACCGTGACCTTGCCTCCGGCGTTGTTCAGGAAGAGCCCGGTGGCGAAGCGATAGTTGCCGTTGGCCCCGACGGGAAATTCGGCCATGAGGCCGAAGGTGTAGCCCAATCGGTTGCCGGCGCTCTCCACGCCACGGGTGTCCGGTCGCAGCCACGCCGTGTTGGGCGCGGCCTTGATACCAAAGCGTACACTTTCGTCCTGTGCCATCACGGTCGGGGCTCCCACCAGTGCGGCGGCCAGAAGTGCGAATACCTTCTTCATAGGTTTGCGGTTCAATGTTGGGTGGACCAAAGGTAAAGGTGTTGTCGATGCGCAGCATGCGCTGTTGGATCATCGTGATGACGATCTCGGTGGCCGGGTGTGGCA
This sequence comes from Flavobacteriales bacterium, assembly GCA_041745875.1. GTDB lineage: Bacteria > Bacteroidota > Bacteroidia > Flavobacteriales_F > PHOS-HE28 > PHOS-HE28. The sequence goes on along the minus strand of JBGTIB010000044.1, from coordinate 2,222 downwards.
ACGACGGTGCCGAAAAGGTCGACATCCGATCGGTCGACCTGCGTGTTCCCATCGGTCGCCTGGACCGCGAGCTGTTCTCATCAGACCCGGCGAACATCGCAGCTGCAAGTCGAAGGGCCTACGCCGAACATGGTGAATTCTATAGGACCTATGTGGAGGATATTCTACAGGGAGTTCCGCTGCACAACCCCGAATTGCCGGTCATGCTCAATGCCTTTCTGCAGGACCCCGACTGGCGCAGCGTACAGCATGGGGTGGACAGTGTACTGGGTGATCTGAGCACCGAACAGCGACAATTGGAGGATGCCTTCAAGCGCTTGCAAGTCCTCTTTCCGGATAGCATCGTGCCCAGGATCATCACCTTCAACTCCGGCTTCAACTACGGCATCTATCCGACGGACAGCGTACTGGGCATCGGTCTGGAATGGTTCATCGGCAGCGATCACCCGGTGATCGGGATGCTCGCGCCGGAGGCTTTCCCGAAGTATGTGAAGGATCGCATGCGGCCGGAAATGCTCGTGCCCAGTGCCGTGAAAGGTTGGCTCCTGGTGCATTATGCAAGAGATACCCGGGGTGCGGATGTGCTCACCAATCTGGTTGAGGTGGGGAAAGCGATGGCCCTGCTGGATGTTCTGCTGCCGGATACTGACAAGGCCCTGAAGGTCGCGTTCACGCGTGAGCAACTGAGTTGGTGCGAGGAGAACGAGTATCGGATCTGGCGCGACATCGTGAGCCGCGATCAGCTGTTCAGCCGCCAGGCCGATGCCGTTGGTCGCCTGATGAACGATGGTCCGTACACCCATGGCCTTCCTCAGGAAAGTCCCGGCCACATCGGTGAATGGATCGGATACCGTATGGTACGTGCCTATCTGGACGCGAACCCCAGGACCACCTTCGAGCAGTTGTTCGCGATCGATGATCCGCGGGTCGTGCTCAAGCATTACAAGCCACGGTGAACAAATCCACAAACTGCAGCAGAACATGACCTCAGAGATCCGGATCTCCGTGCACCTTGATGAGAACCGCGTGCCCGAACGCATCGACTGGGAGGCCGAGGACGGCGGCGTGAAGAGCAGCGGCAAGGCGGTGCTGCTGTCGGTGTGGGACGAAGCGGAGGCCAATACCCTGCGCATCGATCTCTGGACCAAGGAGATGACCGTGGAGGAGATGAAGGCCTTCTTCCACCAGAACCTCCTCACGCTCTCCGACACGTTCGAGCGGGCCACGGGCGAAGGGAAGATGGCAGCGCAGATGCGTGATTTCGCGGGCTATTTCGCGGAGCACATGCTTCCCAAGGGGGAGTAGTGAGTGGCGAGTCGGCAGCAGTACTCGCCACTCGTCACTCCCCGCTCTTCAGTTCAGCTCCTTCCCAAGTGGCATTCACCCCTTCGATGTAGCCAAGCAGTTCATCGCGCCCCGTTGACTTCTCGGCAGAGCTCAGGAAGATGGTGGGCAGTTCCTCCCAGCTCTCCTTCAGTTTGCGTTTGAAACGGGCCACATTGGCTTGCACCTTGGGCTGGGCCAACTTATCGATCTTGGTGAACACCAGCACGAAGGCGATCCCGTTCTCACCCAACCACTGCACCATGTCCAGGTCGTTCTGCTGGGGTGCAAGCCGACTGTCCACCAACAGGAACACGGTCTGCAGGTTCTCCCTTTTAGCGAGGTAGGTTCGGATCATGGTCTGCCATGCCGCGCGTTCGACCTTGCTGGTCTTGGCGAAACCGTAGCCGGGCAGATCGGCCAGCATCCAGGGCCGGCCACTGGTGAGCGTGCCCTCCACCCGGAAGTGCTCCACGTTGCGCGTACGACCGGGAGTATTGCTCACCCGTGCCAGCTTGTTGATGTTGCACAACATGTTGATCAACGAGCTCTTCCCCACGTTGCTTCGCCCGATGAAGGCGAATTCGGGAAGGTTCGGTGCGGGCCAGTGTTTCGCCTCACGACCGCTGCCTAGGTGTAACGCTCTAAGGGACTTCATCCGGCGCTGGCGATGGTGACATGTTCCATGGATGTGCACCGTTGCAGGTGCGGGCGTGGTCCGAGCGCGTGGCAGCTCACCCCAGGGTCTTCTCCAACCACTTGTCCAGGATCGCATTGAACTCCTGGGGGTGCTCCATCATGGCCGCGTGACCGCACTGATCGATCCAGTGCAGTTCGCTGTGCGGGATGAGGCCCTTGAACTCCTCTGCCACATGCGGCGGGGTGATCGTGTCCTGCTT
>JBGTIB010000043.1:0-3381 GCA_041745875.1 Flavobacteriales bacterium | reverse complement strand
GTTGATGTCGATGTTGGGCAGCGTTTCCAGTTCCTGCGTGCCCATTCGGTAGTAGGCGTGCTTCAGCAATTCGATCCACAGGCGCAGTCGGCAGATCTTCACCGAGTTGGGGTTGATGTCCACCCCAAAGAGGCATTGTTCGATGAGGGTCTGTTTCTCGTGGAAGAGCGTTTCCTGCAACTGTTGCCGCTCGGTGACCGCGCGGCCATCGGCACCCACGCGGTACTCGAAAAGGCTGCCCTCCTCTTCATCGTACACCACCAGTTCATCGTTCTCCACGGCGATGCGGTGGTGGCGCACGCGTTCGCCGTTGCGGTGCGAAAGGATGCCCAGTTCGCTCTTGATGGCGATCAGCTCGTTGAGGGCGCTGACCAGGAAGTGCCCGCTGCCCACGGCGGGGTCGCAGATGCGCAGTCCGTTGATGAGGGCGTTGGATTCAGCCCTGGCCTCGCGGCCGCTCTCGATGCGGTCGCCCAGTTCACTGAAGTCCGTGCATGCCGCTGCGCCCTTCGCCTCGAAGCTGGCATTGAAGCGCCGCAATACGGCCGGACGCAAGGCCTCCCGGCACATGTACATGGTGATGAAGCCCGGCGTGAAGAAGCTGCCGTCCTTGTAGCCGTTGATCTTCTCGAAGATCAGGCCCAGCACACTGGCATTGATCAGCCGCTTGTTCTCCTCCTGCACCTCCTCCCCGCCTTCGCTGGTGAAGTCGTAGGCATCCAGGAAGCGGAAGAGGTAGTCCAGCGCGGGCAATGTGCCCGTAACGCGGCGCAGGCGGTCGTCCTTCAGCACGGTGGCCTTGTGCAGCGGCAGCGGCCGGTCGTCCTCCAGGTTGCTGATGAACAGGGTGCGGTGCTCCAGCTCGGTGGGCTCGAAGAGCGAACTGTTCAGGTAGGGCACGTTGCCGAAGCGTTCGGCCATTTCGGTGCTGCGCTCCTGCGGTCTGCGGGCCAGCACTTGGAAGAACAGGCTGTTGAGGTCGTCGTAGTTGCGTACGCGCGCACTGTGCAGGAAGGTATGGCCCTTGATGCCGCCGTGGTAGGTCACCACCTGCGCTTCCAGCAGTTTCAGGAAGAGCACCCGGTTCACCCAGGTGATGCACAGTTCCAAGGCCACGTTGAAGAGTTGCTCCTCACGCGTGTCGCCATAGGTGTTCAACCGCTCCACCCGATCCAGCTTGTCCAGGCTGTCGAGTTGTGTGATGGCACCTTCCAGCAAGGAGGCGGGATCGCGGCGTTCAGCGGGCTTGCGGCCGATGAGCCACTTGCCCTTGTCCTTCACCTCTTCCAGCCCGATGAGGTGCAACAGTTCGGCGTAGAAAGCCTTGTCCAGGCTGTTGCTGTCGTTGGCGAAGGGCTGCTTCAGCAGGTGCTGGGGGCTGAGCAGTTTGTGCAGGGCGATCAGCGGGCCATCGTCCTTCTTGTCCGCATTGCGCAGGATCTTCTCGTAGCTGTCCAGCGTGAAGTGTACCACCGGCAATTCAACATCCAGCGCATTGAAGAACGGCGCGGCCACCTCCTTGTAGAAGAAGTCGGTCTGGGTACCCGCAAGGCGCCCGGCCTCGAATTCCTGGAAGCGCTTCACCAGCGCTTTGTCCTGCGCAATGGGCTTTTCCCAAGTGGCCGCATCGAAGATGTACCACTGGTGCAGGTCGGTGATGACCAGGTGCTTGATCGCGATGTTCTGCGCACCGATGCGTTCGCGCAGGTAGTAGAGCAGCAGTTCGTTCAGCGCCTTGCAACGCAGGTCGCCTTCCTTGGGCATCTCGGCCGCGTTGCCTGGCCGCTTGGCCTCAATGATCACGCCCACCGGGCTTTCTGCATCCTTGCCGGTGTGGATCACCAGATCGTTGCGTCCCTTGGTGTTGATGAAGTGCGCGGGAGCGAATCCGCTGTCCTTCAGAAAAGCACTGACGAGGTTCTTGTGGTACTCCTCGCTCTCACCCGGCTTCGCATGGTCCAGCATGCCGATGAGCGCCGCCTTGAAGGTTTCGATGACCTTGCGCTCTGGCTTCTGCTTAAGGAATGCCTTATTGAGGGCCTGGCGGGGACGGATCTTCAAGTGGCGCATAAGGTGGAGTACGAAGTGCTTGGCAGCGGGTGCAGCCGCTGCGGAGGTGAAAGTAGGGCTAGTACTTCAACCGCTCATGCATGACCTTGGCGACATCGCCAGCGATCCTGAGCAGATCAATTCTCCGTCCCATGCTCATGCCCTTTCATCGCCGGGCCACCCTGCGGCGAAATCATGCTCGGTATGCCATTGAGTTGGGCCGCAGCATCCACGGTGAAGGTGCCGTTGACCACGACCTCTTCACCCGCCTCCAGACCTGAAGCGATCATCACGTCATCGCCCATCGCAGCACCCAGCACCACTTCGCGCATGCGGAACTGCCCTTCACCCTCCCGCACATATACCACGGAACGTGGGCCGGTCCACAGCACTGCGGTGCGCGGGACCACCAGGGTCTCTGCATCACCATGGCGGTGCCTCGACCTCGCTGTTCCGATGGCGAACATGCCCGGTTTCAAGGTTCCTTCGGGATCGGACACTTCCACGCGCGCACGGGCCACACGTGTGGCAGGGTCCACAGCGGGATCGATGAAGGTGATGCGACCCTTGTATGTTTTTCCGGGAAGGGAGCGCACCGTGAACTGTATCGTGTCCCCCTTCCGGGTGTTGGCCAGGTCGCTCTCGTAGAGATCGAACATGACCCAGAGTTGGCTGAGGTCGGCCACTTCATATAGAACGTCTCCGCGTTTCAGGTAATCGCCCAGGTCCGCACGTTTCTCCACCACCACGCCGTTGACATCCGCCAGGATCGCCACCACGCCACTTGCCGTTCCCGCCGTGATCACCGCATCGATCTGGGTATCGGTGAGCTTCCAGTTGATCAGCTTCCCCCGCGCAGCGGCATACAGTGCGGGTTGAGCCTCACGCACACGATGGGCTTGCAGCAATTCCTCCTGGGCGGTCACCAACTCGGGCGCGAATACACGGGCAAGCACTTGTCCCTTGTGCACGGTCTCCCCGGTGAAATTCACCAGCAGTTCCTCCACCCTGCCCGCCACGTGCGATGCCTGCGCATACACACGGCGTTCATCCGGCATCACCTTTCCGGTGAGCCGTAAACTCCCGCTGCCACCGCCCATTTCCACCACCATGGTTTGCACATTCGCGAGCTTCATGGCGTGGTCCGTCATGTGAATGGTCATGGGGTCCATTTCCATTTCGTTGGACGTGGCGGGGATGAGGTCCATGCCGCAGATCGGACAGGAACCGGGTTCAAGCATGCGGACCTGTGGGTGCATGGAACAGGTCCAAACCTGTCCTTCAGCACCATGCCCTTCGTGGTCCGCCATCGATGATCCCGAGGTACCACCG
>JBGTIB010000042.1:0-8794 GCA_041745875.1 Flavobacteriales bacterium | reverse complement strand
CATCGAGATCAGCCTGTCGGCCAATGCCAGCAAGCTCTACGCGATGGGTTTTCGCTCGGCGGTCAGGCGTTCGACCTTGGCCGATGCCAACGAGTCGCGCGACTGGCGCATCTGGTGCGATCTGGCGGCCGTGCTGATCCGTCGCGCACGCAAGCTTTATCTGGGCGACGCTGTGCTGGGCGTGGAGTTGGCCAACACGGTCTACGCCTTGGACTCCAGCACCATCGACCTGTGCCTGAGCCTGTTCACTTGGGCGCCGTTTCGCTCCACCAAAGCAGCCATCAAGCTGCACACGCTGCTGGACCTGCGCGGCGCCATCCCGGCGTTCATCCACATCAGCGACGGCAAGCTGCACGACGTGAACGTACTGGACATGCTGGTCTTCGAGCCTGGCGCGTTCTACGTGATGGATCGCGCTTACGTGGACTTCGCAAGGCTGTACGCGATGAACCGGGCCGGTGCCTTCTTCGTCACGCGAGCCAAGTCGCCGATGGATGCCCGTCGGGTGTACTCCGCACCGAGCGATCGCAGCACCGGCGTCATCAGCGATCAGCAGGTGATGCTCAACGGGCACTACTCGGCCAAGAGCTATCCCACGCACCTGCGCCGCATTCGATTCAAGGACAGCGAATCGGGCAAAACGTTCATCTTCTTGACCAACCACATGGCCTTGCCGGCGCTGACGATCGCCGCTTTGTACAAGAGCCGCTGGCAGGTCGAACTGTTCTTCAAGTGGATCAAGCAGCACCTTCGAATCAAGAAGTTCCTGGGCAACAGCGAGAACGCGGTGAAGACGCAGGTCTGGTGCGCCGTTGCCACCTACGTCCTGATCGCCATCGTCAAGAAGGAGCTTCAACTTGGAGCCTCTCTCTACACATGTCTACAGATCCTGTCGGTCTCCGTCTTCGAGAAAACCGAGCTTTCATGCGCCTTGCAGCCCGATCTCTCCCAAACGGAACCTCCCGGCATCGCTAACCAGTTGAATTTGTTCGACTTTTAACCGGACAGCAGTGACCTCAGGACAATTCGCTCTTGAGCTATCGAGTCCCGGGGTCATTGGGATCGAGATCGTCGGTGGCTATCATGTGGATCGCGATCCTGGGATTTCAATATCTGTCTCCTTCGCCGGTCGAACAAGGGTGCCTCTACGTTTTCCATTGGTTCCGATCAAGTTGAACCGTAGGAGCAATAGGGCGGTGGAGATCGCTCAATTCCATGCCATGGAGGTTGGTACTTATCACGTAGATATGGGTGATGTGTCCAAGGTTCGGGTATATAGGTCCATGCTATCTACCCAACGGTCATTCGCGAATCCGGTGTGTATATCGGAACTATCGATATGCATCATTGAAAGTTTGCCTTGGGGTCAACGCTTGCTTGCGATATTGTCGGTTGTGTTCGGGGGCGGAGTGATGTTTCTGTGCATCGTAATACTCGTGCTCGGTATAAGGCCCTGACCTTTGTGGATCTTCGTCGGGCGTTCCGTCGCCATCCCTGATGCGCGATACCTCTTTTGGGGAGCGCGCCGTCGGGCTTTCTGCTGCAAGTCCGCAATCGTCGTTCCTCCTCGCAGTGGGCTTTCCGCTGCTATCACTAACGCGGAACACCGGCTGCGATCGCTCTTGGGTGGTTGCCGTATGAGCTGTTCTTGGATCAATTTTTTTTTGATTCTGCAATAGGCAGCACATCCTACCTTCATTGTGTCTATCCAGTTGTTCCCCAAGAAGATCAACTACAGTCCCATGCGACGCATCCTATTTTTATTTCTTGTTACGATCTCGTCCAGTGCCCATGCCCAATTCTGGGAACAGGCGGATCAACGCAGCGAAACGATCCAGTTGCAAAAGGTGCTCCCGGTAGGAGGCGGTCGTTGGGCGGTGATCGGTTACGCAGGATTCGGGAGTCCGATGATCAGCGTCCGGAACGGGGACGGAACCATCGCTTGGGAACAGTTGGATAATTACAGCACTGGCTTAGGCCATGGCGAAGTGGTCCTGTTGCCCGACAGCGGCTTGCTGCACGTCGGCGCCTACGATGGCTGTGACTATTTCGGGCCGGATAGCCGCGTGCGCCGTTATGCCCCTGATGGCACTGTGCTCTGGGAAAGGACCATCAACCCCTTATTCACCTATCCTCCGAACATGGCTGCCCAAGGCTCCATCGGTCATGTTGCGGTTGCATCCTCCGATTCGGTATACATCATGGACCTGGCTGGGAATAGCACAGGTGGATTTCAGGTTCAGACCTCTGATATTCTCAAAATAGCATGGGCCGGTGACAGTGCCCTGTTCATGATCCGCGCCACGAACCTCATGCTTGTGGACCTGGACGGGGACGTACTCGCATCAATATCCATTGGACCTTTGGTGACGGACATGCATTGGAACGGGCAGGAACTTTTCGTGCTGGCGAACGACAGCGTTCGCCGATTCAGCTCGGATCTCGTCCCGATCGGTATCGCAGCGTTGCCTGACCTTGATCAGAATAGCACCTTCACAGTTTCAGGGAGCGGCCTTTTTGTGACGACGGCTCCGGGCTTGTATCAACTGGCAGCAAACGGCACGCCCACATTGCTCTTTCCCTGGCCTGCACTTCCCAACCATGGCACCACAGGCTGTGCGATCCGCGACAATACGGTGCTTACGATCGGCACCACGAACATCAGTGGGCGTTACACCGGGATCATCCGCACGCTTTCCATGATCGGCGATGCGCCCCAATACGATCAGGATGTGGAGGTCCTTCTGCACGTTGATTCCACATGGACGGAGTTCGTCGGGGGATCTTACCCTTGGAACAGGCACGCTGACGTCACCGGCTTCGTGGTGAACCACGGCTCGGACACCCTGCATCGTGTTGTGCTGAGCATGTGGATCCAGGTGCCGTTCCAGTTCTGCGGTCCACCCACGAACCGGATCGACACCTCTGGCTTTGCACTGGCTCCGGGTGATACGCTAAGCCTTCCGTTCGGTCCCGTGGGTATTCAACTGGGTCTTCAACAGGTCCAGGTCGAGGGTGTAGGTGAAATTTGCATCGTGGCCTTGGCTCCCGACCTTCTTGCCGACCGTGCCCCGGAGGACAATATCGCATGTGCTTCCGTGGACTATGTGCTTGGCGTGGAGGAACCACTGCGCAAGGCCTCTCTTACACTAGCACCCAACCCGGCGATCAATACGTGTATGTTGTCCGGCTTAGAGGTCTTGGAGGCACCCGTTCGCCAGACCATCATGGACCCCACGGGGCGTATAGTGACCGAGCAATTCACTGCTTCATCCGACAACATCCAGTTGGACATCAGCGGCCTTATTCCTGCTACATATATCGTCAGCGCTATAGGGGTGCGCAGTAGGGCGGTTTTGAAGCTCGTGATCGCTCCTCAATAGCGGTCCAACGTTCCATAGCGTTGATTCCACTGGTTCCGCGTTGAGGTCAGTTCGCGGTACACAGGCGATCACCCGCAAACTCTCCCTTCCTTTGCACCGCACCTCGATCGCTGATCATCATCTGATCATCTGATCGTCTGATCTTCCACCTCCGCCAAGGCTACGGCGGAAACATCTGACCCATGCAACTCTTCCGCAACTTCAAATCCGTTACCAAGACCTGCTACGGCCGTGGCAGCTTCGGCAAGCTGGGCGAGATACTCGAACCGCACCGTAACTCGGGAAAGGGGTTCATGGTCTTCCTCGTGGACCACTACTTCCAAGGCAACGAGGCTTTTCTGTCCCGCATTCCGAAACAAGAAGGTGACGAGATCGTCTTCTGCAGCACCGCCAAGGAACCCACCACTGAACAGATCGACGGCCTGCGTGATGATATCCTCGCGCGCCGTGGCTTGCCTGCGGGCCTCGTTGGCATCGGCGGCGGCAACGTGATGGACGTGGCCAAGTCGCTCTCGCTGATGTTCACCAACGAGGGCAGCAGCGTGCAGTACCAGGGTCTCAACCTGATCAAGAAGCCCGGCATCTACCACTGCGGCGTGCCCACCATTAGCGGCACCGGTGCGGAGGTGAGCATGACGGCTGTGCTCACGGGGCCGGTGAAAAAGCTGGGCCTGAAGTGCGATTGGACGGTCTTTGACCAGATCGTGCTGGACCCGGACCTGATCGCCAGCGTGCCCAACGACCAGTGGTTCTATACCGGCATGGATACCTACATCCATAGCGTGGAGGCCATCACCGGTACCAAGAAGAACACTTTCGCCGAGGCCTACAGCGAGAAGAGCCTGGAGATGTGCCGCGAGGTCTTCCTCCGCATGGACCGCAGCGATCCCAAGAGCGACGAGTTCCTGATGGTGGCCAGCTACATGGGCGGTCTCAGCCTCACCTACAGTGAGGTGGGCGTGTGCCATGCGCTGAGTTATGGCTTGGGCAAGATCCTCGAGATCCACCACTGCATCGCCAACTGCATCGCTTTCGATAAACTGGAGGATGTCTATGGCGACTATGTCCAGGAGTTCAAGGGCATGGTGAAGCACAACAAGGTACACATCCCGCAAGGCCTCGCGAAGGATTGGAGCGAGGAGACCATCAGCGCTATGACCGAGGTGGCCTACGCCCTGCCGCACATGTGGGACCACGCTTTTGGCCCCGAGTGGGAGAAGGCGTTGGATCGGGAGCGGATCAAGGGCTGGTACAGGAGGATGTAGGTCCCGCTGGTCTGTCCGCGGCTTGCCATCCCGGGGCATTTTGCCCTTTGGGCTATCCTGCTAGCTTTGGCAACGTGCCAAGATCGGTGCGTTCTGCTATCCATAGACCCGGTAATATGAAACGTTGCCTACCCCTGTTCTTCCTTGCCATTGTATGGCTTTCAAGCAGTGCTCAACTGGCACCAGGTCAATGGTCCGCATCGCTCATGAGCGACCGCAGCTTTCTGGAGAACAAAGGCCAGTTCGATGGCAGGACGGGCATTGCGGGGGAGAAGGTCCTGTTCGGCGTGGATGAAGGTGCGTTGCAGATCCTGTTCACCGCGCAGGGGGTGACCTACCGATTCGACCAGAAGGAGAAGAACTACTACCGCCAGCGGGGTGACCGAACGAAGCCCCGCATGAACAACCGCAGTGACTTGGTCCACATGCGGTGGGAGGGGGGCTCACGCAATGTGCAGGTGGTGCCCGATGGCTTGAAACAGAACCATCATACCTACTCATCCCTGCTTCCAGACAAGTCCACGCATGACATTACCGGTGTGCGTGGTCATGAGCGCATCACCTACAAGGGACTGTACCCCGGCGTGGACGTGGTCTACACGATCCATCCGGAGAAAGGGCTCAAGTATGAACTGGTGGTGGCACCGGGCGCCGACCTCACCATGGTGAACATGCGCTATACGGCTGACCGTGCCTTGATCCTCGAGGAGGATGGCAACCTGCGCATTGCCACGCCATTCGGGGACATTGTGGATCATGCACCGCACAGCCACTACAAGGGTCGTACGGATGAGGCCATACCATCGCGGTTCGTGCTGAACGGGAATACCGTTGCCTTCGCCTTGGATGCCTATGACAAACGTCGCGGCATCGTGGTCGATCCCTGGGTGGTGACACCGGCATTCCCCAACTCCAACAAGATCTGGGATGTGGAGGTGGATGCTGCCAGCAACGTGTACATCTATGGTGGCGACACGCCGTTGCGCTTGCGCAAGTACGATCCGCTGGGCAACCTGCTTTGGACCTACAACACCCCATGGGATACGGCCAACTACTGGATCGGCTCGATGGTCACGGACCCTGCGGGCAACAGCTTCATCACCGCCGGCACCGATCCGCGCATCGCACGGATCAATACCAATGGGACCTTGGTCTGGTCCGCCAACGGGGGCCTCTTCGACGAATACTGGCGGATGTCCTTCAACTGCGATCACACGCAGATGGTGCTGGGTGGGACGCGCCTGGTGATCGGCCCAACCCTTTTCCCGGTCGGCTATGGCCGGGCGTTCCGCATGGACCTGAACAACGGCTCGGTGATCAACAGTGTGAACGTCGCGTCGCTATCCCCCAGTCTGATCATCGACAACCCGAACGAGATCCGTGCCTTGTCCGCTTCCCCGAACGGCCGATACTATTTCATGACCCTGGACACGATCGGCTGCATCACTGAGAACCTCAACCTGATCTACCGTCGCAACAATTCCTACGCATTCTCCTATCAAGTCGCGGGCTTTGGGGTGACGAATCAGGCGATCAATGCGATCGCGGCCACGCAGAATGAATTGTACACGCAGAACGGTACCACGTTGCACAAGCGGGATCTGAATACGGGTGTGATCCTCGCGACCGCCACGATCCCAGGTGGCAACGCATCATCAACGCTCGGGTTGAATTCCCCGCAGAACAGTGGCCTTTCCCTGGACAGCTGTGGCAACGTGCTGGTCGGTTCCGGCAACGGTGTACACCTGTTCGATCCGAACCTCAATTTGCTCGCCTCAGCAACGACACCGGGCCCGGTGTACGATGTGGCCATCAACCACAATGGCGAAGTGGTGGCCTGTGGTCAGGGCTTCCTTACCTCGATCGCATTGGGGGGCTGTGCTCCCCCGGTCGTGGAGTGTTGTTATTCGAGCATCGATCCCATCGGGAGTATTTGTGTGGAGGACGAGCCTTTTGACCTGAGCGCGGGAACGTCCGGGGGCACCTGGAGCGGACCTGGTATCATCGATGCTTCCTCGGGATCGTTCGATCCGGGGGTGGCAGGCGTGGGCACCCACACGATCACATATACACTGGCCTGTGGCTACAGCACGATCGACGTGGTCGTGGGTCCATGCCAGGACCTGTTCGTGTGCATCGATCCGGACAACGGTACGCTGAATGCCTCCAACGGCGTGGGCCCGTACGTATGGGAGCAACAGATCACGGTACAGGATTGCAGCGCATGCTTCCTGGGTTGTTTCATTCCGCCCGGCTGTGCCGTGAATGTGCTGGCCTGGGGGCCACTGGGGGTGGGCAGCAGCATACCAGCACCATCCTCGTATCCGATCCAGGTGACCGATGCGGCAGGCACGGTGATCCTGATCAACAGCGCTGCGGAGCTATCCGACTGTACACCTTGTCCGAGCATCGACCTCGTTGTTTCCGATGTAGTGGATGCGCTATGCAATGGAGCGTCCACCGGAACTGCCACCGTGGTGGCCTCCGGGGGTACTGACCCCTACACATACACCTGGGCTCCGGGCGGCATGTCCGGGTCGGTGCAAACGGCACTTACGGCGGGCACCTACCAGGTGACCGTAACCGATAGTGTGGGTTGCAGTGATGTGACCACGGTGACGATCACCGAACCCCCGGCCATGGTGATCGTGGTGGATCCGGTGACCGATGTGACCTGCGCCGGTGACGATGGTGCGGCGACCGTTTCGGTTTCCGGAGGAACGCCGAATTACACCATCGCATGGAGCAATGGGGACGTAGGACCGTCCGTGACCGGGGTAGGTCAGGGCATGTATACCGTGCTGGTGACGGATGCGTTGGGATGCACCGACTCCATAGCGGTGACCATCAACTCAACGGATGGGCCGGTGATCATCGACATCATTCCGACCGCATCGGCCTGTGCTCCACCAAGCGGTACCATCACGGTGAACGCAACGGGCACCGGTCTGGAATACAGTATCGATGGCACGACCTTCCAAGCCAGCAACGCGTTCACGGGCGTGGCGGGTGGCACATACACAATCATCGTCCGGGATGGTGAAGGTTGTATCACCAGTGCCACGGTCACGGTCGGATCGCCCGTCCTTCCTGCTCCGGTGATCACCGGCAACTCGGTGGCCTGTGTGGGCGATACACTGATGCTTTCCATACCTGATGGTTTTGCCAGCCAGGAATGGAGCACCGGGGAAACGACCTCAACCATTGCCGTTACCGGAACCTCCTCCATCACGGTGACGGTCACCGATGCGCAGGGCTGTGTGGGAACCTCGGCGCCCTTCGATGTGGTATTCGGAGCACCGCAGGCCAGTTTCACCACCGATCCGATCTCGCCCCAACTGCCTGGGGCCACGGTCGATCTGGAGGATACATCCATTGCACCGGATGGCACTATCGTTCAATGGTGGTGGGACCTTGGCGCACCCGATTCGGAGGCCACCGACCCCGATGTCAGCTGGACGTACGATGAACCGGGGGCCTACCCGATCGTGCTGGTGGTGACCGACAGCAACGGTTGCGTGGATACCGTTTCGGTGATCTACGTGATCCTTCCGGAGGATATCACGATCCCCAACGTGTTCAGTCCCAACAACGATGGTCACAACGACATGTTCACCATCGAGAACATCACCTTCTTCAGCAATGAACTGGCCATCTTCAATCGGTGGGGGAACATGATCTACCAGGTGAAGGACTACCGGAATCAGTGGAACGCCTCGGGCTATCCCGATGGCACGTACTTCTATGTACTGCTCCTGGAGGACGGTCGCGAGTTCACCGGGCATGTGACGGTGCTACGCTGACCGCTCGGACCGAGCGAACCCGCTGTACCACCAGGCACGTTCAGCGCTTGTGCGGATCGAAGGTGGTGATCCGCGCTGCCATGCGTTTGGCGGCTCGTTCCATCAGCTGGCTGCGCGTGTTCCCGCGGGCCAGTTCCTGTTTGTTCACGCTGATGATCTCACTCAGGTAGATCCGTCCGCTCTCCGCATCGAGCAATTGCAACTGTACCTCGATATCCCGCCGCAGGATCTCATCATAGCGCAGCATTTTCCCGGTGATCACGTAGCGGGCTCCCATCAGTTTACCGGCTTCCACCACATGGCGATCATCGTACATGCCGCTCATTTGGCGCTGTTGTTCGGC
>JBGTIB010000041.1:0-1676 GCA_041745875.1 Flavobacteriales bacterium | reverse complement strand
ACAGGTGCGTTGATCAAACGTCACCAGTTATCTGCACCGTTTACCTTCGCCACCATGCAGTTACAGAACTACGCCGCCGGCACGTGGGTCGCCGGTTCCGGCAAACAATCCGAACTCATCGACGCCATCACCGGCGACCTCATCGGCACCACCAGCAGCGGCGGGCTTGCCTTCGGGTACTAATTCCTTGCCCAGTCCGTTCTTGGCGCGATGTCCTTCCGCAACCGGCTCCATCGCTTTTTCACGTCGCGAGGCCTGACCTTCTGGAACGTGGGGTGGTGTGCCTTGGCTATTGCGGCAAACGCGTACGTGCAAGTGTTCTGCAGACCGGTCCCGTGGGCCACGATCACACTGATCATCGCCTTCACACCGGTCCTTCTCTACTCATATATCCATGACCGCCTAGGTCGTTGGCGACCCTTGGTCCACTTCCTCTTTGGTATTGCGGCTTGCATCTGCGTGTATTGCCTATTGTTCCTGGCTCCGACGAGCTCCTTGCACCAGCTTTGGGCGTTGCCCGTTGTCATCGTCGCTTACCCTCCGATATTCTTGTTGATCCAGATCATCTTCCATGTGCTCACCAGCTCCGGTTCCTTGAAACCCTTCGTTGCTGGAACAGGCCTGTGTATCGCGTTCGCTCTCGGGATGGCGATCTGGTTCAATCACAGCTTCGAACGTGTGAACGCAGCGCTCTATGACCCGAGCAAAGCATCCCTCGTACCGCGCAACTACATGACCGAGTTGATGCTCGGTATGCATGTGAAGTACCACATCTCCTTCTGCGCCTATGATGGCTGGCGGCCTCCACTCCATGACCCATCTATTGTGGCAGCGGCATGGCTGAACGTCCCGTTCCATCCGGACCCTCAAAGAGAGCTGTACCACTATGGCTCCATCTGCACAACTCCCATCTTCTTTGGTGGAGATCGGATCACGGTCTACAAGAGCGTGTTCCCGCACAAGGCCATATGGCAAACATGCTCGTGTGCGATCCAGCACTCCAATGTGTATTTCCGGGATGCGGAACGAGGGGGCAATCGCCACTTTGAATACGCTCCGCGTGAGCGATAGCAGCAAGTAGCACGCAAGCGAGGCACGAGCGCGGACTACTGTGGATAGCGCGACGGTGTGCATTCAACACCGGCACGCCCAAATGACCTGCATTCGCATTGATCCGCGTGCATCTGCCCGATCAGCGTGATCAGCGTTCCCGCATTCCTCCCGATCTTCGTCCTCCCACCTATCGTCGGGATGAAACACATGCAATTAGAGAACTACGCAGCGGGTGAATGGGTGAAAGGCTCCGGAAAACAATCCGAGCTCATCGACGCCATCACCGGTGACCTCATCGGTACCACCTCCAGCGGCGGATTGGATTTCGGGCATATGCTGGACTACGCCCGCACAGTGGGCGGCCCGCCCCTGCGCAAAATGACCTTCCCCGAGCGTGGACGCATGCTCAAGGCCCTCGCCCAATACCTCTTCGACCGCAAGGACAAGTACTACGAGATCTCCTACCGCACCGGTGCCACCACGGCCGACAGCTGGGTGGACATCGAGGGCGGCATCGGCAACCTCTTCGCCAACGCCAGCCTGCGCCGCGTGCTGGGCAACATGCCCTTCTACGTGGACGGCGACACCGTGAAGACCAGCAAGGGCGGCACCTTCATCGGTCA
>JBGTIB010000040.1:0-50272 GCA_041745875.1 Flavobacteriales bacterium | reverse complement strand
GAATTTCAGGTGTCCTGCTACCAACGAGCAGTATTACATCAACAACACGGGAGGCGCCACGATCACCTATAACGGGTGCACGGTGAACCTCGTGGCCTTCGCCGCAGTTGTGCCAGGCGAAACGTACCATTTCAAGCTCGCTGTCGGTGATGCATGGGATAGTGGGTTTGATAGCGGCGTATTCTTTGAAGCCTTCAGCTTCCGTAGCAGCGGGATCACCACTGGACTTGCTGGCACGGCGCCGGTGAAACCTGGGTTGTTACGCGAGGCTGATGCCATCACCGTGGTATTCCCCGGTGAAAGCAGTGCGGACGAACTACGGGTGCTGAACGCAACGGGTACGGAAGTGATGAGGCAGCGAGTGGACGGCGAGCGTATACGCTTGCACACTGGCAGTCTGGCCCCAGGCGTGTATATCGTGCAGGCCTTGGGCGCAATGCCGATGGTGCCGTTGCGCTTCGTACAGGAGTAAGCGCGACATAACATGTGGTCATCAGGGTCCTTCGGAACTACGGCAACACGCGGCCCGTACCTTCGCCGCCCATGGCCAACAAGCCTTCCATCCCCAAGGGCACGCGCGACTTCTCCCCGCAGGAGATGTTGCGCCGCCAGTACATTTTCGACACCATCCGCAGCGTGTTCCAACGCTATGGTTTCCTGCCTTTGGAAACACCGGCCATGGAGAACCTGGACACACTAACAGGCAAGTACGGTGAGGAGGGCGACCGACTGATCTTCAAGATCTTGAACAGTGGTGATGCCTGGGACGGCGTGAGTGCGAATGTGAAGGAGAAGCTCATCGCCGGCCAACCAGTTCACCCTGGCCGCGTAGCCTCGGAGCTGTGCGAGAAAGCCCTGCGCTACGATCTCACCGTGCCTTTTGCGCGCTACGTGGTTCAACACCAGCACGAGCTCGCCTTCCCTTTCAAGCGCTACCAGATACAACCCGTGTGGCGCGCCGATCGGCCGCAGAAGGGGAGGTACCGCGAGTTCTACCAATGCGATGCGGATGTGATCGGGAGCACAAGCCTGCTGAGCGAGGTGGAATTGGTGCAACTCTTCGACGATGTGTTCACCGCGTTGGGCTTACGGGTGGTGGTGAAGATCAACGACCGAAAACTGCTTTCGGGGATCGCGGAAGTGAGCGGCCAGGCGGAGAAAGTGGTGGACATGGTGACGGCCATCGACAAGCTTGACAAGATCGGACGGGAGAAGGTAGAGGAGGAGATGCGCACCAAAGGCATCAGCGACGAGGCCATCGTGGCCATTGCGCCGCTCTTCGCACTAAAGGGAAGCTGGACTGAACAGCGTCCCCAATTGGAGCAGTGGTTGACCGCTTCGGAAGTGGCGCAACGAGGCTTAAGGGACCTGGGCTTCGTCTTCGATGCCGTGGACGGCATGCAAAGCGCAGCATTGGAATTCGATCCCACCCTTGCACGCGGCCTCGACTATTACACCGGCGCGATCTTCGAAGTGAAAGCCTTGGAAGGCACGCTGGGCAGCAGCATATGCGGAGGGGGCCGCTACGACGACCTCACCGGCATCTTCGGCCTGAAGAGCATGAGCGGCGTGGGCATCAGCTTCGGTGCCGACCGTATCTACGACGTGCTGTTGGAAACGG
The DNA here is from genome assembly GCA_041745875.1 of Flavobacteriales bacterium. Taxonomy (GTDB): domain Bacteria; phylum Bacteroidota; class Bacteroidia; order Flavobacteriales_F; family PHOS-HE28; genus PHOS-HE28. The sequence goes on along the minus strand of JBGTIB010000040.1, from coordinate 48,651 downwards.
GGAAATTCCCTTCGGAGCTTGGCAGCAGCACCCGGCTGCTCTTCGCCAACTTCGGTGAGGCCGAAGCAACGCATTGCCTGAAGTTGCTGCGCCAGGTGCGCCAGGCCGGTATCGCCGCCGAACTCTACCCCGATGCCGCGAAAATGGCCAAGCAATTCAAGTACGCCAACGACAAGGGCATCGCGTACGTGGCCGTGATCGGCGAGAGCGAAATGCAGGCTGGCACCATCACCTTGAAGGACATGAAGAGCGGCGAGCAGCGCAGCATTCCTGTGGGCGAATTGATCGCAGCACTTTCCTGAATGAACTGTACGGGTGCGAGATCTCTCGCCCAAACCCATTCCCATGAAACCTCATCCCATCGGAACCATCGGCATCGAACTCGCCGAGCTGGAGCATATCCTTCAGGAACGCACGTCGATCGCACTTAGCCCTGCAGCGCGTGATGCGGTGCAACAAAGCCACGCCTACCTGCGCGATCGGCTGAAAAGCAGCGACGAAGCGATCTATGGCGTGAACACCGGCTTCGGTGCCTTGCACGACAAGCGCATCAACAAGGAGGACCTGGCCCAACTGCAACGCAACCTGGTGATGAGCCATGCCTGTGGTAGTGGCGATCCTGTACCTGCGGACATCGTGCGCGCCATGCTCGTGCTGAAGGTGCAGAACATGGCCTTTGGGCACAGCGCGGTGACGCCGGCCACGGTGCAGCGCCTGGTGGACATGTACAATGCGGACATGCTTCCGGTGGTGTACGAGCGTGGCTCGCTCGGTGCCAGTGGCGACCTGGCCCCGTTGGCTCATCTGTCGCTGCCCTTGATCGGTCTGGGCGAAGTGCTGCTGAAGGGCAAGCGCATGAAGTCCACCGCTGCGTTGAAGAAGCTTGGTTGGAAGCCATTGCAACTCGGTCCGAAGGAAGGACTCGCGTTGCTCAACGGAACGCAATTCATGAACGCGTACGCGGCATTGCTCACGCTGAAGTCCAACCGGCTTGCTGCGCTGTCCGATGTGGTCGCTGCTGTTTCGCTCGATGCCTATGATGGCCGTATGGAGCCCTTCCATGCGTCAGTGCATGCGGTAAGGCCGCATCCGGGTCAGGCCGTGGTAGCGGGCCGCGTGCGGAAACTGCTCAAGGGCAGCAAGCTGATGGCGCGTAACAAGGCACATGTCCAGGACCCGTATTCGTTCCGCTGCATTCCGCAAGTGCACGGTGCCAGCCGCGATGTCATCGCCTATGTGGAGCGCGTGGTGGAGCGCGAGTTGGAGAGCGTCACCGATAACCCTACCGTGTTCGATGACGAGGACCTGATCGTGAGCGCCGGCAATTTCCACGGACAACCACTGGCCCTTGCGCTGGACTTCCTGGCCATCGCCATGGCCGAACTGGGCAGCATCAGCGAGCGGCGCACCTTCAAACTGGTGGGCGGGCAGCGCGGGCTTCCGGCCTTCCTTGTGGCGAGTCCGGGGCTCAACAGCGGCTTCATGATCCCACAGTACACCGCTGCTTCACTGGTCAGCGCGAACAAACAGCGCTGCATGCCCAACAGCGTGGATACCATCGACAGCAGCAACGGCCAGGAGGACCATGTGAGCATGGGCGCCTCGGCCGCGATCAAGACCTGGGAGGTTGTCCACGATGTGGAACGCATCCTGGCGATCGAGCTGTTCACCGCTGCACAGGCCCTGGAGTTCCGCAGACCATCGAAAAGCTCCAATGCGATCGAGGACTTTGTGGCAGGTCTCCGCAAGGAAGTGCCATTCATCGAAGCCGATACGGTGATGCATGATCCCATGGAAGCGACCCTGCGCTACCTGCGGTCCTGCACTTTGCCGCTGTAACTTGATGGCTGCTTTGCATTCACCATGGACCTCTACCTGATACCCGGCTTGGGAACAGATCGACGTCTGTTCTCGCGCCTGCGTTTGGAAGGTCCCCATGTTCATTTTCTGGAATGGCCAAGGTTCGAGGCCGGTTGCACATTGGCTGATGTGGCCGAAAAGCTCGCGCAGGCGGTGGATAATACACGTCCGCATGCGATCATCGGTGTGAGCATGGGCGGCATGGTGGCGCAGGAGTTGGCGCTGCTGACCCAGCCGCGCATGGTGGTGCTGATCTCCTCGATCACCGGCCCGCAGGAGTTACCCTTCTTTCTCCGGATGACGAAACGATTGAAGTTGCACTACCTGATCACCGATCGGACGGTGCGTATCTCATGGCCATTACGGCGATACTTCGGTGTGCGCAACAACGAGATCTCGAGTCTGCTGGTGGAGATGGCGACGTTGGAGGGCGGCACGCAGATCCGCAGGGGCACCGATGCCATCGTGCGTTGGCGCGGGTCGCGTTGGAAGGGACCGCTGGTGCGCATCCATGGCAGTGCGGACAGGGTGCTGCCACAGCAATTCCCTGTGGATCATGTTCTGCCCGGTGGTGCACACACCATGGTGATCACGCGGGGTAACGAAGTGACGCACCTGCTTTTGTCAGCGCTCCAGGCCTTTGTAGCGAAAGAGGAAGGGGGCCCGGGTGGTCGCGAAGAAGTGAGTTCCTGATCCATGGACCTGTACCTGATCCCGGGTCTCGGTGCGGACCACCGCATCTTCTCCAAACTGGAGACCGGCGATCATGCGGTACACCATCTTGACTGGCCGGAAATGCCACGGGGAAGCACGCTGCACGACTTCGCGGTCGCGATGTCCGTTGGCATCGATGCACAGCGGCCACATGCATTGATAGGCATGAGCATGGGTGGCATGGTGGCGCAGGAGATGGCCGCCATCACCGACCCTGCCATGGTGGTGATCATTTCAAGCTGGAAGGGCCCCCATGAGATGCCACCAGCCCTGCGCATGTTGCGCGGAAAGCATCCTGAACGTTTGCTGACCAAGGCATTCCTGGAGCGCCTAATGCCCATGGTACGCTGGCAGATGGGGGTGGAGACGCCGGAGAGTGTGCTTCTCTTCAATAGCCTGGTCGGTGTGTATAACGTTGCGCAGTTGAAAGTGCAGATCGCTGCCGGTCTGAACTGGGATGGCCCAGTTCGTCGCCCCGAACAACTCGTCCATATACATGGCGATCAGGACCGGTTGATGCCTCTTGGATCCGTGCAGGGTGTGCAAGTGGTGAAGGGTGGCGGTCATTTCATGGTGTATGATAGTGCGTTGGCGGTATCGATCCTGTTGAAACATGCGCTAAGCAAGGGGGCGAGCTTGTGATGCTCCGATTTCCCGTGCCATTGCGCAGATCCGCACATACCGCCTCCTACCCGTTCGGTGGAAGGTGATGGTCCCCCTGTCCAGTGTACTCGATGTATTGCGATGCGGGCAACTTCATGTGGCATGAAGCGTCATTATCTTGGGTGCGGATGAGCGACCACTATGGCCAGGATGATACATGGAATGGTACAATACCCGGTTGCAGATGCAGGTATGCGATGGACTTGTCGCGTGGCTTTGTTGAGCATCAGCCTGCTCGGTACCACGCAATTCCATGCATGGGGTCAGGCCCGCATCGTGCTCAACAACGATGCATGGATCCGCATTGACAATGGCGCATGGCTGGTGGTGGAAGACCCTGATCCAGCTGCCATTGCCACCATGGGTAGTGGTGGTAACATTCGTTCCGAGGCTGAATTCGATCGGATCCGGTGGCAGATCCGCGGCAGTACGGGCACCTATGTGGTCCCCTTCACCAGTGCCAATGGGAACAGGATGCCGCTGAGCTACACGGTCACCACGCCCGGTTCATCGGAACCCCAGGCTTCCGTCTGCTTCAGCACTTACAACCATGCATCGGTCGGTGTACCCCTTGCTGATGCATGGAACAACTTCCTGTATAGGCCCACCGATGTGACGCATATGAACAGCTACAATGCTCCGTCGGTCCCGAACTCGCAGAACGCGGTGGATCGTTTTTGGATCATCGATCCGGGTGTCGCCGGCTTCGCCTACGGTACGCGCCCGTCCATCGTGTTGGGCTTCACTTACGATCCGGGTGCCGTAACGGGTGAGGTGACCCCAGGCAACGCGATCGGGCCGGGCGACCCGGTGGGTGCACAGCGCTTCAACAACGCTGCGGGGATCTGGGGAGATATGCTGCCCGTCGGGGTTTTCGCAGGAGGCACTCCAAGCACGGTGTCCGGTGCGGCCGTTGCATCAGTCGATTTTTTCCGCTCGTGGACCCTTGCGAATTTCCTCGATCCATTGCCGGTGGAACTGGTGGATTTCACCCGGTCGTGCGTGGACGATGCCGTGATCTTGAGGTGGTCCACCGGCAGTGAACGGAACAGCTCCCATTTTGAAGTGCAGCGCAGCACCGATGGGATCAAGTTCGAAACCGTCGGCACCGTAACAGCAGCGGGTACGAGTCAGAGCCTGATCCACTACGAACACGTCGATGCGCGGACACCAGGGCTGGTGTACCATCGTCTCCGTCAGGTGGACCAGGACGGCAGCTACACCATCGGACCGGTGGTGGTGGGGTCTTGTGCCGAGGAGAACGGATTGGCGCTGGTGAACGCCTGGGACAGTGGATCTGAGTTGAACGTATCGATCTCGTCGCCGAACGAGCAGGATGCCACCTTGTACGTGTACGATGCGGCCGGAAGGCATATCCTACAGCGGGATGTGTTCCTCAACAAGGGAGGGACGTTGGTGGGCCTTCCGATACAAGGCACGGCACAGGGCATTTACCTGATCCGTCTGGTATCTGCCACGGGTAGCCTGGCACGACGGGTGAACCGAATGGAGTAGGACCATCGGACAAGAATTCTTCGGACCGGTTCCGTCATTCCTGGGACTGTCCGTGCGGTATCGCCGTAGCCTCCACTTCGATCACTTCGCCCGGGCGTTGCACGGTCCCGGCACCCCCCAAGGCGACTTTTTCCACGGTTGGTGTTGAAGGAGCACTGTGTGCTGGATAAGCATCGCCGACGATCTCCGTCGCTGCGCTTTGCTCGCCGGCCGTCGTTGCCGTTGCGGTGATGATGGCCCGCTTCGGTGTTTGGGACACAGGAGCGGAAAGGGGTCCCATCGGGATCGCATCGGCTTCGATCTCCTGCACCGTGGTCTTTCCCGCCGGGTCCGTTGCCGGTGCCGTGGTCTTGCCCACCGATATGCCTTGCGCAATGAGCGGTGCGGCGATCAGCGAGAAAAACAATGGAAGAATGGAGCGAAGCATGATCAGTAGCGTGTGGTGGTTATGATGAAATCCATGCCGAGATAGGTGGTGAACAGGTTGTAATTGTACACCCTGAACCGCACCGCGCCGGTCCGCGCCTCCACATGTTCGATGACCACTGTGGGTGATGCCGCCCAGTTCCCCGAGAGCACCACCGAGGCTCCGGTGAAGATGTTGACGCCGGGAATGTTGACCGTATAAACGATGGTCTGCAGTGGAGCGATATCGATGGGTGGGCTGATCCATACATCGCTGATCACATCCACCATGCGCCTCCAACGAGCTGTGGCGGTGCTCCAATAGTAGTAGCCCGGGGAAACCGCGTTGATGCCTGCACCGGCGGTGGCCGTATTGTAGACCAGCATGCTGTTCTGAACGCCACCACCCACGGGGGCGTTGTTGTTGGCCGCGACCAACGCAACACGTGGGATCAGGATACCGCGGTTGGTCGCCTGCACGTCCAATTGGGCGGTGGCAGCCGGCGCGCCGTTGATGCCCACGTTCCCGTTCGCAATGATACGCATGCGCTCCAAGCCAGCGGTGGAGAAGCCCAGGATGTTGGCACCGATGCGGTACAGGCCGATATCCGGATCGATGTTCCACGAATAGAACGGTGCGGCTTCTGTGCCATCGCCCATGGCCAGCAACTGATATGCGTTCGGCATGCGTACACGTTCCGCGCCGCCGGTGGAGAAACCGAGCACATTGTCAGCCTGTCTGAACAGGCCCATGCCGGTACTGGTGTTCCATGAATAGATCGGAGCAGCGGCCGTTCCGCTCTGATAGGCGCGTAGTCGCCCACCGGTTCCTGTCGCCCCACCCGTCCCGCTGATGATCTCGAAGCGCTCCAGGTTGTTGGTTCGGATACGCAGGTCCACTGCATCAATGGTCCCAAGGAAGTTGAGGGTGGCATCGGTACCGGCATTGCCCAGCGTTCGCCATGCATCGGCATCGCTGGCCAGGCGCGTCCATCGGCCCGCACCGGCATCCCAGTAGTAGTAGCCGGGTGTCACCTGATCGACCCCGACACCACTGGTGGCCGTATTGAACACCAGCAAACTGTTGACGATGGTGGCACCGATGGGAGCATTGTTGTTCGCTGCCGTGAGTGCCACACGAGGGATGAGCATACCTCTATTTGTGGCATCCACATCCAACATGGCCGGTGCTGCGGGGGCGGCGCCAGTTGCATTGATGCCAACGTTCTGCGCTATGGCCAGGTGAAGGGAGCAGCAGACGGTCAGGAGGAGGGTCGAATAGCGCATGGTACGGACTGTTACATCCAATAGACGAAGCACAGGCAGGTACGGTGGCTTCGGGACCCTGTGAAATTAGGGAAGGGGTCGGGCAATTCGGGCCGGTCAAGTCGACGGACGACAAAAAAAGGTCGCTCAATCTCCTGAGCGGATCATTCCTTGAGTTCCAGTGGTAGTTCTGCTCCACACTGAAAGCAATAGGTAGCGCGGTCGAGGTGGTCGATCTGCCCGCATCGCTGGCACACGCGTTCCTTCGAACGCTGGGTCTGACGGGCGAGTTCCACACTGACGATACCCGTGGGAATGGCGATGATGGCATAACCCAGCAGCATGATGACCGATGCGATCGCCTGGCCCGGTATGGTACGTGGGGCGATGTCGCCATAACCTACGGTGGTCAGGGTGACGATCGCCCAATAGATACTGCGTGGGATGCTGGTGAACCCCGCTTCTGGCGTTTCCACCACGAACATCACAGTGCCGAAGACCGTGACCAGGGCAAGCACCGCGAGCATGAACACCAGGATACGATGACGGCTCGCGAGCAAGGCCAGGAGCAGCAGGCGGGCTTCGTGTACATACACGAACATGTTGAGGATGCGGAACACGCGAAGTAATCTCAAGGCGCGAACGACCGCCAGCACCTGTGATCCGGGAATGAAGAGGCTGATGAAAGTGGGAAGGATCGCCAGCAGGTCGATGATCCCGAAGAAGCCGAATGCGTACCGTTTCCAGTTGTCGCTGATCCATAGCCGGATGACGTATTCGATCGTGAACAGCATGGTGATCGTCCATTCCGCGAGCCGCAGGTGTTTTCCATACAGGGCACGGACCTCGGCAACGCTTTCCAGAAAGACCAGCGCCACGCTCACCAGGATCAGCACGATAAGGGAGATGTCGAACGCCCTTCCCCCTGGGGTGTGCGTGCCGAAGATGACCACGCGAAGTGTTTTGCGCACCTGTTCCTTGAACTCGCTCATGTGCGAAAGATACCATTGCCCCAAGGCCTTGTGTGAGCGGGAGGCGCGCGCTCCGGATCGGCACCCAATGCGCTGATCCACCACAACATGTGGCGGATGTCCTGGTCCATGCGCGGGACAGTTCGCACCTTCGCAACATGGAATTCGGCAGGGTCGATGAAAATGTATTGGCCGAACTGAAGTTGGCCGCCGGTGCCGACGCGGTCTCGGTGTTGGAGGAGGACCGTGACCGGTATGGTCACGACGAAACTGAGGATCTGAGCCATCCGCCCGATGTGGTGGTGCGTCCCCGGACCACACGGCAGGTGGCTGCGGTGGTGTCTTTATGCGCGAAGCATCGGATCCCCGTAACTCCCATCGGAGGGCGTACCGGCCTTAGTGGTGGAGCACTATGCGTACATGGTGGAGTGGGGCTGGCCTTGGATCGGATGGACGCCATCGTCTCCATCGACGAACGCAACCAGCAGGTCACCGTGGAGCCCGGCGTGATCACGCAGGTATTGCAGGAGACGGTGGCTGCCTTGGGCTTGTTCTACCCACCCGATCCCAGCAGCAGGGGAAGTTGCACGATCGGTGGCAACCTGGCCGAGAACGCAGGTGGGCCACGCGCGGTGAAGTACGGCGTAACGCGTGACCATGTGCTCAACCTGGAAGTGGTACTTCCCGACGGGAATGTGATCTGGACCGGCGCCAACACGCTGAAGAACAGCACTGGTTACGACCTCACCCGGCTGATGGTCGGGAGTGAGGGTACGTTAGGGGTCATCACCAAGGCGGTCCTTCGCCTGCAGCCGCTCCCCACACAGGCACGACTGATGTTGGTATCGTTCACCAGTGCGACCCAGGCGTGCGAAGCGGTGAGTGCGGTGTTCCGTGCGGGGATCACCCCGAGCGCCTTGGAATTCATGGAGCGCGACGCGATCGACTGGACCATGCGTTACATCCCGGCCATCAACATCAAGGTGGACGATGATGTGAAGGCTCACCTGTTGATCGAGGTCGACGGTCACCACGACGATGTTTTGATGCGCGAATGCGAGGTGATCCTGACGGTGATGGAGGAGCATGGTGGCGGTGAAGTGCTGTTCGCCGAGAGCGCAGCGGAGAAGGATGTGCTGTGGTCACTACGCCGCAATGTCGGTGTGGCCGTGAAGGGGCACAGCATTTACAAGGAGGAGGATACGGTGGTCCCACGCTATGAACTGCCACGCCTGCTTCAGGGTGTGAAGGACATCGGACAGCGCCATGGGTTCCGAAGCGTATGCTATGGCCATGCGGGCGATGGCAACCTGCATGTTAACATCATCCGGGGAACGATGACCGATCAACAGTGGGAGCAGGGTTTACCTGAGGCCATTCGGGAGATCTTCCGGCTCACGGTGTCCTTGGGTGGGACCTTGAGCGGGGAGCATGGCATCGGTCTGGTACAAAGGCCTTACATGGATATCGCCTTCGACCCCGTCCAACTCGCCCTGATGAGCGGTATCAAAAAGCTTTTCGATCCCTTGGGTATCATGAACCCAGGCAAGGTCCTGCCTTGATCTGTTCAGCGGATCGCGATGAGCGACGGTTACCTTTGTAACCGCTCAAGCTCATGGGTTCATCTCGGTTCCTTACACGCAGGCAATGGCACAATACGCGCCTGATGGCCTGGATCGTGCCGGTCCTTCTGTTGGTCGGTGTGCTGGTCTTTGCGGCCAAGGGCTTGAGTGCTCCATTGTTCGTACTCGGTGGCCTTGGTCTGCTGGGTGTGGCGGTGGCACTGATCCGTGATATGGGCAGACGGTGTGTGTATCAGCTGATCGACGATCGATTGGTGATGCAAGCCGATGGCGAACGCCTGGAGGTGGACCTCGATGACGTGGTCGATGCCAGTCTGGTGGATCGTGCGGCGGCACGGGAGTATATCAGGAACAAACTTGGCAAGGAGGCGTTGGGTCGACGCGCGATGAGGAAGCGACTTGCACGGTATGTCAAGTTCTGCTCGGTGGACATCGGACTGACCACCTTGACACTTGGCATGGGCCGCAGTATGATCGACCGCATGCCTGATGCGCGGAACGACCTTGTCCTTTTGCGGATGCGCGATACCGAGGACTTCCTGCTTTCCCCACAGTACAACCAGGACCTGGTCGCCTCGATCAACCGGCTTGCGCTTCAACGCAGGAAGAACAGTCCGATCTCTCGCGCGGCAGGTTCCTAATTGTACCGCACCCGCTGCCCGATCCTCAGGATGCTGGTGCTGCTGACCCCGTTCAGCCTGGTCAGGCGGCTGACGGAAGTGCCATACCGCCTGGCGATGCCCGACAGCGTGTCGCCATTGCGTACCACATGATACTTGCGGGCAGCGAGCTCGGCCTTGGCGGCGGCGATCCTCGCGAAGGTTCCTTCGTGGATGTCGAAGGTGCGCGATCGCAAGGTACCGTTGGACAGATCGAACACTTCCGCAGGATCGATGGGATCATCCATGAAACGTACTTCGAAGTGAAGATGGCTTCCGAAGCTTCTTCCCGTGTTGCCACCCAGCCCCAGCGTATCTCCGGCATGCACCAGGTCGCCCGGCTTCACCGATCGTTCGCTCAAGTGCGCATACAAGGTTTCCAGACCATTGAAATGACGGATCACCACCACATGCCCGAAGCTCTTGTTGTATTTCGAGATCCGTACCATGCCATCGAAGGCGACCATCACCGGGTCGCCGGTCTGTAGTTTCAGATCCACTCCGTAGTGCATGCGCCCCTTACGTGGACCGAACGGCGAGGTCACATGGCCGATGCAGGGGATCGCATGGTCGCAATCGTCGTGACCCAGATAAAGACGTAGCGTATCGCTTGCGGATCGAAGTGATTTGCCACGATCGAATATGGACTCCGTGTTCCAGTGGCAATACACGTCATAGCCCGGTATGAAAAGCAGTGAATCGTTCACATCCCATTCCAGCACTTCTTCCAGGTGTACTGCACCGATCTCCGCATCGCCCCCTCCGGGTGTGTTCAGTTCCAGGTACAGGTCCTCTCCATCAGGACCACCATAGGACGAACTGTCCGATTGCGCCATCACGGTCGACAATGCAAGAAGGCCTGCAGCGACCGTAGTGAAGTGCGTGGTTCTCAAGTTCATGGCTCGCAAATCTAGCTTTGTACGTCAGCCGTGCAAGTAGTTACACCAGCCGATGGTCAACAGGTGGATGGTGGCAACGTGGAGCAGCCGCAAAGCCTTGTCCGGCAAGGGATCGGACGTTCGTTAAGATCTGTGAAGAGCCCGGGGTGTGATGATGACCACGCACCTTTTCCATCGTCCTCCCGTAGGAAGTACCGTACTTCGCCGCCGACCACTGACATGGTCGATATACCCGGCATGAAGTTGGTGGAATGCTGAAGAACATGGGAATATTGCGGGGCAATAAGGGTGGGGACGCGGAAGTGCCGATGCACGGCCTCGCTCATTCGGTGGTGACCTATCTCGTAGCCCTGCTGCTTACTTTGCCTTTGTTCGTCATAGTCGACCCCTTTATTCCTGAACTGGTGCTGCCCTTTGGCGGAGGGGTTCGCCTGGATCAAACGGTCACTTTCGTTGCGATCCTCGTAGCCTTCATCATTCTCGTCCGCCAGTTCCAACTGGCTGTTTACTCCGTACTCATCATAGGCATGCTTGCCGTTACGGTCACCACTTTGTTCGGGACCTATTCCTTCGGCGACATGTTCAACGGTTACGCCGACATGCTTCGTTCCCTGCGCAGTACCACGGAGCAGGTTCCGCTGGCTTCACAGAAGGTCAAACCCTTCCACGATGCGGACAAGCTGCGCACGCTGGTGATCGCAGTGGATCCCTCGGTGCGCAAGGCCGCTGTACGCATGGCCACGGCGGACTTCAGCGATGTGCTGGTGGGACCCAATGAGTTCACCATGGTTCAGGCCTTCTCCATTTTCAAGTCGATCAACTCGCGTTGGACCTACGTGTCCGATGTCAAGGGTGGAGAATACTTCGCACCGCCGGCCGAAAGCATCGAATTGATGGCAGGCGACTGTGACGATCATGCTGTGTTGATGGCAGCCTGCATCAAGGCCATTGGCGGTGAGGTCCGGCTGGTGCGTACGGAAGGGCACGTGTATCCGGAGATGAAGATCGGTGATGACAGGGCCATGGAAAGGGCTGCACACCTGATCCGCAAGGTCCTTTTCGTCCGTGAGGTCGGTGATGCTCCGCTGTATCATCATACCGATCCCGATGGTCAGCATTGGATCAATCTCGACTACACCAGGAACTATCCGGGTGGCGAGTTGATGAACGAGCGCATCATCGGCATCCTCGAACTCTAGGGTGACGAACACCACGTAGGTCCTTGATCTTTGCGTGCTCCTGACACCAACTTCCCGGGTCGGAGCGCTTCGCCTTGTTCAAGGGATCATCCGAGGTTACCGGATCGGGCTGAAGACCGGGAGCGATGGATACCTTCGCCGTAAGAGTAGTCAGCGATGAAACGATTGGTGGACCCCGGCGAACTGGCGAAGGCCAGCCACATGCGCGAGGGTGATGCGCGTATCGGCGTGCTTGCCGAGGTGAGCGGGTTGAAGCGACTGGAACGATTCTACCAGGAGATCCATCACCTGCACGACCTGGATTTCGTGGATGCTGTGTTCCGCAAATTGGAATTGGCGATCGATCATGACCCACGCGAGTTGGAGCACATTCCGCGGGAAGGCGGTCTGGTGTTCGTTGCGAACCACCCGTACGGCGCGATCGATGGACTGGCGTTGGTGAAGGTACTGGGCCGCGTGAGGCCCGACCTGAAGGTGATGGCCAATTTCCTCTTGCAACAACTGGAACCGCTGGCCGATCGTATCATCGGCGTGAACCCCTTCGATCGGCTGGCGGCACAAAGCAGTTTCCAAGGCATGCGACAGGCCTTGGTGCATGTGAAGAGCGGCAATGCCCTTGCATTGTTCCCCGCAGGCGAGGTCAGCAGTTGGCGAACGGAGCTCAAGGCCGTTGCCGATACCCGTTGGAAGGCTCCCGTGATCAAGATGACCCAGCATGCGGATGTCCCCGTGATACCGATATGGTTCGATGGCGCCAACAGTCTGGTGTTCCAGATGCTGGGCATGATCCATCCTGAACTACGCACCTTGGCACTCCCCAAGGAAATGATGCGCATGCGCGGGCGTTCGGTTCGGTTGCGCATCGGCAAACCGATCCCCCCGAAGGATATCGCTGCGTTCACTTCGGCCGATCACCTGGCGAGCTATCTCCGTGCGAAGACCTATGCCTTGGGCAGTGGCCTGCAGGTGAAACGTGAACTTTTCGCGCCCTTGCGATTCCCGCAACAACCCAGGGAGATCGTGCCGCCGATCGATACCAGTGTTCTGGTGGAGGAACTCGCAGGCCTGGAGTCCAGCAAGTTGAGCACACAGGGGGAATTCGACCTATACCTCGCACCCAGCCATGGCATACCCAACATGTTGCGCGAGATCGGGAGATCGCGGGAGATCACGTTCCGCGAAGTGGGCGAAGGCACCAATAAATCCATCGATCTGGATGAATTCGACATCTACTACGATCACCTCTTCCTTTGGGACCGTCAGGAACGGCGGCTGGTAGGCGCCTATCGAGTGGGCGATGGTGCACGGATCATGGAGCGCTATGGGAAGCGGGGCTTCTACACCGGCACCCTGTTCCGCATGGACCGGCACATGGATCGTGTATTGCGCAGCAGCTTCGAACTGGGTCGCTCCTTCGTCGTGCGTGAGTATCAACGTCATCGTTTGCCGCTGTACATGTTGTGGCGTGGTCTGCTCATGCATATCACATCCAATCCCGAGCACCGCTATCTGATCGGTCCGGTGAGCATCAGCGGCACTTACAGCAGATTCTCTCGTTCGCTGATCATGGAATTCGTGGAGCGCAATCATTTCGACCCCGTGATGGCGGCGTGGGTGCGTCCACGCAACCGTTTCAAGGTGAAACGCGAGAGCACCGATCGCAACACGCTGGTGGAGGCTTCCAATGCGGACCTGAAGAAGATGGACCGCATGATCGCTGACGCCGACCCCAACGAGCGGGCCATGCCGGTGCTGCTGAAAAAGTACCTGCTACTGCACGGGAAGGTCATCGGCTTCAACCGTGATCCCAAGTTCAACGATGCATTGGACGCGCTCCTGGTGCTCGATCTCACCCGTCTCCCGGAGCGAACGGTAGAGGATCTGCGCAAGGGTATGGAACCCTCCTGATGGCGAGGTGCGAGCCTACGCCAGCGCTACGCTTCTTTCCAAGGGTTCCAGTACGGTGGACCTCATCGGACGCAACGCAGGTTCGGCCATCGTCTCCTCATACAGATGGATCTTCCACTTCCCGCCGGCATACTCCAGCGCGCTCATGTGTTCGATCCAGTCCCCGGAGTTCATGTAATTGACCGAGCCGGTCTTGTTGGTGATCCGGCGCATCCTGGGCTGGTGGATATGGCCGCACACCACATGGTCGTAGCCTTCGTGGATGGCAACGCTTGCAGCGGTCTCCTCGAAATCACCGATGTAGGCCACAGCACGCTTCACCTTCTGCTTGATCTTCTTGCTGAAGCTCATGCGTGGCTTCCCCATCGAGACCAAAACCCGGTTCACCAGGTTGTTCATGCGGATCAACAGGTCATAGCCGAAGCCGCCCAGCTTGGCCAGCCACTTGGCATGCTTCACGCTCAGATCGAAGATGTCCCCATGGAAGAACCAGTAGCGTTCCCCATCCACGGTCATGTCCAGGCGGTCCACCAGTTGCAGGTTCCCCAGAATGGATGGGCTGTACCGACGAAGAGCCTCATCGTGGTTGCCGGTGATGTAATAGACAGGCACCTTGGATGCCAGCTTCAACAATCGCTTCATCACCTTCATATGGCTCTTCGGGAAATACTGCTTCCGGAACTGCCAGATATCGATGATGTCTCCGTTGAGGACGACCATTTTCGGACGTACACTGCGCAGGTAATTGTTCAGTTCGCGCGCCCTGCAACCATAGGTGCCCAGATGCAGATCGGAAAGGACGAGGATGTCGATCTTTCGTTTCATGTGGTGATGTCCTGTTGGTGCACCGAACGTTCGCTGCGTAGCAAAGGTCAACGGTGATGATTTCGTCGGGATGAACCACGGGTTAAGTCCGTTGTCCTCATCCACAGGGCATGTTGATAGCCGACACCGACCTTTGTGTCATGCAGCGAACCACCCTTGTTCTTGGTGCAAGTCCACGTGCAGGTCGATATTCCTACATGGCCGTGCGTTCTCTGGTGAAGCACGGGCAGCCTGTGGTGGCGGTCGGCATCAGACCGGGCATGATCGACAGCGTGCCCATCCGCACCGATCTGCCTGCGGACACACCGATACACACGGTCACGCTCTACCTGAACGCAGGCAACCAGCAGGTCTGGCAAGAGCGGATCCTGGCATTGAACCCGAAGCGGATCGTCTTCAATCCCGGAGCGGAGAACGAGGCGCTGGCAACGGCTGCGCGTGAAAAAGGGATCGAGGTGGTGGAAGGCTGTACCCTGGTGATGCTTTCCGTCGGTACGTGGTGATCCGATCGCCAAAATGCAATGGGCCGCCTTGAAAAAGGCGGCCCATTGCAGTAGGGAAGGGGATATCTGAACTCAGGCCACTATCGGCTCATGATCAGTTTGGCGGCTCCGGTCCCGGCCTCGTTCCGGACCATCAGGGTATACATGCCATCGGCCAGCCCAAGCGCGCGACCATCCAGTTCAAGACCCTGACCGCCGGTAGGTGCGAAGACATTGCTGAACACCATGGCACCACGCAGGTCCATGATGATCACCTCGGTAGGCATGGTCTCCATGCCCTCGGCCTGCAGTTGGAACCTGTCGTTCGTGGGATTCGGGAACAGGCTCAGCATGGAGTTCCCGGCAGTTTCCTCGATCCCCACAGGACCACTGACCTTGATCTCGTCGAGGTAGAGGTTGTTGGAATAAGCACTTGAGGTGAAGCGGAAGCGGAAGCGCGTGGTAGGGCTTAGCACGCTCTGCGGCAAGGGGATGGAGCGCAACACCCAAATACCAGGACCTGGGGCACTCCCGTTGGTGATCAACTCAGCGCCATTGATGTTGGCACGAAGCTGCCACGTGCGGCCGCAATCGGTGGAGGAGTAAACTTCCAAGCTCTCGGTCGCTTCAGTGATAATGGTGGTTTGCGTGCTGTAGCTGTAGAAGAAGCTGAGGTGCAGGTTGCTGGTACCCTGCAGCCCGAGCGTAGGCGAGTAGAGATCGTCGATGTCCTGCACGTTGTCAGGGTTCATCAGGTTCAAAGGGTTCCGATCGCCGCTGTTCAACATGGCGCAGCCATTGCCCACCGCACCCGGTCCGTTGTAGGTCTGCCATTCCGTGTGGTTCCGGTGATGGTTGTCCTGCTGCATGGGCCAGAGCGTGGTGCTTCCATGCTCGTAACCCTCATAGAAGCCACCGCCCTGCCAGGCATCGCCGGCGCTGCTGATCATCACGGAATAGTCGTTCACCATGGTTGAACTACCATGGGCATTGCTGGCGGTGAGTGTCACCCGCTTCCAACCCGGGGTATCATAGGTCACAGTAGGGTTCTTCTCAGTGGAAGTTCCCGGTGTGCCGCCATCGAACACCCAGTTCCATTCGGTGGCAAAGGCGCGTGAGCTATTGTCCACGAAACGTACCTGGGTACCCGTACAGGTAAGCGGGTTGAAGGGGATCTGTGGGGTGGTCAGGCTGTTCCCTACCACGGCATAGAAGTCAGCCTCAGGTCCGCAGCTGACCTCGGTGCCTGGATAAACACCGGTTTCAATGAGGTTCTGCTCGGTCCACAGATTGCTCCTTTCTGCAGAGGTTGTGTTCAGCAGGGCCCGCATCCGATCGGATTGCCCCATGGTGAACATCTTGGGGCACGAGGAGTAGTCCATGATGTTCTGGACATTTTCGATCCGTCCCACCGCACCATTGATCACCACATTGTCGATGGCGAAACTTCCATCGCCATCTTCCGCATTCCAACCATAGAACCGGAAGGTGATCGGCTGGTTGACACTGGTGTGACCCGTTGAAGGGATCACTGCAGTGATACCGTTCCGCTGGACGTCAGTATCCAGGGTATAGAACACCACATTTCCAGTTTGCAGGCTCAATAGGGGATCGATCGGCGGAGTGAACGTGAGCGGAATGTTCGTGTTGAAGTTGCTGGCACTGGACCGGACGGCGAAGGTGCGAATGCCGGTTTCGTTCCGGTTCATGGAGAAGGTGATCGACTGGAAGGTGGCCCGGTTGCCAGGTTCAGGCGTAATGGTCAATTCATAATACTTGCCCGTATTGATCGCGCCAGTGAGTTGGTCAAAGGCCGTATCGCCACCCGTGGCGCCGAGATCCCAGTTGCTGAAGGCGAATTCCCCATTGACCGTGGAATTGGCGGAAACCCCTACAGCATTGAACGGTGAGAACGTAGCGAACACGGAAGCATCGGTCGTGTCCACGAGAACGGGCACCGGAGTAGGGTCGGTCGTCCCACTACCTGTGGTCACTCCGGCAAAGTCAAAGGCCTCGTCAGCCAGCGAAGGCTTGTTGCACACATTGAGGGTCGTATCGCAAGTTCCGGTTGCTGAGCCGCGGGTGATCGGCGTGTCCAAGACACCATCATCGCCGCACTCCACATTGGGAACATTGGTTTGTCCCCAGGTGTGCTGAAGGCTGAACATGTGACCCATCTCGTGGGAAATGGTGTGGCGGCTTTGGGGATTCATCACTCCGGTGGCGTCGGTCCTCACCATGATACCATCCAGGAATTGTGCGAAGCCCTCGGTCCCGCCGGGTGGGATCACATAGCCACCCGCACCGCAAGCGTTGATGGCGACCCAGATGTTGAGGTACTGGGCACGGGGCCACTGCATTTCCTTTGAGGTTTCGCAACCCAGGAAGGTCTGCACCGACTGTACACGGTTGATCCCGTTGGTGCAGTTGCCATAACGGTCCTTGGTAGCGAGTTTGAACTCCACACGAGTGTTGCCGATGATATCCTGGAAGACCGGGATCACATCGCCGAGGTCGTTGTTCTGCGCGTTGAAATCCTCGTTCAAATTTTGCATCGCGAGGATGATCCGATCGTCACTGATGTTCTCCGCCCCCTTGAGGTGCTGGATGTGGAACACCACCGGAATGGTGATCACGTAATCGTCCCCACGTTGTACCGTATTGTTGAGGATCAACTGACGCAGTTCCTCATCCAACGCGGCCTCACGGGCCAGGAACGTTGGATCCATTTGGATCAAACGCTCACGTTGAAGCGGTGTTCCGCAGATATGCTCCTGTGCGATGGCGAAGGTGCCCAACGTGAGGGCGGCAAGGGTGAGTAGTGTCTTTTTCATGGGTCGAACCCGGATTGTTGGCGAATTGATCACGATCGGAACGAGGCCCCCAAGGTACGATCTGGGAACATTCCCACCGTCATATGGAACGGGGGAAAGTTCAACGGATCGAGGAACGGCAGCTTATCGGAGAACAACGGTATGTGATGAAGAGTTCGCGCGGGGCGGGCTGCCATGCGATCCCCCGGGATCCATAGCCCAACGCAGGATCCCCCGCTACACAGGTGAAATGAGTCGGGAATAGCGTTCAAGTTGACCCAGGATCACGGAACAGGCATGGCGAACCTCCTCCTCTGAGATGATCAACGGCGGTACGATCCGGAATGCAGTGGGGCAGGAAAGGAACCAGAATCCCAGCACGCCCTTTTCAAGGCAGCCCAGCACCACACGCTGCACAAGTTCGGCGTGGCCCAGTTCCATGGCGAGCATCAGCCCTTCGCCACGCAACTCCTCAATGGCGGGGTGCTTCAGCAGTTCCTTGAAGAGCGCACCCATCCGCTGCGCATTCTCCCACAGTCGTTCCTCCTCCATTACATCGAAAGCTGCCAGCCCGGCTACGCAGGAGAGCGGGTGTCCTCCGAAGGTGGTGATATGTCCCAGTGGCGGTTCATAGGTCAACTGGGCCATATGGTCGTGTGCGGCCACGAATGCGCCCATGGGCATGCCTCCACCCAGGGCTTTGCCCAGTACCAGGATGTCAGGCACCACACCACTTCGTTCGAATGCGAAACGATGTCCGGTACGACCAAAGCCGGTCTGCACTTCGTCGAACACGAGCAGGGCACCCATCTCCGCACAGCGTTCGCGTAAGGCTTGCAACCACGGAACATCGGGAACCCGCACACCGGCATCGCCCTGGATGGGCTCCACCACCACCGCCGCAGTGTCCGGACCGATATTCTGAAGGTCTTCATGGTTATTGAAGCCTAGGTGGCGCGTGTTAGGCAGCAAAGGGCGATTGCGGAACTTCTTGATCTCGTTGTCCGTCAGGCTGAGTGATCCATGGGTACTACCATGGTAGCTGTTCCGGCAGCCGATCAGTTCGGTGCGTCCGGTGATGCGCTTCGCCAGCTTCAGGGCACCTTCAATGGCCTCCGTACCACTATTCACGAAGTAGACCCTGTCCAGGCCTTCGGGCAACGCATCGGCCAGTCGTTTTGCGAACCGTATTTGTGGCTCCTGAATGAACTCGCCAAAGGGGATCAAGTGCAGGAACCGGTCGCACTGTTCCTTGATGGCAGCAACCACCCTGGGATGTCGGTGCCCGGTGTTGTTCACTGCAAGCCCGGCCACCAGGTCGAGGTAGGGCCTGCCTTGTCGATCAACAAGGTGGCAACCCTCGGCATGCACGATGTCCAGCGTCAGCGGATACGGACTGGTCCCGGCCAGGTTGTTCAGGTGGTGGCGATCCATGTGTTCCTTGCCGCAATTGCGCTGAGGGCAAAGATCGACCGTGGGGGCTAACGTTCGCCGCCCATATGATCACGACCACGCTCTCCACCCGGTCCTTTGTCCCGCATGTGCTTCAGCATCTCACGGTGGAAGTCACGTTCCGCACGGTACAGTTCGAGGGTCTTCACGGCACCGATGGCCTTACGGAACTCAGCGTCATAACGCTTGCGTAGGGTCAGTTCAAGCTCCTGCAGGGTCAGGCGTTGCTCCAACAAACGCGTCGCTTCAGCTTCTGTCAGGGAACGTGTTCCATCCTTGAGCGACCGCATCGCCTCCCTGGAACTCCTGCGCTGTGCATCCATCTCCTCGTCGAAGCGATTGTGGATCGGCCAGAAGCGTTGTGCTTCTTCCGGTGAGAGCGACATGCGCTTGGTGAGATAGGCGCTCTGCTGCGCTTTGATCTCGCGATGGCGTTCAGACCTCCCGCCTTTCTCGTCCTCATCCTGTCCGAAAAGCGGTGCGGTGAATAGAATGGTGCCAAGGGCGGACAGCAGTATTCGATGCGATATGGTCATGGCTCTTCGGTAAACATGTACAGGTCCAGTGCGCCGGCATCTTCCAGATAGGCCAGGATCGCCTCATCTTCCTGATCGATGAGGACCGGACCCGTTCCGTTCCCATCAACTTGCGCGTATGCCGCCCAAAGGTCATCCTCGTGGATCCCATCCAGTAGGAGGTCATTGTGGACGTGTTCCGTTCGAGCCACCCCGTTGGTCTCTGCGGAAGGCCCTGGTCGGTATGCGGCCCACCACAGACCTGCCGCCAATGCCATGGGTATCGCCCAGGCCCAACGCTTCCGTGGCATATACCACGGGGTGGAACGGTCTGATAGCTCTAGGATGCTGCTCTGTACGCGGTGCGGGAAGCGCGCAAAGAGATCAGCAGGCACCACGAAAGGGTCGTGCCCTTTGAGCCGATATAGCGTCGGGGCCAGATGTTCCAGTTCGTCGTCGCGTTCTTCCATGGTGCGGTTCGTCTTGGACGCGTGAAGGCTCAAGGGGTTTGATCGGTGGTCACCCATTCCTCCACCTTTTTCACGGCAATGTGATAACTGCTCTTCAGCGCGCCGACACTGGTCCCTGTGATGCTGCTCATCTCTTCGTACTTCAGGGCTTCGAAGTACCGCATCGTGAATACTGCGCGCTGTTTGTCCGGAAGGCGCATCACGGCGCGCTGAAGGCGACGCTGGATCTCGTCACCACTGAACTGTGTACTATCATCGACCGTGGAGGTGAGCCGTTCCATCACTGCGCTGCCATCCACGAACAGGCCGCGTCGCAGCTTCCGCAGGTGGTCCAGGCATTCGTTGTGAGCGATCCGGTACATCCAACTGAACAGCCGGGAGTCGGCCCGGAAGCCATCCAGCCCGAGCCAGACCTTGATGAACGTGTTCTGCAGGACATCCTGCGCTTCATCATGGTCCGTCACCATCCTGCGGACGAAGGAATAGAGACGGCGTTGGTATTGGCCCACCAGTAGGTTGAATGCATAGTGGCGGCTTTCCTCCCTGCGGAAGAGGTCCAGCAGTTCGCTGTCGGAGAGTTCCTTCATGACCCTCCGCGTTCACCGGGGATCATTTCCGGGCGATGGCACGCCGTGCGGCTGCGACGATGTCCGGGGTATCCAGTCCGTACTTCTTCAGCAGTGCTTCGGGTGTGCCGCTTTCGCCGAAGCTGTCGTTCACCGCTACATACTCCTGGGGCGTTGGCGCGTGCACGGCAAGTGTTTGGGCAATGGCGTCGCCCAATCCACCGAACCGGTTGTGTTCCTCGCAGCTCACCACGCATCCCGTCTTCTTCGCGGACGATAGGACGGCTGCTTCGTCCAGGGGTTTGATCGTATGCACGTTGATCACCTCGGCCTTGATGCCTTCCTTGGAGAGTTCCTCCGCAGCCTTCAGTGCGTTCCAGACCAGATGGCCACAGGCGAAAATGCTCACATCACGGCCTTCCACCAGGACCTGCGCCTTGCCGATCTCGAAGGGCATGTCCGCTGGAATGAACACAGGCCATTTCGGCCTTCCGAAACGTAGGTAGACCGGACCTTCGTGAACGGCGATCGCCAGGGTGGCCTGCCGGGTCTGGTTGTGGTCGCAGGGTACCACCACGGTCATACCAGGTAGCATGCGCATCAGTCCGATGTCCTCGAGGATCTGGTGAGTGGCACCGTCCTCCCCGAGCGTAAGTCCCGCGTGGCTGGCGCAGATCTTCACGTTTTTGGCGGCATAAGCGATGCTTTGACGGATCTGGTCGTACACCCTCCCGGTGCTGAAATTGGCGAAGGTTCCGGTGAACGGGATCTTGCCACCGATGGTGAGCCCTGCGGCCATGCCCATCATGTTCGCTTCGGCTACGCCGACCTGGATGAAGCGGTCGGGGAACTCCTTCTCGAAGGCGTCCATCTTCAGGGACCCGGTGAGGTCGGCACAGAGCGCTACGACGTTGGGGTTGGTACGGCCCAGTTCAAGCAGTCCGGCACCGAAGCCGCTGCGCGTGTCCTTTTGATCGAGGATGGGGAATGTGCTCATGAGGAAGTTGTTCAGAAGTTCAATGTAACGGCGCGGCCACTTTCGATGGTGACGTTCTTATCGAGGCTCAGTTCGGTGCGTTTCGCGTTGCGGCTGCGATAGGTGACCTGGTAGTTCCCGGGCAACAGATGCAACTGGTTGCGGGGAGCAATGGGATCCAGATCGGCGACCCATTCCAAGCTGTCGTCCTTTCTGAGGAAGATGGCGCCATGCCCGGGTGTGTTCGCCTGCACGTTGAGCACACCCGCTCGCGGTACGGCGATCTCCGTCGGCCGGCCTTGTTCAATGCGTACGCCGGGGATCATCAGGCGCGGCAACGTCAATACCTCAAGATCATAGTCGCCAACACGGTAGCGCTGCTCGGCACCCATTTCCTGAACATGCAGGGTCCTCAGATCGCCTTTGCGACGCACGATGGCCTGAACGATCTTGCCATCACCGGGACCGCTGCCGACCTTGAATTTCAGGGTGCCCATGCCTGCGTCCACGGCGATGATGGTATGCTGGCCGGGAGCGACCTTCACATTTTCGCGCACCGAGGGAGGTAGGGTGTGCGCCACCACCCGGTACGTGAACACGGGGTCGAGCATCAGCGTGTCGGGCATGCCATGGTCGTTCATGGTATGTACGAAGTGGTATCGGATCTGCCCGGTGCGCTGGTCATAAAGCGTGACCGGTACATCGGTCTCGGTGGGTCTGCCGTCCGTGGTCAGGAGGCTGATCTGCGCGGTGGTGGTGTTCAGGGCCTGTGTCAAAACGATCTTCAGCACATGGGCGAACAGTTCCGGTGTGTCGGCATCGAAGAAATTCCCGATGCAACGCAGGGTATACTTCTCAGCTTCTTCCAGTCCCACGCCGATCACGAAGGGTTTCAGCACGATCCCTTTGCTCTGCAAGGCGCGGCTTACGGCGCAAGGATCCTCATCGCAAGCTTCGATCCCATCGGTGATCAGGATGATGACGTTGCGCACCGCGCGCTCCCCCTTGCGGACCTTGGTGCTGGTGGGGAAGTCGTCCGCCGAGCGTTCCAGGGAGCGTGCGATCGGCGTGGTACCCACGGCTCTGACACTTCTGATGAAGTTGCGCATGTCAGGAGCGCTATTGGCCGTGAACGGCACTTCCAGGTGCGTATCGTCGCAATCCTGTTGACCGGCGGAGATCGGGGAACGGTTGCCGTACACGCGCAGGGCCAGTTCCAGATCGGGCACGCCCTCCAGTTCATCCAGTGACCGCAACAACAGTTCCCGCGCAACCTCCAGACGCGTCTTGTTCCCCCAGAAGGCGTTCATGCTGTTGCTGGCATCGAATACGAACAGCATGCGCGTGAGCGGCGGCTGTTGGGCAGCCTCCTGTGCGTGGCTCCTGCCGAATGGCACGACCAGCACGACCATTAACAGGATACGGGAAAGGAGGGGATACGTCATGCAACGGCTTACTTTCCTGAGAACGGGGAAAAGCGTGCCGATCGCGTGCATGGCGCTCAATAGTCGCCAAGGGTCTCTTCCAACTGACCCAGTGCGTTCTTCAACTGTTCGTCGTTGGGGGCGATACCGTGCCACTTGTGCGAACCCATCATGAAGTCCACACCCTGGCCCATTTCGGTGCGCATCAGGATCATGATCGGTCGCCCTTTACCGGTACGTCCTTTGGCCCGGTCCAGGGTATCGATCACATCGGCGAGGTCGTTACCGTTCATTTCAAGGACATCCCAGCCAAAGGCCACCCACTTGGCCTTGAGGTCACCCAAAGGCATCACATCATTCACATCCCCGTCGATCTGGCGACCGTTCCAGTCCACCGTACTGATGAGGTTGTCGACCTTGTGACCGGCGGCGCTCATGGCGGCTTCCCAGATCTGGCCTTCCTGCAATTCGCCATCGCCATGCAGGCTGTAGACCAGTTGTTCGTCGCCATTCATCTTTTTTGCCAGCGCGGCGCCGAGGGCCACGCTCAATCCTTGTCCCAACGATCCACTGGCCATCCTTACGCCGGGCAGGCCTTCGTGCGTGGTGGGGTGTCCTTGAAGCCGCGAATCGATCTTCCGGAAGGTGGCGAGTTCACTGACAGGATAGTAACCGCTACGGGCCAGCACACTGTACCAGACCGGGCTGATATGCCCATTGCTCAGGAAGAACAGGTCCTGTCCCTTCCCATCCATGCTCCAGTTGTTCGGATCGTGCCGCAACACATGGAAGTAGAGCGCTGTAAAGAACTCGGTGCAGCCCAGCGAGCCGCCGGGGTGCCCACTTTGCACGGCGTGCACCATGCGCAAGATGTCGCGGCGTACCTGTGATGCGATGCGCTGGAGTTCCTGCGTGTCTGCCATGGTGGAAGGGGCCGCCGGTGAGGGTGCGGGCATGCGGGGGAGGGTTGTTGGAATGAGCCGCGAAAGTAGCCGGAGCCTAGCGGCAGGCCCGGTTGCTGTGGAAAACTCGTGATAAGTGTTTTCGTTGCTTGGCTACCGAGCGGGTCCGATCCAATATCAAAGCACATTCAACTGTTCGTCACAGCGAGACGCCGTACGTTCGCCACTATCACGTCGAAGGGGTGGATACGGTACAAGGTTGTGGGCCGGACCAAGGGACGGGCGGGGACTGTAGTGGTTCCCGCCCATGGTCGTTCAAGTCGTCGCGCCACCGTTCCAGGCCATTCGCTCGATGGCGCGTACGAAACGATCCACCTCTTCCTCTGAATTGAAGTAGTGCACAGCGGCGCGCACCACCTGGTCCAATCCGCGATGTTCAAGGTCAAGTCGCGCGATCTCCTTGCGTGCCACGGTGACGTTCATGCGTTGGGCAGCAAGCTGTTCCATCACGGATCCAGGGTGTTGTCCAGCGATCGTGAACGTGATGATGCCGCCTTTGCGCAGCCCAAGGTCCCAGACCGACACACCCCGAATGCCAGCGAGTTGCTCACGGGCTGCATCGGCCAATTCTTGGACACGCATGGCGATCGAATCCAGGCCGAACTCCAGTGCATGATCCACTGCTGCAGCCAATCCGATCACGTTCGCATAGCTCTTCTCCCAGGTCTCGAAGCGGCGGGCATCGTCCCGCCAGGAAAAGTGTTCCAGGCTATCCCATGAGGCGGAGTGATGTTCGATGAACGACGGTTCGAGGCGATCGAGCACCGAACGACGTACATACAGGAAGCCGGTACCGCGTGGCCCCCGCAGGAATTTGCGGCCGGTTGCGCTTAGCATATGGCATCCGATGCGTTCCACGTCCAGGCATAGTTGCCCGACGCTCTGGCAGGCATCCAGGAGGTAAAGTGCCTCACTCTCCCGTACGATCGCACCAATTTCCTCCACCGGGTTGATCAGCCCGTTGCTGGAAGGCACGTGTGTGATCGCCACCAGTTTCACGCGCTCGTCCATCATGCGACGCAATGCATTCACATCGACCTGGCCATGTGCATCGTCCGGAACCAGTTCCACCGTGCAACCGGTGCGTTGTTTCACCAGCAGGAAGGCGAGCCAGTTGCTGACGTACTCTGCATGTGCGGTGAGGATGCGATCGCCGGGGCCCAGCTGAACAGCGTGGAACGCCATGTCCCACGCACGGCTTGCGTTCTCGGTGATGGCCACTTCATTACGGGAGCAATTCAGCATGGTGGCGATCGCGTCGTAAGCGTGTTCCCATTTTGGCATGGCTTCGGCGGCTGCCTCGTAGCCGCCGATCCGTGCTTCCAGGTCCAGGTGTGTCTTTACCGCCTCGAGCACAGGCGTCGGCATCAGGCTGGAACCGCAGCTGTTGAAGTGCAGGACGTGCTCACAACCGGGGGTGAGTGCGCGGGCGTATGGAAGGTCAATGGGCATCGTGCGAAGTTATCCCGGCCACAGGAAGGCTACTTTCGCGGCCCCAACGCCGGACGCTCCATTGTCCGGACATCATCCCAGCGCGAGAACCATGGCCCTCAAATGCGGCATCGTCGGCCTGCCCAACGTGGGCAAGAGCACCCTTTTCAACTGTCTGAGCAACGCAAAGGCGCAGGCGGCGAACTTCCCGTTCTGCACCATCGAACCCAACGTGGGCACCATCACCGTACCCGATGCGCGGCTGAACAAGCTCGCCGAATTGGTGAAACCTCAGCGGATCATTCCCACCACGGTGGAGATCGTGGACATCGCTGGGCTGGTGAAGGGTGCCAGCAAGGGGGAGGGGCTGGGCAATCAGTTCCTGGGCAACATTCGCGAGTGCGATGCGATCCTGCATGTATTGCGCTGCTTCGACGACCCCAACGTGGTGCATGTGGATGGCCACGTGGATCCAGTGCGCGACAAGGAGGTCATCGACATCGAGCTGCAGTTGAAGGACCTGGAGACCGTGGAAGCGCGCTTGAAGAAAGTGGAGAAGCAGGCGCAGATCGGGGAGAAGGAGGCCAAGCGCCGACACGAGTTGTTGTCGCGGATCCGCGAGCATCTTCTCCGAGGAGAAAGTGCACGCACGGCCGTCGATTCGAACACGGATCCGGCGCTGCTGAACGAGTTCCAACTGCTCACCACCAAGCCGGTGATGTACGTGTGCAATGTGGATGAGAAAAGCGCCGTGACCGGCAACGCTTATGTGGATAAGGTGAAGGCGGCGGTGGCGCACGAGAACGCCGAGGTCATTTTCGTCACGGCGGCCATCGAAGCGGAGATCGCCACCTTGGAGACCCCCGAGGAACGCGAGATGTTCCTGGCCGATATGGGGCTCGACGAGCCCGGTGTCAACAAGCTGATACACGCAGCCTATCACCTGTTGAAATTGCAGACCTACTTCACCGCCGGTGTGCAGGAGGTTCGCGCATGGACCATCCACCAAGGCGATACCGGCCCCAAGGCTGCTGGCGTTATCCACAGCGATTTCGAGAAGGGATACATCCGCGCCGAAGTGATGAGCTACAACGACTTCATCACGCTTGGCAGTGAAGCCGCGTGTCGTTCAGCGGGCAAGCTCCGCGTGGAAGGGAAAGAGTACGTGGTAAAGGACGGGGATGTGATGCACTTCCTGTTCAACGTGTAGTGGTCCATTGATCGGGGCCGGCAGAAAGCCGCTCACATCATCATCTCCGGATGGCGACATGGCTTTTCGGGAACACCCACAGGAGTCGCTCCGTGATGATCTCACAGTCCGGGAACATTTCACGCATCTGACCCTTGGTAAGAAGCTGTGTGAAGTCCACGAGTTCCTCCACATCGGTCTTTGTGGGCCGCTCCATCCAACCCCACAGGGTGAAGTTCCGTGCAAGCCGTTTGCGCCATGCTGGTGACAGCCAGTGGATGAACGGGGCCAGGAAATGAGGCTCCAAGGGGCATTCATAGGCGGGTGTCTGCACCCAAAGACGTCTGCCCACACGGCGCATCTCCAGCGCGAACTTTTTCTGCGCGGCGAGGTCACCCACATGTTCGATGACCGAGTTGGAGAATGCGATGTCGTAGCACTGGTCGGGCATGGTGAGCGCGCATCCATCACCGATCAGCGACCCGATGTTGTGCTCGGGATACTGCTCTGCAGGCCAATCATATTGATGAAGGTTCACGCAATCGATACGCTTCACAGGCATGGGGTAGGCTGTCCAGTACGTTGGGTAACCGCCAACATCGATCATCGATTCGCCGACCCTGGGTGCCAGTTCCTGGAGAAAGCGCTCGTGTCGTTTACCTCGCCAGATGCGGAAGATGCGAAGCCGTAATTGGTTGATAGCGCTCATGTCGGGCAAGGTATGATGTTCCGATCACCGAGGTTCATACCCATACCTGCCCAGGGCGGAAAACTCGTCGGTACTGAAGAAGCATTGGACAGGCCACAGGAGCCGGAGGTAGAAAGGCACCGGCTCCGACAGGGGGCGGTGCATGTATGATGGACAGGGTGTGCGACCGGACGAACCACCGATCCATCCCGTTGGAACCTGGTTCAGCTGAAGAACTTGTACCGGTGCAGCCCGTAGTAGCCTCTATGTCACCGGCTACCTTTGTCCCGCGCCGCAGCTCATGCAATTGTTTTCCTGAGATCGCGATCCAGGGATCCGCTCATCACCTTTTGTTTTCCGATTTCGTCGTTGGTCGTTCCGTCGACCTCGATCGTGGCTTGCCTTACCCTTTCCGGGAGGTCTTTCCCTTGCCTTCCCGGGTGCTCACTCCTGCCAACCAAAACTCTTTCCTCATCATGCTCAGGGTCACCCTCACATTACTCGTTGTCCTGTTTTCATTCCACGGTTTCACGCAAACCAGTTCCCAGAGAGCCTCGGTGCAATTGGACGCCGTGGTGCAGAACTCCCCGCCCAGGGTCACAATTTCCTGGACCACATTGCCAAGCACAAGTTCCATCACCATATATAGGAAGGCCCTGGCGGCCACTTCATGGGGCAGCCCGATCGCCACCCCCTCTGCCGGCTCAACATCTTATCAGGACAACTCGGTCAGTGCTCAAGTGGCATATGAGTACAGGGTGGTCCGTGTATCCGGCGGAACAACGGGGCAGGGCTACATAAGCACTGGCATCCAGATCCCACCGAGCGACTACAAGGGTAAGATCATCCTTTTGGTGGATAATACGTTCACGGGTTCATTGAGCGCTGAGCTGACCCAGCTCACCAACGATCTGCGTGCCGACGGTTGGGCCGTGCTGCGGAGCGATGTCAGCCGCACCGCATCGGTTACCAGCGTGCGCAATACCGTCATCGCACACTATAATGCCGATCCCTCGAACGTCAAGGCGCTGTACATCATCGGCCACGTGCCGGTGCCCTATTCGGGTAACATCAATCCCGATGGTCATAGTTCACACAAGGGTGCATGGCCCACCGATGGCTACTACGCTGAAATGAACGGCACCTGGACGGACAACAGTGTGAACATCAGCAGTGCCCAACTTCCAGCGAACTGGAATGTCCCTGGCGATGGCAAGTTCGATCAGAGCACCTTGCCCTCCCCGGTGGAGTTGCAAGTGGGCCGTGTGGACATGTACGATATGCCCGCATTCGGTCAGAACGAAACAGAAATGCTTCGGGCCTACCTGGTGAAGGCGCACAACTATAAAGTGAAGCAGTGGACACCGCAACAGCGTGGGATCATCTTCGACAACTTCCAACATATCTCGAACCCACTCGCTGCCAGCGGTTGGCGCAACCTGACGCCTCTGGTAGGCGCAGGGAATGTGACAGCGCCCTACATCTATGGCGGCAACTTCAACAACCTGATCAATGGTCAGAGCTACCTGTGGACATACTACTGCGGGGCCGGCCTACAGGCGATGGATGGCAATACCCTCACCTATAATGGAGTGGATCTGGCAGGTAGCACCCAGACCTACGCGGCCATGTCGAACGGCGGCGTGTTCAACCTGTCGTTCGGAAGCTACTTCGGCGACTGGAACAACCGCAACAATTTCCTGCGCGCGCCGCTGGCCAGTGGTTCGGGCTTGACCAACGCCTGGGTGGGGATCCCTGCCTGGTATTTCCATCACATGGGAATGGGTGAGAACATCGGCTACAGCGTGCGCGAATCGATGAACAATACCGGCTTGTATAGTCCCGTCAACGATGGTTGGCAGGGTTCCATGGGAACCACGCACCTGGCACTGATGGGAGATCCCTCGCTTCGTCAGAAGATGATCGCCCCACCCTCGAACCTGGCCATAACGAATTCGTCGGGGAATGCAGCCTTCACTTGGACAGCTGCCTCAGGTTCACCGGACGGTTACCACATCTATCGCATCCAGGCCACTACCGGCACGATCACCCGGCTTACCACCACCCTGGTCACCGGCACATCTTACAACAGCGGCTCGATCCCGTTCGTGTCAGGCGGAGAGTACATGGTGCGCGCGGCGAAGTTGGAAGTTTCGCCCTCGGGCAGCTACTGGAACATGTCACTTGGGACCATAGGTACGGCATCAGGTGCTGCCACTGTGGATTGCCTTGGCGTATCGGGTGGTGCAGCGCTGCCGGGTACCCCTTGCAACGACAATAACCCCTGCACCACCAACGACACGTGGAATAACAACTGCCAGTGCGTTGGCACTGACACCACCCCGGTGGTCTCCATCACTGCTGGTGGCTCCCTGGAATTCTGCTCTGAAGGAAGTGTGCTTTTGAACGCCACCACGGGCAGTGGTTTCACCCATACGTGGTCGCGCAATGGCACGAGCATCAACGGTGCGTCCGCCAGCAGCTACACGGCGACGCAAGCGGGTAGCTACACGGTCACCGTCGCTACAAGTGGAGGTTGTGTCGTCACCTCCCCGGCGGTCAACGTAACCGTTGGTTCCGCACCCACAGCGAATTTGACCGCAGGCGGTCCCACCACGTTCTGCTCTGGCGGTGCTGTCACGCTCAATGCAAGCACCGGCTCCGGGAACTCGTACTTGTGGAAGCGGAATGGCGATAACATCAGTGGTGCCACCGGCAGTACTTACACCGCCACGCAGGCAGGAGCGTTCACCGTCACGGTCACCAACAACGGTTGCTCAACGACATCCAGCGCGCTGAATGTTTCCATTGACCAGGCTCCAACGGTGGGCTTGACCGCAGGTGGTGCGACGGGATTCTGCCCTGGTGGCAGTGTCATGCTGAGTACACCGACCGGCTCGGGCTATACCTATCAATGGAAGAGGAATGGCAATACCATCAGCGGCGCCACCGGCAATACCTATTCGGCAACGCAGGCCGGCAGCTATGTGGTCACTGTATCCGTTGGAGTGTGTACCATCGCCTCGCAAGCCTTGAGCATCTCGATCGGTGATGCACCGGTCGCAGTGCTGGATGCTGGTGGGCCTACCACATTCTGTGGCGGTGGATCAGTGTTGTTGAGCGCCGGTACGGGATCGGGTTACACGTTCCAGTGGAACCGGAACGGGAATGCGATCAGCGGTGCCACAGGAAGCACCTACAATGCGACACAATCGGGCGGATACAGTGTAACGGTCACCAGCACCGGTTGCGCCGCGACTTCCACTGTGCTTACGGTCACCGTGAACCCCGCACCTGCCGTGGACCTTGGCGCATCAGGTGCTGCCGGTTTCTGTCCAGGTGGCAGTGTGATGCTCAGCACCCCGACCGGGTCGGGAAACACCTATCTATGGACCATGGACGGGGATGCCATCAACGGCGCCACGAGCAACAGTTTCCTGGCGACCGAGGCCGGTAGCTATACGGTCGCGGTCACCAACGGTGGTTGTACTTCCGTCTCCCAGGCGTTGACCGTCACCGAGAACAGTGCGCCGAACGCCATATTTGAAGCCCTTGGCCCCACAACGTTCTGTGCTGGTGGAGCAGTGCTACTGAGCGCTGGTACAGATGCGGGATACACCTATCAGTGGAACATCAACGGCAACATCATCAATGGCGCGACGGCGAGCAGTTTCACAGCCACGGTGTCCGGGTCATACTCCGTGACCGTTGGCAACGGAGGTTGTTCGGCCACTTCCACGGCGATCATCGTCACCACCCATGCCGCACCCGTGGCGAGTTGCATTTCGAACGCGGGCAGTGGTACCGTATCGGTCTCCGTATCCGGAGGTGTTCCACCGTATTCGTACCTGTGGTCCACCTCACCTGTCCAGACATCAGCGACGGCGACGGTCACCGCATCCGGGTCCTATGAGGTCACGGTGCTCGATGCTCAGGGCTGCCAATCCCAGTGTAGTGTGGAGATCACCCTGACAGGGTCCGATGATTGTTCGGGTACACGGACGGAATCCCAGGATTCCTGGGGAGGAGTTCCTGCAGGCGACAACCCGGCGGCATACCTGGCGGATAATTTCGCCGCGGCCTTTCCTGGCCCATGGAACCTCTCCATTGGTTGTGGTTGGAGAAGGCTCATATTGTCCGATGCTGCCGCAGTGAGCGCATTCCTCCCATCCGTTGGTAGTCCGATGGGCCTGCCTTTGTGGATCACCCACAACCCGGGACAGTCCTACGGCAATTCCCTGGCGGGCGAGTTGGTGGCATTGAAGATCACCGTGCGATTCGATGAACTGGCGCCTGGTTTCAGTGCTTCATCGGTCCTGCTCAAGGACATGGTGATCGCGCAAGGTGAGTTCGCCGGATGGACCGTTCAGCAACTTATCACTGCCGCGGACGCGAAGATCGGAAGCTGCTACTCGAGTTTTTCACGCACTGCGCTCTTCAACGCGATCAAGTCGGTGAACGCAGGATACCTCGGTGGCACGATGAACAGCGGATACTTGATTTGCCCCGAAACACCGGAAATGATCGCGATGGATACCGAACATTTGATCGCACCGGTCGAACAGGGTTTGGAAGTGAACGTGTTCCCGAACCCCGTCCACGATGCGGCCACCTTGCTGATCACGGGTATTTCAGTGGGCCAACACACGACCGTCGCGCTCTATTCGATGAACGGCCTGATGATCCGGACACTCGATCTCGGAACCACGGCTCAGGAAATGGAGCAACGCATCCCTCTGGACGTGTCGAGCCTGGCTGCCGGCATCTACTTCTACAAGGTAACGAGCGGTGAGCGTTCGGCCGGTGGCAGGCTGGTGGTCCAGTAGGGCATGTTCCCAATGACCGGTCAAGAACAGCGGAAGGAGTTTTCTCCTTCCGCTGTTCGGTTGTTCCCCAGTACTGTTCCCTGGCCATCACCGCATCGAACGGTTCGGCCTCGATCACACACTCCATCGTCCTCTCACAGGGGTCGATCGCATGGCGGGAATAACTTTGCCGATCTTCCAACCCATGGCACTACTTCCCAAACTCCCCCTATTCACGCTGATGCTCATGACCACTGCCTGCTCCGATCCGTCGCCGGATACGACCGTCCCTACCCTGGACCACGACCGCTTCGTGAACACCGGCCAGCCTTACAACGCGCCGGACTTCAACTGGATCGAGCAGGACCACTTCAAACCCGCGATCGAGGAAGGCATGAAGCAACAGATGGCCGAGGTGGAGTCCATTGCGACGAACCCTGAACCGGCCACCTTCGCGAATACCATGGAAGCGCTCGATCGATCGGGACAGCTGCTGTCCCGCGCCAGTTCGGTGATGTACAGTCTGGTGAGTGCGCACACCAACGAGGAACTTCAGAAGTTGCGTGCTGAACTGTCACCCAAGCTTTCCGCGCACCGCGATG
This sequence comes from Flavobacteriales bacterium, assembly GCA_041745875.1. GTDB lineage: Bacteria > Bacteroidota > Bacteroidia > Flavobacteriales_F > PHOS-HE28 > PHOS-HE28. The sequence continues at coordinate 15,809 of JBGTIB010000040.1, read as the reverse complement.
CCATCGCCATGGACGAGCGTCTCTTTGCGCGGATCAAGTCCCTATACGACCAGCGCGAGGACTTGGGCCTCGACCCCGTGGAGAAGCGCTTGGTGGAGCGCCGCTACACCGCATTCGTGCGCGGAGGTGCCCTGCTTGATGAAGCAGGCAAGACGAAGCTCAAGGCCATCAACGAGGAGCTCTCGAAGCTCTCCACACAATTCAGCGACAATGTGCTGGCTGCCACGAATGGGGGCGCCGTGGTGGTGGATGATGTGGCGCGGCTCGAAGGGCTGGGCGAAGCCGGTATCGCTGCGGCCGCTGAGGCCGCCAAGGCGAAGGATATGGAGGGCAAATGGCTGCTCACCCTGAGCAACACCACCCAGCAACCTGTGCTGGCCAGTTTGAAGGACCGCAGCTTGCGCGAGAAGATCTTCATGGCCTCCATCAACCGTTGTTCCCAAGACGGCGCACACGACAACCTGAAAGGTGTGGCGCGCCAGGCCAAGCTGCGCGCCGAGCGTGCCCAGCTGTTGGGTTATCCCAACCACGCAGCCTTCGTGCTGGCCGATGAGATGGCCGGTACACCGAAGGCTGCGCTGGACCTGCTTACCGGCATGGTGCCCGCAGCGGTGAAGAATGCCAGGGCCGAAGCGGCCAAGTTGCAGGCGATGATGGGCGGAGCGACAGGTGCCCACAAGCTGGAGCCATGGGACTGGGACTACTACGCCGAGCAGGTGCGCAAGGCCGAGTATGACCTGGACGAGGCCGCCATCAAACCCTACCTGGTGCTGGATAGCGTGCTGAAGAACGGTGTATTCTTCTCGGCGGAGAAGCTCTTCGGAATCACCTTCAAGGAGCGCACGGACATTCCCGTATACCACCCCGATGTGCGCACGTGGGAGGTCTTTGATGCCGACGGCAAGGGCATCGGCCTCTTCTACGGGGACTTCTTCGCACGCGAAAGCAAGCAGGGTGGTGCTTGGATGAGCAGCTTCGTGGAGCAGAGCTTCCTGCTGGACGAACTACCAGTGATCACCAACACCTGCAACTACGCCAAGCCCGCCGCAGGCGAGCCAGCACTGATCACCTGGGACGATGTACGCACCCTCTTCCACGAGTTCGGCCACGGGGTGCATGGCATGCTCAGCCGGGTGAAGCATCCCTACTTCAGCGGTACCAGTGTGCCGCGCGATTTCGTGGAATTCCCCAGCCAATTCCAGGAGAATTTCATGTTGGAGCCCACGGTATTTGCGCGTTACGCCCGACACTACAAGACCAACGAGCCGATGCCGCAGGCCATGGCGGACAAGCTGCTGGCCAGCACGCGTTTCAACCAGGGCTATGCCACCACGGAGTACCTCGCTGCTGCATTGCTCGATCTGGAGTGGCACATGCTACCAGCCGATGCGCCCGAAGTGAGCGATCCACTTGTCTTCGAGGCTGAAGCGCTGAAGAAGCATGGTATTGCGCTGGACATGGTGCCGCCGCGCTACCGCACACCCTACTTCAGCCACATCTGGGGCGGCGGCTACAGTGCGGGCTACTACGCCTACCTCTGGAGCGAAGTGCTGGAAGCCGATGCCTTTGCGTGGATGAAGTCCAACGGTGGCATGACAAGTGACAACGGCATGCGTTACCGCGAACTGGTCCTGGCCACCGGTGGTAGCCGCGACGGCAAGCAACTATTCCGCGAGCTCACGGGCCGTGAACCGCGCGTGGAGCCGCTGTTGGCCAAGCGCGGGTTGCAGTAGGATCACTGTTCGGGTGCGCATTTGGTCCGCGTAACTGTGGGCAATGACTGGCGTCGCTTGAGCCACCGGTCTATTTTGGTCGGCGGCCCCAATGGCCATTTCGCTCCACATGCTCATTCGTCTGCTCCTCCTCGCCCTTTTCGTGGGCCTTCATACTTTTCTCGTTCAGGCCCAAACCGTGCGTTCGGGTGCCCAGGTACCCGAGCGCATCGCCCAGCTGCGCGCCCAGGGCGTTGCTTTTGAACCTGTAGCGCTTTTCGCGCGTGTTCCGGACGATCCAGCGAACAAGGGCTTATGGCAGAGTGCCGTGCGGCAGGCCGATGTGCTCCTGCTCGAGCCGTCCACCGTGCAGGAACTGCAGCGGAGCGCGCGTGAGTTCATCGCCTTCGAAGTGCCCATGATCGCCGGCCAGTTGGTGTTGGACCTGGAACGCGTAGACATCACGGCCGATGGCTTCCGGGTGGTGCGGGCCAGCGATGGGGCCATGGTGCCCTATACCGAAGGACAGCATTATCGTGGTGCAGTACGCGGCAACCCTGCTTCCGTGGCCGCCATCACCATCCATGGAGACCAGGTCATCGGGATGGTGGCCGATGCGCAAGGACAACTGATCATCGGGCCGTTCGAACAGGGTCCTGAAGGATACCACGTGATCTACCGCGATGGTGACCTGCTGGGCAGTTCCACCGCCACCTGTGCCACACCGGACGATGGGCGTACACCGGGCGAGGGGGAAGTCGTACAGGATGGCGCTCGCACCATCCGCTGTGTGACCAACTACCTCGAGGTGGCCTATGATATCCACCAGAACAAGGGCGGGGTCACAAGCGCCACGAACTATATCACGGGCCTGTTCAATCAGGTGGCCATCCTGTTCCAGAACGATGGCATCGACATGGTGATCTCGGAGGTCTTCGTGTGGGATGTGCCCAGCCCGTACAATGCCACCAACAGCAGTGGCCGCCTGGACCAGTTCGGTCAGGAGCGGACCAGCTTCAACGGCGATCTGGCGCACCTGTTGGACCTGGGCAACTATGGCGGGGTGGCATGGCTGAACACCTTGTGCAACAGCCTGCCCCGTTTCCGTATGGCTTACAGTGGCATCAACAGCAGCTTTTCCAACGTGCCCACCTATAGTTGGAGCGTGAACGTGATGGCGCACGAGGCAGGCCACAATCTGGGTTCGCGCCACACCCATGCCTGTGCTTGGAACGGCAACAACACAGCGATCGATGGTTGCGGACCGGCGGCCGGGTACACCGAAGGGTCCTGCGCACAAGGCCCGGTGCCACCATCCAGTGTGGGCGGTACGGTCATGAGCTACTGCCACCTTACCAGCAGCACCGTCAAGTTCGCCAACGGCTTCGGTCCGCAGCCCGCCGCGCTCATGCAGACCCGCGTGAACTCGGCCTCCTGCCTGGCCGCATGTGGTACCTCCTGCGATCCACCGCTTACGCTCACGGTCACCAACCTCTCCGCCACCACGGCCAACCTGGGCTGGAACATGGTGGGTGCCACCAGTTACGACCTGCGCTGGAAGCCGACCGCATCGGCCACCTGGACCCAGGTGAACGGGCTCACCGCAAGCCCATACGCACTTACCGGGCTCATCCAGGATACCGAATACGAGTACCAGGTCCGCTCCGATTGCGACCAACAGACGTCGGCCTGGTCGACCTCCAAGGTGTTCGCCACTCCGCTTCCATGCATCGATCCCAACGAACCGAACAACAGCATCGCCGCGGCTACCGTGGTCCCGCTGCCCGCGACCATCAACGGGTTGATATCACCCACCGGCGATCTGGACTTCTTCCGTTTCACGATCACGGCCAACAGCAACCTCACCCTGTTCCTCTCGAACGTGCCCGCGGATTACGACCTGCGCTTGCGGAACGGGGCGGGTGCCGTCCTTCAAACATCCCAGAACGGTGGCACCTCCAGTGAGTTCATCAGCTACACCGCGGAGCCCGGCGATCACTACGCGGAGGTCTATGGCTGGAACGGGGCCAACAATGCCACTGTCTGCTACACCTTGTCCATCACCGCGACCACCATTACAGGGTGTGAAATGCCTGATGGGATCGTGGTCGATGATGTGGGTGCGGAGGATGTGACGCTCTCCTGGCCCGAGGTTCAGGGTGCAAGTGGATATGACCTGCGCATCCGTGAAACTGGTGCGTCCACGTGGACGGTGCTCGGTCCCATCCCCGTTGCATCCGCAGAGGTCGCCGGCTTGGCGTCCTCCACCGAGTATGAGGCCCAGGTGCGCAGTCGCTGCTCTTCGGCAGGCCAGCAGGGTACCAACTTTTCCGAATGGACATTCTCTGTGACCTTCACCACACTGCCAGCCGGACCCTGTCCTGATGGCCCGGCGGTATTGGTGCTGGCCCAGGTCTGGCTCGATGGTGCCTACCGGGTGATCGATGGCCTGATGACCGACCAACTGCGCACCACGGGTACTTTACCGGAACAGGAGCCCTATACCGCATTGGGCTTTGATGTGTACGGAGCGCAGGAGGTCGGTGCTGCTGTGCTGGCCGTAGCGGGGAATAATGCCGTTGTTGATTGGGTGCTCGTCGAACTGCGCAGCACACAGTTCCCTGACCAAGTGGTGCAACGGCGTGCAGGCCTGCTCCAACGCGATGGTGATATCGTGGATGTGGATGGCCTGTCACCACTGGGCTATTGTGTGCCGGAAGGAGCGTACCATGTAGCTGTGAGACATCGGAACCATCTGGGTTGCATGAGCAGTGCGACCTTCACGCTTGGTACAACGGCCACTTTGATCGATCTACGCACTGCGGCTACCACGACCTATGGGACCGAGGCCCGACGTACGATCGGCGCGGCCATGGTCCTGTGGGCCGGAAATACGACCGGCGACGACAGGGTGCTCTACACCGGCAACAACAACGATCGCGATCCGATCCTTCAGTCGATCGGGGGCACCACACCCACCAGTTCGCTTGTCGGATATCATGTCATGGATACGAATCTCGATGGAGTCGTGAGGTACACGGGTGCCGACAACGACCGCGACATCATTCTTAGTACGATCGGTGGGGTTATACCAACCAATATGCGCATCGAACAGTTGCCCTGAGCACTTCGAAAGTGGGCGATACCACCGGCTCGTCACTGGAACGGAAGTGGGTCGTTATTTCATCCGACAGGCCACGAAGTGAGTTGGTCGGATCGTGCGTTGCTTCGATCGAAGTGGTGTAGGAGGTCACTGCCATCGGGCGGTACTTTGCGGCCGGTGCTGCTCCGCACTGTTCCAAACTTCTTCGCGTATGATCCATCGCATAGCTCTGGTGCTCGGTCTGTTCATGCTTGTCCAAGGCCATGTGGTCGCGAGTACCGACAAGGGTCAGGTCGGGTTGCGGATCCAGGCCCTCCGTGAAGCCGGGGTATCCTTTGAACCGGTCGCGCTTTTCGCCCCACACACAGGTTCAGATGGCGACGCCCTCTGGTCCCGTGCTCTGGCGCACGCTTCGGTGCTCGGATTCGATCACGATGCCGCCAAGGTTTTGTTGCTGGATCCCCAGCAACATGTGTGGTTCGAAATTCCGACAGCCCAGGGAACCTTGATCCTGGAAATGGAGCATGTCGTGATCACCGCTCCCGATGCGCAAGTGGTGCAGGCGAGCAATGGTGCACGGATCCCTTTCACCTCCGGTCTGCATTACAGGGGCGTGATCAGGGGCGTGCCCGGCTCCCTGGCTGCGATCAGCATCTACGAGAACGAGGTGATGGGTCTGTTGGTGGATCAGCAGGGGGAGCAGGTACTTGGTCGTTTCGACAATGATGCACAGGGCAGGCATGTATTGTACAAGGAGGCGGATCTTCTGGCCCGGCCCGGATCCGTCTGTTACACCGAGGATGATGGCGGCACCTACGAGCCTGCCGACCTGCTCCCCCAGGGGGCGGACCGGACCAACCGTTGCGTGCGATTCTACTGGGAGATCAACCATCCGATCTTTGTTCAGAAGGGCGGTATGACCAACACGGTGAATTACATCACCGGCCTTTTCAACCAAAGCGCCATCCTCTTCGACAATGATGGCATTTCGGTCACGCTCTCCGAACTCTTCGTTTGGGACGTTCCCAGCCCCTTCACGTCCACCAGCACGTCGGCCTTGTTGGACCAGTTCGGTGTGGTTCGGACCAGTTTCAATGGAGACCTGGCCCACCTGATCGGTTATTCCGGTGGTGGCGGCATTGCTTGGTTGAACACCCTGTGCAGCAGCCAGTCCCGCTACCGCATGGCGTACAGCGCCATCAGTAGCAGCTTCCAGAACGTGCCCACCTACAGTTGGAGCGTGGAGGTGGTCACCCACGAGCAGGGCCACAACCTGGGTTCGCGCCACACGCACGCTTGTGCCTGGAACGGCAACAACACGGCGATCGATGGCTGTGGTCCGGCAGCAGGATATTCGGAAGGCAGTTGCACGCAGGGTGCGATCCCGCCATCCAGTGTGGGTGGTACTATCATGAGCTACTGCCATCTCACCGGCACCTCCATCAAGTTCGCCAATGGTTTCGGGCCGCAGCCCACCACCTTGATCGTGAACCGGGTGAACGCCTCCTCCTGCTTGCCTGCATCCTGCGGGGTGGCCTGTGCCGTGCCTGGCGGCATTGCATCGAGCAACATCGCCTACAACGCCGCCACCATCACGTGGATCAGTACCGGCGCCACGAACTACGACCTGCGTTGGCGGGTATCGCCCAGTGGTTCCTGGACCACGGTGACCGGCATCGTGGGTACGACCCATGCACTGGCGGGTCTCGCACACACCACCGCCATCGATGTGCAACTGCGAAGCAACTGTCCGGGCACCACCACGGCGTGGTCGTCGTCACACACCTTCACCACGCCGGTACCTCCCTGCGAGGTGCAGCCCAGCGCGGTGATCGCGATGAAGGTCGTGCTCGAAGGTGCCTTTCGCGCGGGAGATCCATTGATGAGCGATGCGTTGCGGAGCTCGGGAGCGATACCCTTGCAACAACCCTATGCCGCACTTGGATATACCGTGGCCGGTCCCGGCACGATCACCGCCTCGGTGCTCAACGTCCAAGGATCCAATGCCATCGTGGACTGGGTGTTGGTCGAGTTGCGCAGTTCGAACAACCCCGCTCAGATCGTGGAGACCCGTGTGGCTTTGGTCCAACGCGATGGGGACGTGGTAGGGCTGAACGGTACGTCGCCCCTGGGTTTCTGTGTGCCGGCAGGAAATTATCGCGTTGCCGTCCGGCATCGCAATCACCTGGGTTGCATGACGGGTGGTAGTGTATCACTCAGTGCCACCGTCAGCAGTGTGGACCTAAGCTCCGCCGCAGTGCCGACCTATGGGGTCGATGCGCGCAAACAGGGACCGGGAACGATGATGCTCTGGGCCGGCAATTCCAACAGCGATGCCGCCGTGCTGTATACGGGTATGGACAACGACCGCGATCCCATCCTCTCGGCGATCGGCGGCACCGCTCCTACGAACACCATCACCGGTTACCACCTTACCGATCTCAACATGGATGGTATAGTGCGCTACACAGGTACCGACAATGATCGCGATATGGTCCTCCAGAGCGTGGGCGGTGTTGTGCCAACGCTGGGTAGGGAGCAGCAGTTGCCGTAGGGGTCAATGCATGAGCACGATCCGGTCGGATCTTGTACTGCCATGGATCGTTGTTCGGAGCACATAGGTGCCCCATCCATATCCAGATCCGATCCGTAGGAACAAAGTGTTCGAACCTGTTCCATCAGACAACACCAGTCTTCCCAGCGCGTCGAATATCTCCATGAAGATCGGCCCAGTGTTGGCCGTGATCTGGACCTGACCTGAAGCGGGGTCCACAAGGATGCTGAAGGAGGCAAAGGCATCGGGTTCCACGAAACCCACTGTTGAGCAATCCCCCTCGACAATGATCGTCTGGAGCGCGACACTTTGATGACCGCAACTATCAATGGCCGTGTAGGTCCGGATCAACGTGAAGGAAACTGGGCATAGCTCATTGACAACCTCTTCCTCGGTGGATATGAATTCCACTCCATGGTCGTCCCATACGTTGAGGGAGGGGGCAGGGATCTGGTCCGGGTCAACTACCAGGACATTGGGGCCTACATCCAGGATCGGTGGGTCCTCATCAATGATGTCGAAGACCTGAATGAATGAATGGTCGCTCAACTCTGATCCCTCCGTGTTATAGGTGCGGTAGGTACGTGTCACAGTATAGACAACGCATGGGTCTCCACCTGCGCGGAAGTCGGTGAACAAGGTGTCCTCTTCCAAAGTGAAGTAGAAGAAGATGTTATTGTTGTTCAAGGAGTCAAGATCCACTGGCGGCGGTATGGTCCCGGGGAGCGCTACCTGCATGTACCCTTGCAGGGCCGCATGGAAGGCTACGTTGGTAGAGGTGAGGGAATAAGTGATGTTTCCACTTCCGAGGGCGCAGTTGGAGGCCATGGCCATGGCGTAAACGGTAACACTATTGCCGGCAAACACGGTATTCACCGATACGACCTGACCTGGGTAGCAACTGGATCCAACTGGTAGGTCGTATGGTGAAATGATCGCGGCATCGGCGGTGATGGTCGAATTCGATGGTGGATCGATGAACCACACGTTGGTCATGTTATTGACGTACAATTCCTGCACTGCGGTCGATGAGTTCCCACAACCATCCGTTGCCTGGTAGGTACGGATGATGAAGCTTTCACATGGATAGACCCCTTCATCCCCGAGATGAATGACCGAAGGAGAGGCATCCAGGTCGTCCAAGACCATGGGTAATTCCACGGCCGGAATGTCGCTGCACGAAAAGCCGAGGGTGGGTAGGTCCGGGAACACGGGTGCGATCGAGTCGTTCGCGCATGGGTTCGTTTCCAGGGTGTCATTGCTTGCCGGTGGGCAGGGCACAAAGGGCTCTGCATTGATGAAGACGTGCTGGATGTACCATTTCACATTCTGGCCCCAGCTACAGCGCCAGTAAAGCTCAGCGCGGGAGCCAAAGCCCCAAGGGTACACGTCAATGATCGCAGGGAAGTTGTCCATGTTCAGGACATCGAGGTTGTACTGATCGCCGCAGCCATTGTGGAAGTCGAACAGTTCACCCGGATGGTCATTGATCGCCATATAGATGGCATCATAGTCGATGGTGCCATAGCCCAGATAGACGAACGGTTGTGCAAGGCTGTCGGTACTATGCGGAAGGAGTTCGAAGGCCAGTATGTCCTGCTGCAGCTCCGTGGAAATTTGCGTGGCGCTGTTCGTTACAGTTACTGTGCGATGGATCGTCTTGAAGTTGGGCTGACGATATACATACTCCATGAACGTACCGGAGAGTGGGTGGAAGTATGGAATGGAATCGCCGAACAAGATCTCTTCACCGGGGTTACAGGGCGTTTCTGCATTATCGGCCATCGTGATCTGGATCGTGGCTGATGGGAAGTAGGTCGTGTCGGCCAGGAGCCCGGCGTAGTATTCCTCCGTCTCGAGACAGTCGACACCCCAGACTGGTTCTGCCGGTATTTGGGCCATGGTGTCGAAGCCCATCAGGCATGTCATTGCGATGTAGGTCGCTGCGGTATATTTCTTCGTTCTCATGGCTGTGGTTTTGGGTGTGTTGACGTTTAGTGCTACCATCCATACAGCATCACGTTCGCGTGCATGCCAGCGCCGACGGAAGCGAATACGATAAGGTCGCCGGGGCGGGGTGGGGCTTGCGCCAATTCTCCGATGGTGAGTTGGTGAAGCAATGTGGGCACAGTGGCCGTGCTGCAATTTCCGTTATCGCGGACGTTCATCGGAATGGCCTCAGGGGGGAGGTGACTGGAGGGATATAGCTGCCTCAGGCGCCGGGCCATGCAGTTCAGCATCTTCTCGTTGGCCTGGTGGAAGAGGAAGTATCGGATGTCCGATGGTGTGAGGTTATGTGCATCCAGTAGTTCCTTCACCAGTGTGGGGACCTCATTGCATGCGTGCTGGAAGACCTTGTGGCCATCCATGCGCATGAACCAGCGTTCCTGTTCCACCACGCCGGGGGCCATGGTGAGATAGTCCAACTCGGGGCCGCACCAACTGGCGCTTCGGTGTGCAAGGATGCCCCGTTCGGCCTGGTCCGAAGCGATCAGCAGGCATGCGCCGGCACCATCGGCGAACAGGAGCGAATCGCGGTCCCGGTCTTCCATGGCGCGGGAGATGCAGTCCGCGCCGATCACCAGTGCGTTGCGGACCTGCCCGCTGCGGATGCGGGCATCGGCCTGGGTCATGGCCTTCACCCAACCGGCACAGCCATGCACCACGTCCACCGCCGTGCAACGCCTGTTCCTGATGCCCATCTTATGCTTGACCACCGCGGCCAGGTTGGGCAGCGTAAGGGTTGGCGTTCCATCCAGGCCGATGTCCCCGAAGATGTGGGCCACGATGAGCAGGTCCAATGCTTCGGGATCAAAGTCGGCCCGAAGCAAGGCATCCTTGCCAGCCTCAGCCGCGAGGTCCGAGCAGACCACCTCCGCCGGTGCGAGCAGGCGCTGATGGATGCCGCTGATCTCGGTCACCTTGCGGATGGTCTCTTCGGCGCTGATGGACAACTCCATCCCGGCATGGTCCAGGAAGCGGCGATCGCCGATCGGTCCTGCCACTGCGGGACGCAAAGAAGCGCATGCGCCAGTGGATGCGATGCCCGCGAAGGGCATGGTCGGGAAAGGCATGGTACTACGTTGCGAGGGCGTGGTTCCTGGCATGGCTGTAAGGGGCGTGTCGGACCAGGAACGCTGGCTTTTGGATTGTGCCAAAATGCGGGAATGGCGTGAGCGGATCCCCGTCTTCGGGGTATTTCGGATGAAAGTGTTAATGATCGGCATGGATCGCAGGATGATTCAGTGAACGGTTCCACAGGCTTGGATCAGGCTTCGGCATTGGTCCCGGCTCACGGGCAGTTCCAGGTCGTTGCCGAGGGTGAGCATGCGTTTATGCGAAAGGCTTGTTGCGTGGTGCAGCCCGGCGATGTAGCGGCGATGTACCCGCCAGAAGAGGTGGCCGCCGATCGGGTGGCCACACTTCAATCGTTCTTCCAACTCGCCCAGCCCGTGGAACACAGGGCAACGTTCGCCATGGGCAAGAAGGATCTCCGCATAGCGGTCCCTGGCTTCCGCCGCGAGGATGTCCTGCAAGGGGAAGAAACGGTGGCCGCGTGCTACTTTGAGGAGGATGCCGTGTCGCATGTTGCTATTGCTTTTCAGGGTTGTTCAGAGCTCTGGATCAACGCTGCTCCAAGGCGATCATCGGGTCGATCGGTCCTTCTTCCGCGTCATCGGATTTCATCCTCATCACTTCCACCGAGGCGATCGCACCATTCCAGTTCCCGCGCAGACCGAGCATAGGCATCGTCGACAGGTCATCGATGCGCTTGGGGCCACATACTTCCAACGTGTTGAGGCCATCGAGGTCCTCTCCATCATGGAATACGGCCACGTATCCGGCAGCCACCTCGAGGGAGCGCACCTTTCCACGGACTTCCATCCGTAGTTCTGGTACCTCACCTGCATCCGGGATGGACTGGTGGATCATGCCCTGGCCGTTCGCCGCTGCCCAGAGTTGGACGGCGGGACTGTCCTGTGCCTGTGTGGTCGCCATCAGGAGCAGGAGAAGGGAGGTGAGTAAGGTTTTCATGATCGGTCGGTTTTGGTGCGTTGGCTTCCGTGTCATTGGTCCGCGCTAATTGCGATCCATGGGTGTATTCCATCGCTTCATACACCGTTATCAACCCCTAGCCTATTTTCGCCTGCCATGGCGACCGTGCCCAGCGACAACGAGATCCTTGAAGCGCTGCGGGGTAGCGATCTGCGCGCCCAGGAGCGGGCTGTCGCCGCCCTGCTGGACCGCATCAAGCCGCCTTTGATCCACCATGTGCGCTTGAACAGTGGCACGCGGGAGCAGGCCATCGACCTGGCCAACGAGGTGGTGGTGGAGATCTGGAAGAAGGCCAACGACCCTGCCTTCCAACTGAACGAGGGCGTGCAGCTTTCCTCCTTTGCGCACCGGGTGGGCATCAACCTCTGGTTGAAGGAACTGCGGCGGACCAAGCGCCTGGTGCATGATAACGGTGTGGAGGGGGGCGGGTATGAACCGGTGGACCCCCAAACACCGGAGGACGAGATGATGGAACAGGAACCCGACCGCAATGCACTGGCCGAACAGCAGATCGCACTGAGCGCCTTCGACAGATTAGGCGCCGATTGCCAGCAGCTCTTCCGCATGGATGCCGATGATCGCAAGCCGGAGGAGATCATGCTGGCGATGGGCTGGGCCGACCAGAACTATGTTCGCCTGAAGCGTTTCCGTTGCCGGAAGACCTTCAACAAGTTCCGCGAAGAAGTTTCGATCATAAGCGGTGTCCGGATCCAACCCGCACGATGATGAACGAGGAATTGGACATCCAACGCAGCGAACGCATACATGCCTATGTGCTCGGATCGGTGAGCACTGCCGAGCGCAGCGCTTTTGAGCAGGAGCTTGCCACAGACCCCACGCTGCGCGATGAGGTGGCTGCGGAAAGAACACTGATGGAGGCCATCCACCAGGAGCCTGAGCTGCGTTTCCGCCAACTGGTGCAGCGTGTGTCCCAAACGCAGGAACAGGTCGGCGAAATTGTGCCGGAGGAAACGCCGGTCATCCCCATCGGCCGACGTTTCGATATGCGTTGGATGGCTGCTGCAGCCGGTGTGCTGGTGCTGCTGGGCGTATCACTGTGGTTCTTATCCGGGCAGGATGCCGACTACCGTAGCCTGGCCTTGGCAGAGCTTCAACAGCCACCCAGCGCCACGCGTAGTGCAGGGGAGGGCACCACGGTGATCGACAGCCTGCAGCAGGTGGCGAGCAAGCGCCTGCAGTCCGGCCAATGGCAGGAACTGCTCAGCTTTACCGAGATGCTGCTGGAGCGGGAGGAGTTCACCGACCGCTATGGCGATCGCACCCGGCTGGACCGTGCTTGGGCACTGATGAAGCTGGACCGCCCGAACGAAGCGCGCGATGAACTGGGGCAGGTGAATGCGGCCGATGCTGCCATCCAGGCCGAGCGGGCGTACTACCTCGCGCTTGCATACCTGCTGGAGGCGGATGCTGAGAGTGCCCGTGAAGCCTTACGCGATGTGCAGGCACCTTTCCCATGGGACGAGCGCATCGCACGATTACAGGAAGCAATGGAGTAAGGTTAGCCATGAACGTTAGGCCTGCTTGCCCGCCCCTTGATCTCTTGAACCAGGGGCGACGTTGTGATCAAGCGGCAGTCAAACGGCGCTTTTGCTTGCTCTGACGGAAGCCGGCAAGGCCAAGGACGAATAGCAGGGCTGCCCCAGCGACCCACCATAACCGACGGTCAATCCGCTGCTCCAACACCACCGGCTCATTGTCCCCCACCAGCACGAAGGCCGCCCAATAAGCAGGAGGCGCGTTGGGGTGGGCCCGGCGGTAGGCGCGCTTGGACTCGGCGAGCGCATCGGCCTTGCCCATGCCACTTGCAAGATTGTCGTAGAAGGAGAGCATGATCTCCTTGGTGGCGGCATCGTCCACTTTCCACAGGCTGCTCACGATGTTGTCCACCCCGGCATAGCGGAATGCACGGGCCAGGGACATCACCCCCTCACCGGCCTGCTCGCGGCCCACGGCCGTCTCGCATGCGCTGAGTACGGCCAGTTGGGCGTTGAGTGGCATGGTCTGGATCTCCCATGCGTGCAGCAGGGCATCGTTGGGGCGGCTGCTCCAGTTGCGGTCACTGCTACTCTCCGCGCGGCGCTTGGCCGCATTACCGCTGATCACAATGGCTGAACGCTCGGGTTCATCCTGGTCGGCGAAGGCGTGGGTGGCGAAGTGGAGCACGGTAGCGTTGCGCATGCCATCCAGTACCTGTTCCTTGGTCATGTTCATGCCGGTAATGGTGCTTCCCTTGAAGCGTTCGTCAAGCGCCTTTACCTCCTCCCTGTTGTGGGTTAGCGGGACGAGGTTGCTGCGTAGGTTGGGCCGTGCGGCCAGCAGATCATGCATGGCTTCCAGGTCGGTGTCGGCTGCGACGGTCTGTGGGGCGAACTCGGGCGCCATGCCGAAGAGGGTGCCGGGCACGTCACTTCGCCGCTGGTGGTTGATCATGTCAATGGCGTACTCATAACGTATGGTAGTGAGGTCACCCAGTAAGGTGGTATTTCCGATGCCATGGGGTATTTCCAATGTTTCGAAAGGCATTCGGCACAGGCTTCCATCGGGAATGATGATCGTATGTGGCGTGGAGGGTACTGGGATATTGCTGAAGATCAGGTTGCCGATGCTGAGAGCGCTCCCTTCGCCGTGTGCATAACCCGACAATGCGGCTGGGAAGGATCCGATCAGCTCGCGTTGCTCCGCGGTGAGATGATGGCGTGCCAGGATCGTTGTATCGGGATACACGGCGAGAAGGAACAGGGCTGAATCAAGTAGGGAGAAAGAGATCACGCTCGTACCGCTGCGTGCCGATCGTTGGACCCTTTCCAAAGCCGCCCCGGCAACGTGCTCCAGCGAAGGAGGACTACCGCCGAAGAACACGTGTTGCAAAGAATCGATCGCAGCATCCAAGGCTTCAAGTGTCATTGCATCGATCGATGTTCCTGCGTTGCGAGCGCGGATCAAGCGTTGGAGCCTGTGGTAGTTCGCCCCGCCACCGGGCTCCGCCACAGCAGCATCCTGCATGAACTTGCGAAGCTGAAGGGCCTTCGCTTGGTCCATCAGGTCCGTGGCCAGCGGGATATCCAAGGGTTTGATGCCCTGCTCATCCATTAATGACAGCAGGTATAGGTATTGCTTCTTGTGTTCACTCACCTGCGCTGTAAGACGTGGCATACCGTCCAAGTCCATGTTCCGATAGATGGCGTGGGCACCCCTGTCCACCTCCTCATGGAAGCGCAGGGCTATCCATGCCGCATCAGGGTCCTTCGAGTGCTTGTAGCTTTCCTGGTGGATCCCCGCTTCGTAGTCGTACAATTGGAGCATTGACATTGGGTCGCCATGGTTCAGCCAATCGATGGAGATGTCGGAGGTGTCCAAGCGGCTGTACGATCGTAGCTCATCCATTCTATTGGCATGCGCCAAGGTCCAGCACACCATCGGATCGATGTTGTAGCGCTTGATCGGCGCATAAGCAGGATGTTCCCTGAGATGACGCTCGCCAAGGCGCAGGTAGTACAGTACGGAATCCACTTCCACCGGATCCCGCAGGAAACTGACGCCCTTGTTCAGGAGGGCGACAGCATAATGGAAGCTCGGTATGCCGTACAGATCGCCGGCGGCCTGAATGCTTTCGTTGAAGTAGCGGTTGGCCTCTTCGAACATTTCCTGTTCGTTGCTGACCTGGGCCAGGCTCATGCAGATCCGATTTCGCCAATAGTGCTTCTCAGGCTCATCGATATCCGACTTTCTCAGGAGATCAAGTGCCCGCTTGCCTGTAACGATCGCGCGTTCATACTGGCCGGATGCGAACTCGATATCCGCCAAGGCATCCAAGGACCGGATGAGGCCCACATGCTCCCCCAATTCTTCGGCAATTCGAGCAGCGCGCCTGGCTGCCCTCACGGCGCGGTCAAGTTGGAACAGGTTCCTTTGGTTTGTCGCCGCCGTGGACCAGATCGTGACATGGATCGGCGCCGCCGTTGAAGGAGCCCAAGCGTCAAGCAGTTCGTTCACGCGATGATGGGCTTCCATAGCGCCGTCGATATCCCCTGCTTTGCGCAGCTGTTCATCAAGGGTCACAAGTGCAAGCAGAACCGCAGCCGTATCCGGCACAGGCAGGCTGAGGGCCGCATCCACCGTCTGCCACGTCAGAATTTTGCCTGCCTCAATGCTGTCCGCGTTCAGCATCGCTACCGCATGTTCGCGAATACCCTGGACCCGGTGCCATGCAGCGCTGTCTTGCTCCTCTACATGAGCTTCAATTTGGCTCGCCTGCAAGATGGGCGGTTCGGCCGGCCCGTCCTTTTCATTCCCGCAGGAAACCCCAAAGCATGCTACGGTGCATGCGATACCGAACGTACTCAGGATATTCTTTGTAGTCATC